>QFOX01000080.1 GCA_003241645.1 Azospirillum brasilense | reverse complement strand
GTGAATGTATCGACCTGTACTGCTTTCACCTGATTGCAGGTGACATTGAGCGTCATGGCGTGATGGCCAGCATAGCTGACACGCTGCTCCAGCTCGCCCGCGAACTCTGTAATGGTGGTGCGATCCGATTTGCTTTCGGCAACACCAGAGACAGGCAAGGCCGGAAGCGTCGGTAACTCGGCGGCGATCCACGGCATGGCTTACGTCCTTACCTGCAGGCCGCGCTGCTCCATCGCTTGCAACACGGAATTGACGATGACATTGCGCGTGCGGCCACTGGTCATGGCTTCCGAGACCATGGTGCGCACGGTGTCAGGGTTGGTAACGTTGATGACCTGCACCTCGACCGGCTGGGATTGCACAGGACTGGTGCCACGCGGCAGGACGGTTTCGCCTTTCTGGAGGATGGCCGGGAACTCGTCCGGCTGCAGGCCGTTATGGAAGCGCGGTGCGGTGGCGAACATCGCTGCCGGCATCATGCGCGTCGGCGCAGCGGTTTCTCCAACCTTGCCACCATCGTGGAAGATGGACGACAGGATATTGCCGAAGAAGCCGCCAAGCCCGCCGCCACTGCTACCACCAGAGATTCCCTGATTGATGGCGCCGACCAGCGGGCCGGTAATATTCTGGCGGATATAGGCTTGCAGGATATCGCGGGCGACCGATTGGGCGATCTTGCCAAAACTCTCGACGCTGAATCCAGCATTGGTGAAGGCATCGACCAGGGTGCTCTCGACGCTTTCGGCGGCATTGCCGATGATTTTCTCAGCACTGGCCGCCGCGTCGGTCGCTTCCTCGGCATATTTTCGCAACCCCCGCGTGATGCCATCTTCCATCTTGCGGCTTTTATCGAGCGCTTGCTCGGCCATGTGGCCGAACACCGCATCGACCTGTCCGGCATACTGCTCGTAATCGGCGCTGCTGGTGGAGAGCGTATCGAGCGTGCGCTTGCGCCAATCCTCCGCTGCTTTGATCGCCGCATCGTAGGCGGGCATGGTGTCCAAGATGCGGTCGTTGATATCCTCGATGGCCTGCTTGCGCGCGCGCGTGGCAGCTTCGGTTTGGCGCGTCGCCTCGCGCTCGGCCTCGCGGGCAGCTTCCTGCGCTTCTTTCAGCTCGTAGAGCGCATCGGCATGCTGGCGAATGGCGCGCACCTGTTCGGCGGTAGCCGACGCATTGAGCTTGCCGATCTCCGTTTGGATAAAGCGTTCTTTTTCGCTGAGCTGCTCCAGCCGCAGGCGCTCGGAGAGGGACTCAACAACCTTGCGATTCGCCTCGGCCAGTTGCTGCGCGGGCTTGGCCGCTTCGGTATCCAACTTGGCGAGCTTGGCGCGGGTGCTGCTATCCACCGCATCGCGCGCGCCACGCGCTGCATCGGAATTGCGGTCATCCTTGTAAAGCGCATCGATACGCTCTTTGGCCTCGGCGGCCTCCTGCATGATCTTTTCGCGTTCAGTCTGCGTGCTCTCGCGCAGCTTCTTTTGGTATTCCTTCTCAATCTGCAGCAGGGTTTCATTGCGCCGGGTGGCCGAAGCCTGGTCAGCAGCATCGAGGGCTTTCTGTTTCTCCTCCTGCGCCTTGCGTTCTTCCTCCGCCATCGCGGCATTGAGGTCTTTCAGCTCTTTCTTTTTGGCATCGAGGGCCGGAGCACTGCCGAGCACCCAGCGATCCAGCCGTGTGCCAAAACTATCCTCCATCGCCGCGATATCTTCTTCGAGACGACTTTTGCGCTGCTCGTCGGTCGGATAGAGCGCGGCATGCAATCCACGCACTGCCTTGGTGAGCATGGAAAGCCCACCCTGCGCCACGCCGGTATGCACCAACGTGCCACCGAACGACTCCATCAAATCGTCCCAGGCATCACCCAGCGCATTGCTCGCGCCCGTGAGTCCCTTGGTCTGCGCTTCGGCCAGCTCGCGCGTTTTGCCTTCCAGATGCTCAAGGATAATGGCCTGCGCGGCGGCGACATCGCCTTGGCGCACAAAGTTCTCGATGGTCTCTTTCTGCGTGGGCGACAGATCGCTGAATTTACGCGCCAGCCTGCCAAGCCCATCCTCCGGACGCTCCAGCGAGCGCCCCAGCATCTCCGCAGCGGAGGGAATATCAGTGCCAAGCCGCACAGCCATATCCGAGGCGAGCGACAAGGTGCGCGTGAAGACCTCGCCACTGACATTCTGAAACGATGTCAGGGCCGCGGCGGCGTGTAGGATATCCTCCTTCTTGAATAAGGTGTTGGCTTCAACTGCTTCGCCAAGCTCGGTAATTTCACGCGCCGTGACACCTGATACGGAATCGGTCGCCGCCAATGCCGCATTGAAGCTCTTAAGCGCCCCAGCGGCTTCCTTGAACTCCTTGATACCCTTGCTGGCCGCCAGAGTAATCCCGCCGAGCACGACCGCAGCCGCAATGCCGATCGGCCCCAAACGGGTGAGTACCGTGCCGACCGATCCGGCATTGCCCGCCACGCCATGCAGGCCGTAGCTTACTTCTTGGCTGACCGCATTGATGGCGACCAGCGAGCGCGAAGCCGGAACGCTGGCATCCTTGATCTTCTGCAAGGCACGTTGGCCTGCTTCGCCCGTCAGCGTCAGTTCACGCCGCGCCTTATCACCGTCGAGCACGGTGATACGCACGGACACGTTACGGGTCGTCGCGGTTGCTGCCATGGTGCTGGATCGCTTGCTGGAGGCCGTATTCGGCGTAATGGAACAAGTGCAGCAGCGGCTGTGGTTCGTAGCCCAGCGCCGTTGCAATGGTGAGAAGCGCCTGAACGTCGAAGCCCAGCACGCCCGCGCGTGCGGTCAGGCGGAGCTGGCCGGAACCACGCTGGATTACATCCCACACCTCGTAGCCTTGCGCGGTGAGTGGCGCATGCTCGATATACGGGCAGCATTCACCCGTTATGGGGTCGGATTCTCCTCGACTGCAGGAGAGATCGTCATCGGCGCAGTGTTGGCAGTAACGTGGCCCACCGCCGAAGTGCCATTTGCAGCGGGCCGCGAGTCGTTTCCCTCGCGTTCCAGTACCGTCAGCGTGGCGTGGTACTGGCGGTAGAAATCCTGCGCAATGAACCAGAAATCCATCAGCTCGTTCACCGCCTCCGGCGTGACGGTTGCTACCGTATCCGAATCCGGTGCCAGCACACCTTTCCAATCAAGGATAGCGAGCCGCGCCAGTGCCTTGGTCAGCGCAATTTCCGACAAGCTATGGCGGATATCTTGGTCGGTGATATCCGGCAGGTGCGTTGCATCCTGTCCCGTCTCCAGCAATTGCTCCCGCAGTTCACGCAACGCGAGCAGTTCCTTTACGGCCTGCGCCTGCGCCGCCTGCATCAAGGCGCTGGTGAGCGGTTTAACGAACAGCTCCACCTGCGCAGGGAGAGTGAGCCAGTACGGTTCTTTGGGGAGATTGAGCTTAAGCATAGGAGGCCACATCGTTCTTGAGGGTTACGGTCACGGATTTTTCCAGCAGTTCGCTGAACACGGCCTGCCAGTTGAAGGTCGTCTGTACCCCTCCGGGGCCGGAGATCGGCACGCGCGGGCGCGGCAGGTAGACTTCGTGGAATGTCCAGACCAGGCTGAAATGGTCGCCCTCCAGCCCGCCCAGGCGATAGGCAAGCTCCAGCTCAATCGGCGTGTCGTTGATCGCGTCATCGATGAGCGTGGTATCGGCAAATCGTACATCGATGCTGCCCGTGGCCGACAAAATGGTCGGGTCAACGCCCTCGATCAGCGCATCGTTGCGCAGCGTGGGGATGGTCTCCAAACCGTTGCTGTAGGTGAACTGCGCAGCGGTGACGTTGGCGAGCGCCACGCCATTGCGTGTGATCGCGCCGTTAAACTGGCTGAATGGCTTGAATGCGCGCCGCGTCGGCGTGCCGCCCTGCGAACTGCCATAGCGCGTTTCACCCTGCGCAATGACATTAAGGGTGGCATTTGCCGCGCCGGAGCGCTGGAAGTTAAACGCCATGGAACCAAGCAAGCATCCCGTATGAAGGAAGTAGGCAGGCACGTTGGCATGGCCGACTTCCAGCGCGAAGGAAGGCAGCGCTGCTGCGCCGCTTTCATAGATGTGGGTGTAACCCCCACCCGACAGATGCGCGCCGCTCACCACGCCATTGGCATTGTTGGAGGCGAGCGTATAGCTGTTGCCGGTCGCGCCCGCCGTGTCATGGGTGACGGTGAGCGTGGTAGCATTGGTGCTGTAGGTGGCTACGCTCAGGCCGGAAACCACCGATGCATTGAGGTTGCTCACCAACTCTGACAGCGTGGCACCCAGTGATCCCTGAATCTCGGTCTGGTTGCCCGTGGGCGTGGTATTCACGAACGACCAGGCCACCCCATTCAGGGTGATGGTGTGACCGTTGCTGGGATTGGCGGTAAAGACGATGTTGCCATTCGCGGCATTGGCCGAGCTGGTCGGCGCGCCAAGCAGGAACTCCAGCCAGCGCCCGAAATCGCGGCACTCGACCGGCACCACAAGGTTGCCCGTGTCGGTGATCACATCCCGAAACGGTGCGCGCGGCTCGCGCCCTTGGCCGAGCAGATCGGAGGCGAGCAGCGGTTGCTCGGCGCTCACGTCCGAAGAGACGAAGGCGTATTTCTCGAAGTCGCCGGATGGCGGGGTGCCATAGGCGGGTTCTTTTAGGGCAAGCAGCGTCGAGGACGAGCCATAGGATCGTGCCATGGGGATACTCCTGGGTTGAAGGGCTGAAAAAACGGGGGAAAACGGTGCACAGCGCGTGAAAAATCAGTGCGTAAGCTGTAAATAGGCACTCGGAATACAGTCTATATCCTGTTAATTAAGGCTGTTTTGACAGGCTATAGACTGTTTTTATTCCATTTACTTACAGCCTATAACCTGTTATTATGTGCGTAATAAACAGGATATAGGCTGTAAAATGATTGGCATGAAACAACTCCAAATCGAGATGCTCGACCGCCATTTGGCGGAACTGAAACTGTGCGAACAACCCTCCAAAGGGTGGATTGCGGCGATCCGCAAAGCGCTGGGCATGAACACGCGCCAATTCGGCGCGCGTATGCGCAGTGCGCAGCAATCCGCTGCGCAGCTGGAGCAGAACGAAATCAATGGCAGCATCACGCTCAAATCGCTGCGCAAGGCAGCGGAAGCACTCGACTGCCGGGTCGCCTATGTGCTCATCCCCAACGAGGGAAGCCTTGAGGCCACCATCAAAAAGCAAGCGCGCAAGAAAGCGGCGGAACTGGTCACGCCTGTTGATCAAAGCATGCGGCTGGAAGCGCAGGAGGTTGGCAACCTGCGCGAACAGATTGAGACGCTGGCGCTCGAAATGGCGAAAAACCCCAACAGCAAACTGTGGGAGTAAACCATGCTATTCCAGTATATCCCCGGCCAAACACCGCTGGATGAGGACGAAAAGCGCGATTTGATTCCGACCATCGTCACGCGCGCCGATTTGGATGCGTTCGAGCAGCGCAATATTCTCGAAGCCCGCCAGTGGCTGATGGGCAAAGCTGTGTTGTCACGGCAGGATATCTTCACTGAGAAATTCCTGTTGGGACTGCATAAGCGCATGTACGGCCATGTCTGGAAATGGGCTGGCACGTTCCGCAAGAGCAATAAAAACATTGGCGTAGAAGCGTACCTCGTTCCCACCGAGCTGCATCAATTGCTGGGCGATGCCCGCTATTGGCTGGGACACGAAACCTATTCCATCACCGACATGGCGATTGTTTTTCACCATCGGCTGGTCAAGATTCACTTGTTCCCCAACGGCAATGGCAGGCATGCGCGCCTATGCGCCGATGCGCTTATCGCTAAATTCGGCGGTGAAACGCTGTCATGGGGCGGCAATTCCGATCTCACCAAGCCCGACGAAATCCGTGCGCGCTATATCGCTGCACTGCGCGAGGCCGATAAAGGCAATTACGAACCGTTACTGCAGTTCGCCCGCTCCTAACGTAGCGGGTTCTCCGTATGGAAGCGGATCATTACAGGGATGGTCGCCAAGCGAATCGCCGGAGCGCCTTCTAAATCGTCCTGCAGCACATCCGCCGCCCGTGGCTCCATCCATTCCGCTAGCCCGCCGAGGGTGCGGTCGGCTTCCAACACCGTGCCAATGGATTGCAGCACAGTATCGAGCAGCGTCTCCGGTGATAGGGTACTGACGCTTACCTCAATGCTGGCTTCGTGTTCGTAGATGTAAGTGAGCGGCGACAAGAGCACCTCCGGCTCACCACTATCGCCATCGCGCAGGGTGACGAGCGCCCCGCCATCAGGGATTTTTTGTGCCTTGCCGGGGTTGCGCGTGACCAGGTTATCGCTGCTGGCAAGTGTCTGCAGCCGATCATGCAAGGCTTGTAAAAGGGTTTCCTTAATGCTGCTCATCGCTTGTCTCCGGCCAGTTCTTTAAAATCAAATCCGGCAATCGCGCACTCCAGCGATCCGATGCCCCATCGATATCAAGCCGCTTGGGCAGCATCACCTGCGGCAAGAGCACGAACATCACCACGGTGGTAAGCCCGCGCCCCGTGCGCTTGGCGCTGTCAGAGGCTTTGCGGAATCCCCCGCGCTTGCCCGTGCCTGCGCGCATGCCATCCACCACCAGCAGCGACGGTGCGCCCCGGCGATAGACAAAGCGCAGCCGCCCCAGCGAATGTTCGGGAAAATTATCCGGCGTGATCCGCTTGCCACCCACGCCACGTTTCGGGGCTGCAGTGGTCGGGATGGCGAGGAACTTTCCTTCTTTGCTGCGAATGGTCACGCCCTCGCTGAACGCACGAATCACCACGGGGGCTTTGCTGTAGACCAGCCCCGCCGTGCCAATGGAAAAGCCACTCGACGGGTAGCGCTTCTGCCGCCATGTGCGCGCCATCTTCTCGCCCAGGCCAGCGGTCAGCACTTGCTGGCGCAATTCTTCACGCAGGCCGGTGGCGGCTTCCACCACGCCCATGGTAACCGCCTGCTCGGCGGCTTGGGATTCCTCTTTCATCATCTTTTCGAGGTCACCCTTGATGGCAGCTACGAGTCTCATACGGCGACCGCCTCCAGCGTCCAAACAAGACGGTGGATATCGCGCCTCGGTTCCCCGATGACGCGATAATCCGTACCGAGATAGCTGACGATGTCGCTTTCGCGCGGGGCTTCCACCTCGCTGGCGCGCACATCGAACAGCACGGTTTCTGCCTGCACGGTCGAAGCGCCCAGCCCGATATATTCATCGGGCCGTTTGGGGATGACTGTCACCAATACCGTATCGCCAATGACGGGACGATAGGTTGCAGCCATCCCCAGCCTGCCAAACATGGCATCGACCGAACGACTGAATGCGCTGAGCGCACTCATTCCGCTTCGCTCCCCTCAGCCGGTTCGGGAAG
>QFOX01000079.1 GCA_003241645.1 Azospirillum brasilense | reverse complement strand
GTGCAGCATGGCGTTGAGCGTATCGAAGCCCTGGTACACCGCCATGAGGCTGCAGAACTCTTCCAGGTTTTCGGTCTGCCCCATGCGGGTGAGCACATGCGCGTGCCACTGCGCGTGATCGGCCTGCACGGCGTGGCGCAAGGCGGCGGTCGCTTCCGCAGCGTCCTGCTGTGGGAACAGCCGCACCGTGTGATTGATGCTCGCCTCGCCCATCAGGTGGCCGCGCATGGCGTGGATGCGCGCTTCCGTGGTGTGCATGCCGCCGGTGGCGCTGGCCGGTGCAGCGGCGGGCACCACCGCGGGGCGGTTCGGGCTGGTGCCATAGCACAGCGCATTCACCACGTTCTGCAGCGGCACGGGTTGCGTGGCACGGGCTTCTTTCAGCCATTGCAGCACCAGTGTGGCCGCCTGCGACGGCATGTTCTCGGGCAGGTCATAAACATGGTATTGGTTGCGGGTACGCATGGCGACATCCTCAAAGGTTCGCGGCGTACCTAGCGCATGGATGTGACGTTATGATGACGGAACGCCCGATTTTCCGGGCGTTTCTCGTTAGCGCATGAAGATGAGGCTGTTGTTGGTGACATGGGCGCTGGTATCGGCCGCGGCCATTTCGTCCCAATGGATGGCGTTGAGCTGCACCGTGCTGGTGTTGAGCTGCGCCATATCGCGACTGTCGCTGCAGGCGGCGGTCGCCGTCATCATCGCGACAAGCGCAAGGCTGGTAACTACGCGTTTCATGGTCATCCCCTACAAGCGGTTGGTTCGCGCAACTGCTTGCCGTAACGTTTCTTGTTGGGGCCTGTATGCGCCATGGCACCGCGCACGAGTAGCGGTCATTCCGAAAGGGTGGCATGCGCACAGCGCATAGCTTCAACTTTATGCTTTATAATGATAAATTGAAAATTATCGGCTTAATCAGCCAATTTCATGGCCGCCATCGCCGGCGGATATGCCAATACGCGATACGAACGAACCGCCCGTATCCAGCCCATGGCCGTAAATATCGGCGGGGCTGCATTGCTGGATCATGCCGCCCTGGTTCACCTGGCTGAGGCTTTGCTTGAAATTCTCGGCGCTGAAGCCCATGTCGCCCAGCAATTTGCCGAAGAAGGTCGGGGCTTTCTGCCCGCCCGTGCGCATAATGGGGTTATCGATGTTGAAGCCCTTCAGCGACAGGATCGGCGCCATCTGCACGTCGGGCAGAATCCCACCCAAGCGGCCGGGCTGACCCCCGCTGGGGGTCTGCATCGAGGCCATGATGGCGGCCATATTGTCGGTCGGTCCGGGCATAATGATTCCTTCACCCTGCACTATAGCAGCGCAATGTTACAAACGTATGACAAGTGCGATTAATTCGGGCGGCCCAGATCGTAGGGGCTGTCGAGCGAGAAAGCGGGCACTTCCACTTCGAAATGTTCGCCTTCCGGCGTGACCATTTCGTATTCCCCGAACATGATGCCCGAGGCGGTGGTGAGCGCCGTGCCGCTGGTGTAGCGGAACGCTTCGCCGGGTTTCAGCACCGGCTGTTCGCCGATCACGCCGGGGCCGCGCACTTCCTGCGTCAGCCCATGCGCATCGGTGATCTTCCAGTGGCGGTTCATCAGCTGCACGGTCTGGTCGCCGCAATTCTCAAGCTGGATGGTGTAGGCCCACACAAAATGCGCCTCGTCCGGCTCGGAATGCTGGTCGAGGAATTTCGGCATCGCCGTGATCTTGATCGAATGCGTGGTCTTGGTGAACATGCCGCGAAATATAGTTCGCTGGGCGCACTTGGCAAGCCTTAGCGTTCGCGCGCCGCTTCATCGCGCCCGGCGCTGCGCGCAACCCATGCCGCGCGGCTGAGCACCTCGCCCACGCGCGCCATCATCGCCGCACCTTTGGCCAGCTCGCTGCGCGCGATATATTCATCCGGCTGGTGCGCCTGATCGATGCTGCCCGGCCCGCAGATCACGGTCGGGAATCCGTACGAGCCCATGGCGCCGCCCTCGGTGCCGTAATTCACGGCCGTGGCGGCAGCATTGCTGCCCGCCAGGTAATTCGCCAGTTGAATGGCCTCGTCGCTCTGGCGTTTCAGGCCGTGCACATGCGTTAGCTGGTGGGTGTCGATCGTGCAATCGGGGTAGCGCTGCTGCAGCTGCGCGATCTTCGCGTAATAGGGGGCCAGCACCTCTTCCACCGCGCGGCCGGGCAACGGGCGCACTTCCCATTTCAGCTCCGCATGGTCGGGAATGATGTTGCGCGCCGTGCCCGCATGGAAAATACCGGCATGCACCGTGCTGTGCGGCGTGGGAAAACGGCTCTCGCTGGCCGAGGCGTGGCTGCGTTCCGCCGCGTTGATGTCGCGCAGCGTCAGCGCCAGTTCCGCCATGATGTAGCCCGCATTCGTGCCCAGTTCCGGCGCGCTGGAATGCCCCGCCTTGCCGCGAATGATGGTCTCGAACGAATCGATGCCTTTGTGTTCGTCCACCACCTGCATCAGGGTGGGCTCGCCCACCACGATCAGGGCGGGCTTCACGTCGCGCGCCATGAATTCTTTGGCCATGGGTTCGGCGCATTTGCAGCCGATCTCTTCGTCGTGGCTGAAGGCAAGCCACACCGGGCGCTTCAGTTCGCCGCGCTGCTCTTGCGCCACGAATTCCGGGACCTGCGCGAGCGCCAGCGCGAGGAACCCCTTCATGTCCGACGCGCCGCGGCCATACAGCTTGCCGTCGCGCTCGGTCAGGGTGAAGGCGGTCTGCGCGCCCTGCCCGCCGGTCCATTGCTGGCCGGTGACCGGCACCACATCCGTATGGCCGGAGAGCACGATGCCACCTTCCACCGCCGGGCCGATGCGCGCCAGCAGCGACGTTTTTTTTATGCCGTGCTCGTCATGTTCCTGCACGCGCTCATGCCACACGCCGTGCGTATCTAAATACTGCTCCACCCACTCGATCAGCGCCATGTTGGAATCCGAGCTGGTGGTGTCGAACGCGACCAGCGTTTTCAAAATCTCCTCAGCTGCGCGGGTGGTACTCATGCAGCGCGTGGCGGCTCCATCATTTTCGGCAGGTCACCGATCAGCCCCATGGCGTGGCGCATGAACAGCTGCTTCAGGCGCGGCATGCGCTCCACCGCGCTCAGGCCCGCACGGCGCACCAGTGAAAGGCCCGGCAGGTCGTTGCTGAACAGCCGGTTCAGCAGGTCGGTGCTGGCGGTCATGCTCACCGAATCGAATTTGCGCCAGCGCTGGTAGCGCGCCAGCAGCGTGTGCGCGCCAAGGTCCAGCCCCAGCGCTTTTTGTTCGGCGAGCAGCTGCGCAAGCACGGCCACGTCGCGGTAGCCAAGGTTCACGCCCTGCCCCGCAATGGGGTGAATACCATGCGCCGCGTCACCCACCAGCGCGAAGCGGTTGGCGATGAAATCATCCGCATGCATCAGCACCAGCGGGTAGCTGAATTTCTTGCCCACGGTCTTGATGCTGCCCCACGCGCTCACCTCCGGCGCGCCGATGCGCTTTTGCAGCTCGGCGTCGAACTCGCTTTCCGGCAGTGCAAGGTATTGCGGGGCATCCTCTTCGGATTCGGTCCAGACGATGCCGGAGCGATTCACCCCATCCAGCGGCTTCAACGGCAAGGCCGCGAAGGGGCCCGCGGGGTAGAATTTCTCGAGCGCGAGGCCATGGTGCGGCAGGCTGTGTTCGATCACGCAGACCATGGCGGTCTGCCCGTAGGCGATCTTGCGGGATTTGAGGCCCGCGATGTCGCGCAGCTTGGAAAAGCGCCCATCCGCCGCGACCAGCAGCGGTGCGCGCACCGAGCTTCCGTCTTCAAGCGTGGCAATGCTTGCATGCGCATCCGCCATGTAATCCACCACTTTACCCGGGATCTGCGTGATGCCTTGGGTGGCTTCCAGCGCAAGGAACAGGCCACGGCGAAGCTTGGCGTTCTCAACGATGTAGCCGAACGGTTCGCCCACATCCGTGTCGCTGTAATGCACGTAGCCGGGCTTGTCCTGATCGCACACGCGAATGTCGTGAATGGGCTGCGCATGCGGCGCGACATGCTGCCACGCGCCAAGCTGTTGTAGGATGCGCGTGGATGCGAGCGCGATGGCGCTGGTGCGCCCGTCGAATGCGTCGTCGAGCTGTTTTTCGCGCGGTAGCGGGTCCACCACCGCCACGTCGATGCCCGCCTGCGCGCAAGCAATGGCCAGCGCGTTGCCGACCAATCCGCCACCGGCGATAAGAATTTCATGCGATTTCGGGTGTGCCATGCGCCAATATCTAGCACGGGCATGCGCACAATGCTAGGGTCACCCCAATGTTTACGCCCATAAATCTCACCTTCTTCCTGTTGCTGCTGCCCATCCTCACCGGCGCGGCCTGTTTGCTGGCGCTGGCCCAAACGGCGGCCGCCCCGGCGCGCCCCCACGCCACGCTGTGCAGCCTGATGCTGGCGATGCTCAGCGCGGTGGGCTGCCTGTTCCTCGCGCGCGACGGACAGGCCACGCAACTCAACAGCAGCCAGTTGGTGCTGAGTGCGCTGGGCATGCTGGCCGCGCAAACCTGCGCTGCCACGCTGATCGACCGCACGCGTCGTGCGGGCCTGCTGTTCGGCAGCCTCATGGGGGCGTGGCTTTTCGTGCAGTTCGGCATTGGCAGCCTGCCCAGCCTATTGCCCGCCATGCCACGCAGCGGCCTGCTGCTGGTGGTGCTGGCCGCCGCCAGTTTCATGGGGCTCATCGGCAGCAACGCCCTGCCCATGCACCCGTTGCGGTTCACCGCCAGCATGCAGCCGCGCACGCAGGCGTTGCCGCAATCATGGATCTTCACCGGGCAGGTGTTGCTGGCGCTGTGCTGCGCCGTGCTTGGCTGGGCCATGGAAGCGGCGATTGCGCCGCTGGCCTACGTGAACATCGCCACCAGTGCGCTGGTGGGGGCCATGGCAAGCCTGTGGCTGGCCCAGCGGGGCCGCCACCCTACACCACTCATAAAAGCAGGCGAAGGCCTGGTCGCGGGCGTGCTGGTTGCCCTGCTGTGCAATGGCGCGGCCAGCACCGCGCTGGCCTGCGGCGTGCTGGCCAGCCTGTGCGTGACCAGTGCCGAGCGCATGATGCATAGCCTGCGCATCGACGATGCGCCGCATCTGGCAGGCATGGTGCTGCTGCCTGCCATGCTGGGCCTCTTGGTGCCCGGCCTGCTGCATGGCGGCGTGCTGGCCGCACAACTGCAATGGCTCGGCGCAAGCCTTGGCATGGGCGCGCTGGCGGGCATTCTGCTGTGGCCGCTTTCCATGCTGCTGTTCGGCCTGCAAGCCAACGCCCGGCATGTGCGCGAAGGGTTCTCTCAGGTCGAATAGTGTGCATGCGAGGGCAGTAGCCCGAACTCATGATCACGCGCAGCGTGGGTACGGCGCGTAGGCGTAAGCCGAGCCACGAGCGAAGCGCATGACCCCAAAACGCGTAGCGCCGCAGTGGCGCGAGCCGCCTAGCGGAAAGGGTAAGGAGCCGAAGGCGACGAAGGGATAGCAGATCCCTTCTCTGCCACAGGCAGAACGCAAAATAATGATTTCGCTTTTGGCGCAACGCGCCTAAATAGCGAAATCATGAAAATCGCCACCTGGAACATCAACTCGCTGCGCATCCGCGAACCGCTGATCGCGCGCTTTCTCACCCTTCACCAGCCGGATGTGCTGTGCCTGCAGGAAACCAAGGTCGAGGACCAGCATTTCCCGCACGAGATCGTGCAGCGCCTTGGCTATGGGCATTGCGTGTTCACCGGCGAGAAAAGCTATAACGGCGTGGCGATTCTTTCAAAAACCCCGCTGAAACAGGTCGCCGCGCACGACATGATCGGCAACGGCCATAAGCGCCATATCGCCGCCGAACTGGCCGATGGCACCATCGTGCATAACTTCTATGTGCCCGCGGGTGGCGACGTGCCGGATACCGAGCTGAACCCGAAATTCGATGAGAAACTACGCTTCGTGGATGCGATGCGCGACTGGGCGGTGGATGAGAAGACGGCCAAGGGCCGCGTGGTCGCCGTGGGGGATTTCAACATCGCCCCGCTGGAGCATGATGTGTGGAGCAGCCGCCAGCTGCGCGACGTGGTGAGCCACACCCCCATCGAACGCGAGAAATTCACCGAAGCGCAAGCCAGCGGCCAGTGGTTTGATGCGCTGCGCGCCTTCACCCCCGCCGAGCAGAAACTCTACAGCTGGTGGAGCTACCGCAACCGCGACTGGGCGGCCAGCGACCGCGGCCGTCGGCTGGACCATATCTGGCTGTCGCCTGCACTGAAAGCAGAGCTTAAATCCGGCCTGATCGTGCGCGATGCGCGCGGGTTCGACGGCCCGTCGGACCATGTACCGGTGATGGTGGAATTGGCCGCCTAACGGCCCTGAATGATAATCGGCTGCGGCAGGTAGGGCAGCGCCAGCATATCGACCAGCTGCTCCATGAGGCCTTCGTCGGCGCGGCCGGAACGGCTGAGGTTCTCCTGCAGGTCAAGGCAGCGGCGGAATTGGATATCTTCAAGTTTCTGGTGGTCCCAGCGGTAGCGGGGCTCGGGCGCATGCATATCCACGGCGAACAGGTTGCGCAGGTAATCCACGCGTTCTTCCAGGGTAATATCGTGGGTCATGGCAAGGCGGGGGTCGGCCGGCTGGAAGGTGGCGTCCCCGGCAAGACGGCTTATTTCATTCACGAAGACGCGCACATCGATGCGCTGTTGTTCGGCCAGCGTGCAGCGCTGGTAGGGCGTGAACATGGAACTATTCGGCGGGGGTGTGGACCGGGGTCGTCAGGCTGCGGATGTAGTAAGCAAGGGCCATGAGCCAGCCGGTTGCGAGCAGTGCGGTAATGGAGAGGATCGTCATCGGGTACCTTCTTGATGTGGGTGAGTTGCGATAACGTGGTTTGCCAGAGTGGTGGTGAATGGAATTAGTGAATGCTGACCGGCGCAAGGTTGTGCTTCACGGCATTGAAATGCGCGGTATCGAAATCATCGAAGGTGGCGAGCTGGGTGCCATCGGCGGCGAACACCGCGTATTGGATCAGCGCCCCGTCATTCACCGGCTTGATGTAAGCCATCGTCTCGAGGCCGACCATGGCCATCATGAGGTCTTCGAGCTGGGTGTGGGGCTGCAGTTGCATGGTGTTCTCCTTCATGATTTCACCCTACCGCAAACCCGCCCCCGCGTGTGTGACAGTACGGTGAAATAAACGGAGCAATCCGTCACCGTATTGTCATAATTCGTTGGATTAAAAGGGGGGCAAGCCACCCCCTTACGGCCTGCGGCCTATCCCCCCTCGCGCGGCGGCGCGCGCCGCACGGCGCTACGCGTTGGGATTGAAGGGGGCTTACTTGCGCTGGCGGCGGGCCCGGGGCTTGGTGCCGCGCGGGTCCTCGAAGGTGAACAGGCTGTTGGGCAGCGCGGTGCCGAACTGCGCGTTCTGCAGCTGGATCTGCGTGCGCTGGCCCGAAGCATCGGTGATCACCATCTGGCGCAATTGCAGCGGTGCATCGGTGAATTCAAGCGTCAGGCTGCCTTCATCGGCCTTGTCGGCCTGCACCACCGTGGCGCGGATCACCCCG
>QFOX01000078.1 GCA_003241645.1 Azospirillum brasilense | reverse complement strand
CTAATTTTTCTGACTGGCGTTTCCCTTTATTGGTTCCGCCAGCATGCGAGAAAGAATTTTCTGTCGCTGTCTTTTTTACGGGCTGATTCATGATTCGATTCTCCTTTTAAAGATTAATGGGAAATGGCCGCTGGTGCTCAGTGAACACCAGCGACAAAACGCTCTAATGCTTCGTAGGATGGGAGGGTGCCGGCTCTTTTGCAGGTTGATACCCGGCCACATTGCTCACGTTACCTGAAAAATATTCAGCATTGCGCTGCCCCATACGATGATGCGGGCTGCTCGGTTCAGATGGCGCAGCAGATGCCGCCCAAGTAACCGAGGCATGCTGGATGCCGTTTTGTTTAAAATAAGCCGCATTGCGCTCTGCGAGGCGTTGTTGGCCCAAAGAATTACCGGCAAATGCTTGCGAGCCGAATAATAGGGATGCTACACTAACTATAGCCATTAGCTTAAAAGTGGATTTCATCAGATTTCTCCTTTGGTTGGTGGTTACATTCCCAGCATTTGCTAGGTTTTGGGGTTGCGGCGGGAAGCTAGTCGCCAAACTTGTTACTTCCCGCCGCAACTATGCCTAAAAGCATGAGGCCTTTAGGCATATTGCTTACCGACTTGGGGCTTGCTCCTTGGGCTTTTCTTCCTTTTCCTTGGTGTCGTCGTGGTGATCGTCGCCCTCTTGATGGCCAGTATGCTTGCCGTCGTCCTTGTGGGCATGATCGCCTTCTTTATGCTCATGCTTCGCTGCTTTTTTAGCATCCGTAGCTTTCGGCGTTTCTGCAAATGCCGCCGTGCCGGAAGCCAGCACCAGCGCGAGGGCCGATGCGGTCAACATGGTTTTAAAATTTTTCATTCTCTTCTCCTTTATGGGTTGGGTTAAAATTACAGTTCTTCCTTGGCCAATACGTCGCGGGCTAGGTTGAACCGTTTGTAAATGGCGGGCAGCACCAGCAGCGTCAGAACGGTTGCTGTGATGAGTCCACCGATAACGACCGTTGCCAAAGGTTTTTGAACCTCTGCGCCTGCGCCGCTGGCAATCGCCATCGGTACGAAGCCAAGGCTTGCCACCAGCGCGGTCATTAACACGGGACGGAAGCGGGATAGTGCCCCATCCACAATAGCGCGGTGCGATTCAAGCCCCTCACGCACCAACTGGTTAATGCGCGTAATCATCACGAGGCCGTTAAGCACGGCCACACCGGAAAGTGCAATCAGACCTACTGCCGCCGAGATCGAGAACGGCATGCCACGAAGCCATAGCGTGATAATACCACCGGTCAGCGCCAGCGGTACGCCGGAGAATACCAGCAATGCTTGCTTGACCGAGCCGAGCGCCGTAAACAGGAGCAGGAAAATCATGAAGAAGCAGGCTGGCACAACCACGGCCAAGCGTGCTTTTGCTTCTTGCAGGTTTTTAAATTGCCCGCCCCATTCCAGCCAATATCCGGCAGGTAATTTTACCTGTGTATCAATAGCGGCTTGGGCATCCTTTACGAACGAACCAATATCCCGACCACGCACGTTGGATTGTACTACGACGCGGCGCTTACCGTTTTCGCGGCTGATCTGGTTCGGGCCATCGGTGATTTCCAGTTTCGCCACCTGTTTTAAGGGAATATAAACTGGACGACTGTCCGGCAGCCCACTTTGGGCGGTGGTGTCGTTATCGGCGGGCAATAGAATTGGCAAATTCTGCAGTACATTCAGATTTTGCCGCATCTTATCTGGCAGGCGCACCACGATGTCGAATCGCCTGTCACCTTGGAACACCAAACCAGCTTCGCGGCCACCAACGGCAATAGATAGAACGTCGAGCACGTCGGCCACATTCAGGCCATACCGCGCAATCGCATCCTTATCGAGCTTCACCTCAAGCATCGGCAGGCCGGAGGTTTGTTCCATCTTCACGTCTGCCGCGCCATCAATGCCCTTCAATACCTGCACCAGTTCTGCGGCCGTCTTTTCCATGGCCGGAAAATCATCGCCATAGACTTTCACGGCAACATCAGAACGCACACCCGAGATAAGCTCGTTAAAGCGCATTTGGATGGGCTGGGTGAACTCATAATTATTCCCAGGAACATCCGATACAGCTTCCGTGATTTTCTCGATGATTTCCGACTTGCTGATACTGGGATCAGGCCATTCTTCTTTATCTTTAAGAATAATAAAGGTGTCGGATACGTTCGGCGGCATCGGGTCGGCAGCCATTTCTGCTGTCCCCGTTTTCGCATAAGCAAACGCCACTTCTGGCACCGTGCTTACAGCTTTTTCCACCGCAAATTGCATATCCTGTGACTGCGTAATGCCGGTGCTTGGGATACGCATGGCGTGCATGGCAATGTCTTTTTCATCAAGGGTTGGGATGAATTCCTGCCCCATGGTTGAAAATAGCACCAATGAGAAAGCAAAGCCCGCTGTTGCGATAGCAATGACTTTCATTGGTGCGTTTAGCGCATAGTTAAGCGCAGGCGCGTACCAACCTTTCGTTTTATGGATGACACGGCTTTCCTTTTCTTCCACCTTGCCAGTCACAAAAATGGCAAGCATGGCAGGCACAAAGGTCAGTGACAGCACAAATGCAGCGGCAAGTGCGAAGATAACCGTCAGGGCCATCGGCTCGAACATTTTGCCTTCCACGCCAGTAAAGGTCAGAAGCGGGATATACACCATAATGATGATCGCCTGACCGAACACGGAGGGCTGGATCATTTCCCGGCTGGCTACCATGACCTCATGCAAACGCTCTTTCACCGTCAGCATCCGGCCTTCTTGATGTTGGCGATGCGCGAGCCTGCTCAAGCAGTTTTCAGTGATAATCACCGCGCCATCGACAATCAGACCGAAATCGAGTGCGCCAAGGCTCATCAGGTTGCCACTGATGCCTGCGCGTATCATTCCCATACTGGTCATGAGCATGGAAAGCGGAATCACCAACGCCGTGATGAGTGCCGCACGGAAATTACCAAGCAGCGCAAAGAGAATCACGATGACGAGCAGCGCACCTTCGGCAAGATTCTTTTGTACCGTGCTAATGGTGCGATCGACCAGCTTGGTACGGTTAAGAACCGTTTTTGCCTTAATGCCTTCCGGCAAAGACTTGTTAATTTCGGTTATTTTCTGGTCAACGGCTTTGGATACGGTGCGGCTGTTCTCTCCGATCAGCATCAGCGCCGTGCCTACGACCACTTCTTCACCATTTTCGGAAGCCGAGCCGGTACGAAGCTCTTTGCCAATGCCCACAGAGGCAATATCTCGAAGGTAGATGACAAAGCCACCCCGATTCGCAATCACGATTTTGCCGATCTGGTCGGCATTTTCGATACGGCCATCTGAGCGCACCACATAGGCTTCACCGCGTCTTTCAATATAGCCCGCACCAATACTGATATTGTTGCGTTCCAACGCGTTCACCACATCGCCAAAGCTAAGGCCTAAAGCAACCAGTTTTTGCGGGTCAGGCTGAACGTGGTATTGTTTCACATAGCCGCCGATAGCATCCACACCGGCAACGCCTTTGACACCTTTCAGCTGCGGGCGGATAATCCAGTCCTGCACAGTGCGCAAGTAAGAGGCTTGCTCCAATTCATTGTTCAGGCGTTGCCCTTCGGGGGTAAGGTAACTGCCATCCGATTGCCAACCAGCATGGCCATTCTTGATTTCAGCACCTTTACCGCGTGGGTTGGCATATTCCACTGTCCACATGTAAATTTCGCCAAGGCCGGTAGAAATTGCGCCCATGCGGGGCTCTACACCATCTGGCAGGCTTTCCCGTGCTTCGGCAATGCGTTCATTGACCTGGGCGCGGGCGAAATAAATATCGACATTGTCATTAAATACGGCGGTGACTTGGCTAAACCCATTGCGCGAAATAGAGCGCGTATATTCCAACCCCGGAATGCCTGCGAGGGCGGTTTCAACCGGGAAGGTAACTTGCTTCTCCACCTCCATCGGGGAAAAAGCGGGAGCCACGGAATTGATCTGCACCTGATTATTCGTAATGTCGGGTACAGCATCAATCGGCAGGTTTTTAAGCGAGTAGACCCCAAACGCCGCAACTGCTGCCGTTAGCAGCGCTATTAAAAAGCGGTGGTGGAGGGAGAATTGTAAAATACGTTCGATCATAAAATGACTCACATTAGGGTAAGATGATCCATGCGGGTAACATCGCGGAAATACGCAATGCGCACAGCGTTTCAATGAGAAGAAGGGCGAGAATGAAGCCGCAGGCATCACGCATGGTCAGCAACACCATGCGCGGCTGGACAACCAGTTCGTGCGTTTGGTGCCAGAGCGATAGGTTTGGCATCCAGCGGGGAACCATGCGCAGGTAATTGCGGTAAGCATCCCCATAATGCCCCTGCAGGAACGCTTCTTCTTTCTGGATCGTCCAGTAATGGAGCACTAGGAATATGGTTGTGGCGACAGCTGCTACAATCATACTGCCTGTTTGCAGGCCTAGGCCTATCACAGCGAATAATGAGCCGATATAAAGCGGATTCCGGACAACAGAATATGGCCCATCAGTAAGCAGAACCGCGTTTTTGCGACCGCCCGAATATAGCGACGTGTAAACGCGAATTAATACGCCACTGAAAACCAGAAGATGGGCCAATATTTCCATCAACTCATGCCAGAACGTAAACTCCTGTGTTACTGGGGCAATGAAAAGCAGCGTCGGCGCACCCAAGAGCATCAGGAAGCGCACAATTCTCATGCGCTCTTTGAATAGCGGTGATCTATTTATCATGAATGGCTCCGTTCTAATGCGCATGCTCGGCACCTGCTTTGCCAATTTCGGCTTTCACCACAAAGCTATTGTTCGCAACGTAACGCTGACCGGTGACAAGACCGCTTTTGATCTCTGTCCATGTTTCATCGCTAGTGCCAAGCTCGACGGGTTGTGCCTTATAGGTGCCGCCGCTTTCCTGTATGAAAATGACGTCATTCCCTTCCAAGCGCTGAATGGCGTCGGTCTTGACTGCCACCGGCACTTCTTTTTCTTTAATCACCACATCGGCCCGGATATTCATGCCGGAACGCCAATGGTTATCTGGATTATCAATCACCGCACGCGCGACAAATGTTTGGCTTGAAGCCTCTGTGGTAGGCAGCACTACAGAAATGTCGGCCTGAGTGATAAGGTCATCATCAAGGCACTGAATATGAACCTTCTGGCCCGCTTTTATTTTTTCACCGTCCCTAGAAAAAACAAATAGCTCGGCCCACAATTTGCTCACATCCGCCACAACAAACAGGGGTGTTTCGCCAGCAACTTCCCCCACACTTGCATTGCGGTTAATGACCAGCCCAGCCACCGGCGACTTTACCGGATAGACCTGCAGGCTATCGTTACTCTCTACGGTTGCCAGCGTGTCATTGGCTTTGACCGTTTCGCCCGGCTCTTTCAAAACACTGCGAATTACGCCGGGGAAACGTGCCTTAACCTGTGCGGCGGTGTTCTGGTTTAAGGTAACACGGCCGGTGACGCTAATCGTTTCCTGTACCAGCGCAGAGCCAACTTCCAACACCTCAATGTTCATGTTTTTGACTGCATTTTCACTGATCTTGGTTTCCTCATGCCCGCCTTCTTCTTCGCCGGAGGCATTGCCAGTTTCAGATGTTCCTCCGTGGGCGTGCTCTTCTTTCTCACCATGGGCATGCTCATCGACATCGCCATGCCCATGTTCGCCACCTTCGGTATGATCCGGCTTGGCTTCATTCTCATGGCCATGTGCATCTGCATCGCTTTCGCTGTGCTTGGTGCTTTCTGTGTCACCCGAATTGCTCATGGCATAATAACCGCCACCAGCCAGAGCTAGTGCCAGAATTAATATGGTTAGGTTGCGTTTACTCAACATGGGGTTCTCCTGTTTCCTCTATCTCCGCAATGGAGCCATTTGCTGTAATGTCGCTCAGATGTGCCGCCGTAAGACGCTCCACTTGCGCCCTTGCAGTATGGAACACGCGGATGGCGTCGATTTGCTGCTGTTTCACCACGAACAAGCTGCGCTGTGCATCCAGCACCTCAAGATAGGGGAAACGACCGACTGCATACCCTTCGCGGGAAAGACGGAAGGCTTTATCCGCTGAGGGGAGGATTTCCGTTCTCAGCGTTTCTGCCTGCATGTAAGCATTTTGCATCTGTTCTTGTGCGCGCGTCAGTTCCGCACTGGTATTCAATGCAAACTGGCGGTTATCTAACTCCGTGCGGGTTACTTCGTTTCTTGCGCGTTCGATATTGCCCCGGTTCGCATTGAAGACGGGAATAGGAAGGGAAACGCCGATCATGAATGCTTGATCGCCGCTATCGCGAAAATCGCGTATCCCGACACTGACGCTGGGGTCTGGAATGGCATTGGCTTTTTCCAAATCAAGTCGGGCTTGCGATTGCTCCAAGCCACTTTCCAGCCTTACAAGGTCAGGGTTGTTTTTGAGTTTTTTCTCATTATCCGCCAATTTTTGTTCCCGGATTGCATAGAAGCCCGTGGTATCAAGTGGCAGGGTGAAGCTTTCTTCCCCCATCAATGCCGCCAATCGTTTGCGAGTAATATCACGTTCCCGGCTTGCCTTATCTAATGCAATGGTCGCCGTTGAGCGTTCTACTTCTGCACGGCTCTTTTGCACGAGTGGCGCAGCGGCAGCCCCCACGCGGATGCTCACGGATTTCAGAACATCTTCGGCCAACGCCTTTTGCTCTGTTGCAAGACGCACATTTTCTTCTGCTGAAACAACGTCAGCAAACGCGGTGGCTACATCCCGGATAATATCGAGCGCAGCGGATTGCTCGTCAAACGAGGCGATCTCCACGTCCTTACCAGCAATGTCTTTTTGTGCCGAGAGTTTGCCGCCAATCAGAAATTGCTGGGTAACGCCGTAATTTACTTCGGCTGAATTAAACCCTTTGTAGGAGCCGCTACCTGAAACATTCTCGGCCTGAACACCAATTTGAGGGTTGGCCCAAGCACCTGCTTGGCTTTGTGCGCCTTTAGCAGCGGCCACGCCGCTACCGAATGCTTTGAGCCTAGGGGACTGTATCAGGGCTTTTGCAATCGCTTGCTTCAAAGTAAAGCCAGTGGATGCGGCGGGTGCTTGGATAGCTACAGGGGGTTGGGATTCGATTTTCGTTTCTTGCTCCGCAAATGCTGGCACGCTGGTTAATACCGTGGCACAAAGCAGCCAAGCGGATAGCTTATATCGTGGGTACATAAAGTAATTCTCACACTTAATTCCTTGGTTAAAAAACCGACAAGGACGCGCAAAATCGGAGCGCCTGAATAGGCACCCGATCAGGCGCGAGCCTGATTTATGAAATTAAGCGTGTGAGGGTGGCTTGAGGGGTGGCCCGACCACTACGGATGCGATTGCATCATGCTCAAGAATGAAAGATGTGCGGTTAGCAGCATCAGGGGCGGATTTATTTATAGTCGAATCAGGAAGGGCCGAAACATGAGAGCAGCAATGATGTCCGCCTTTGGCCATTTTATCATTGTCCTGCTGCGTACCATCGGCCTTTTTCTTTACTTGCTCCGATGTCTGGCAGGTATCGCCTTCACATTTCACTTCAGCCGCATGCGCCATAGGCCCAGTAAGCAGCGAAAAAGCAACAAAGAGTGATACAAGGGTTTT
>QFOX01000077.1 GCA_003241645.1 Azospirillum brasilense | reverse complement strand
GGAGGACATCAGCTCGTATGACTTCTACACGCCACCCGGCGAAACCGGCAACAACATACAGCCGCCGCAGCTGGTGCCGGATACGCTGGTGCAGTTCATCGACGCACCGCCGCTGCCGGTCGATACGGTGCAGAACCAAGGGCTGCTGCGTATCGGGGTAGCCGCGGACGGGCCGAACTGGAACGGCGCGGCGATCTACCGTTCCGACGATGGCGGCGAGGATGGTGGCAACACCTTCAATCCGCTGGCGGGCCTCGATGGGGCGGCGACGTTCGGCGCGATCATCACCGACCTGGCACATGGCATTTCAGAAACGTGGGACGAGTTCAGCACCGTGGAGGTGCTGCTTTCCTCCGGCAGCCTTGCCAGCGTCAGTGAATTGGCCGTTCTGAACGGTGCCAATGCCGCCCTGATTGGCGAGGAGTTGGTGCAATTCCAGAACGCCACGCTGATCGCGGAAAGCACCTATCGCCTTTCCCGGCTTTTGCGGGGGCGGCAGGGTACGGAATGGGCGATGGGGCTACATGACCCCGGCGACCGCTTCGTTTTGCTTTCTCCGGCCCTTTATACCACAGCAATCGCTAATAACCTTATCGGGCGAGAGCTGTTTTATAAGGTGGTCAGTGTCGGCAACGCGGTGGGCAACACCGACGAGATTGCCTTCACCTACACCGGCAAGAACCTGAAACCATTTGCGCCGGTGCATGTGACGGGCCTGCGCGACGGTTCCGGCAATCTCACCATCGGCTGGGTGCGCCGTTCCCGCGTGGGCGCAGAATGGCGCGACGGGGTGGATATTCCGCTGGGTGAAGAATCGGAACGCTACGAGGTGGAGATCCTCGATGGCGTGACGGTGAAGCGCACGCTTACCACCACCAGCCCCACGGCTGCTTACAGCGCCGCGCAGCAAGTGACGGACTTTGGCGCAGTACAAAGCAGCGTGAGCGTCCGCATTTACCAGCTTTCGGCGGTGGTGGGCCGGGGCTACCCGGCAGGCGCCAGCATTTAACCAATCTCAATATCGGAGAATCCCATGCCCCAGACCGTTCGTCTGGGCTTGCCTTTCATTGTCGCAAGCCAAGCCCAAAAAGAAGTTACCCATAATGAATCCCTCGAACTGCTCGATGCGCTGGTGCAGGCCGCCGCCGTTACCGTCGGTGACGACACGCCACCCGGTTCACCGGCAGCGGGAGATTGCTATGTGGTGGGCGATACCCCGACCGGGGCATGGGTGGGTCAAGCGCAAAAGCTTGCCTATTACACCACCGGCTGGAACTTCATCGCGCCGTGGCCGGGGTTGACGGTATGGGTGGCAACTCCCGGCACGCTCTATACCTATGACGGCTCGGCATGGGGTGAGAGCGTGGCCACTGTCAGCTTCCAGAATCTCCCGATGGTAGGCGTGAACACCACAGCGGATAGCACGAACAAGCTGGCGGTGGCGAGCGAGGCCATCTTGTTCAATCATATCGGCAACAGCCTGCAAGTGAAGCTGAACAAGAACGCGACGGGTAACTCTGCCGGGTTCTTGTTTCAGAGCAACTGGTCGGCGCGGGCCGAGTTCGGCTTGCTGGGGGATGACAATTTCACCCTCAAAGTGTCGCCGGACGGTAGCACGTTCTATGACTCCCTCAAAATGCTGGCCGACAGTGGCCGCATGGCGCTGAAACGCAACGCTGCTGGTCTAAGCGGTGCTGGCACCACCCAAGGCGATGCCACGGCCATTGTCGCGCAAACCAACCAGTTCACCACCGTTGGCGCAAACCAAGGGGCGCGGCTACCGTGGCCGGAACAGGGCGATTTTATCTTTGTCGCTAACGCCGGGGCGAACGCGCTGCGCGTCTATCCCCACTACGGGCATTACATCAATGCGCTCGCCGCTGATGCGTTCTTTTCGCTTCCCGCTGGGAGAAACACCCTGTTTTGGGCAGGCACCGGCGACCGCTGGTACGCGCTGCTTTCCGCTTAACCCACCACCATCCCACCATAGGAGAATCTATGCCCAACACACCTGAAGGTCAGGTGCGTATCGCCGTGCTTGAAGCGGAGTTACGCGGCCTGCGCGAGCAACAGCGTGAACACGCGAAGGAAACGAAAGAATCCATCGCCAGCCTTGCCCGCAAAGTCGATGCACTCACCGAGATCATGAACAAGGGCAAAGGGGCGTTCAGCGTCGCCATGCTCGTTGCGGCAGTCGTCGGCTCGTTCATCACCGCCGCCCTCAATTTCTTTTTTAGCAAACAATAGGAGGACTTTATGACGACCAATACCAAGAATATTGATACGCTTGCCCGTACTCTCTACGGCGAGGCTAAAGCCCATAACATGCAGGATGCAACTGCCATTGCCTGCGTAGTTATGAACCGCGTGGCACTTCCCAACTGGCCGAACAATGTGGAAGCCGTATGCCTTCAACCGTATCAATTCAGCTGTTGGAATACCAGCGACCCTAACCGTGAGCGCATTTTAAAGGCCAATGGTGCATGGTTTGATAAATGCGTGCAGATCGCTATGAAAGCAGTCAATCACCAGCTGGTCGATCCGACCAATGCCAGCACGCACTACCATACTCCGGCAGTCAAGCCTGCATGGTCACGGGGCAAAACGCCGGTCTATTCCACTAGCGCCCATCTTTTCTTCAACGACATCGACACCAAGCCCCCGGCAACCGCCAAGGAAGCCCTAAACCAAATCCGGCCGGTCGGCAGTACCGATACGATGATCGCCACTAAAATCGGCGGGGTTGCCAGTGTCGGCATCGGTGCGGTGTCGCAGGCGGTGGAAACGCTGGAACCTGCATTACCGTTGGCAGCCATACTGGCAAAGGCTGCGCCGTGGGCCATCGTCGCAGTGTTGGCACTGGTGCTGCTCTATATCGTATGGAGCCGCTACCAAGCCCGCAAGGATGGCCAGATATGATTGCGGCTCTCAAAGCCTTTTTCACCACCAATGCCCTGCTTGTGGCCGGGTGGTGCATAGCCGTGTTATCCGCCCTCGGCATCCTGCTGGCCGCGCGTCGTGCCGGTAGGAATGCCGAACGGGTGGATGCACTCGAAAAGCAATCGGAAAACGTGAGCAAATCCCATGAAGTTCAAGATAAGAACCGCCGCACTCTTGCTGATGGCGATGCTGCTGAGCGCCTGCGCGATGACTGGTCGCGTGACTGATAGCTTCTGCGCCATCGGCAGACCCATCTATATCAGCAAACAGGATGTGCTAACCGATGGCACGGCGCGGCAAATCTTTGACCATAACGAGGTAGGAAAATCCCTCTGCAGGTGGTGAATGGGGGTTATGATTTCACCTGTTGTTGAAATTTGAGTAGGCGCAGGCCGTTGAATACAACAATGAGGCTTGCACCCATATCAGCAAAAACCGCCATCCATAGCGTCGCAAGGCCAGCAAAATTCAGTGCCAGGAAAACGGCTTTAATGCCGATAGAAAGGCTTATGTTCTGTTTTAGTATTGTGCTGGTCTTGCGACTCAGATTCATAAACAATGGAATCCGTCGCAAATCATCTTCCATCAACGCAACATCGGCGGTTTCTAATGCAGTGTCCGTACCCGCTGCCCCCATCGCAAAGCCGATAGATGCCCGCGCTAGAGCAGGCGCATCATTTACCCCATCCCCCACCATACCGACGACATCATAATTTTTCCTTAGCTCCTCCATCGCTTTTAACTTGTCTTCGGGGAGCATATTTCCACGCACATCTTCAATACCGACATGCGTGGCAATGGCTTGAGCCGTGGTGCTGTTATCACCCGTTAGCATCACACAATGCACGCCGAGTTGTTGCAATGATTTCACGGCTTCCACACTGGTAGTGCGCACCGTATCTGCTACGGCAAATACGCATAAAGCTTGCTGCTCGGTTGCCAGCACTACCGCTGTCTTTCCTTCGGACTCAAGCGGCAGTAATTCGGATTCCACATGTTCACCGCACACGCCAAGCTCCTCAGCCAGCCGGTGATTTCCCAAATAATAGCGCGTACCGTCGATGACCCCATTCACACCACGACCCGTCATCGCCTCAAAATTGGAAACGGTTAGCGGTCGTGAAAGTGCTGCTTTCGTGACGATAGCGTGAGCAACGGGATGTTCCGAAAGAGCATTGAGGCTGGCAGCGATTTCCAGTGCCTTTTCTGCCGTGAGCGTGCTGATGGTGCGGATGTCTGTAAGAACGGGCTTACCATGTGTGAGCGTGCCGGTTTTATCAAGCGCCAGTGCTTTGAGCTTGCGGCCTTCCTCTAAATAGACCCCGCCTTTAATGAGTATGCCGCGTCGGGCTGCCGCTGCCAGCCCGCTGACTACGGTTACAGGCGTAGAAATGACCAACGCACAGGGGCAGGCAATGACCAGCGTTACAAGCGCACGGTAGAGCCATGGCATGAACTCTGCCCCGAAAAAGAGTGGCGGCACTGTAGCGATAAGCGCCGCCAGCAAGACGATAACGGGGGTATAGTAACGTGCGAATTGATCGACAAAACGCTGGGTAGGCGCTCGCTCGCTTTGGGCTTCCTGCACAGAACGAATAATGCGTGCTAGCGTTGTATTTCCCTGATTTGCAGTAACCGTAAAAATAAAGCTTCCGCGTTCGTTGAGCGTGCCAGCGAAGACCGCATCACCCGGATTTTTTTCTACCGGCATACTCTCGCCGGTGATCGGAGCCTGATTGATAGTCGATTGCCCCTCGATGATCTTACCATCCAGCGGAATACGTTCGCCGGGCTTCACTTTGATAGTTGCATTGAGCGGGACTTCGCTGGCAGCGACCTCTTGCCAGCTACCATCGGGTTGTTGAACCAATGCCATTTCGGGTGCCATTTCCATCAAATCACGGATGGCATTTCGGGCGCGATCGAGCGAGTACGCCTCGATCATTTCCGCTACCGCAAACAAGAACGCCACCATTGCCGCTTCCGGCCATTCCCCAATTATCATTGCTCCTGTTACCGCTATGACCATCAAGAAGTTGATGTTCATGGTGAAGGTTTTTAGCGCAATCCATCCTTTTTTTGCAGTCTGCATGCCACCAGTGAGGATAGCCAATATCGAAAGCGCAATAACTTGTAGCGACCCTTCCTCTGCTCCCATCCAACCGCTGATTTCGGCGGCAAAGGCGGCCACACCTGAAATGGCAACAAGCCACTTCGCCATACGACTTACCGTGGCATCTTTTCCGTTTTCATGGTCATGCTCGCATGATTTGCAGTCTGCACCTTCCTTACGTTCTGGTTCCATGCCAAGCGTTTCCAGCGCCGCAACAATGGGCTGGTCATCTTCCAGTTCATGGCGTACGGTCAGTTCGCGCTGCATCAGGTTAAAACGCAGTTCGTGGATGCCGGACATCGGCTCCAGCTTATTGCGGATAAGTCGTTCCTCGGTCGGGCAATCCATCTTCTGAATGCGATAGACGGAATCTTTTGCCGGTACGTTGCTGTTGGCGCTCATAAAATCTTCCTTTAATAATCAGTAATTCCATCTGTCTTGGTTCAGAAGGATAGATATAATTACGTCCCACATTTTAGTGATGTGATTTTGTAATCTTCAACAATGAAATAAAATGTCTGTTGAATGGGGCTTCCAGAGAATGTCCCTGCAACAGAAACTATTGCTGTAGCCTCATTATCTGTAAAAGAAATATTTAACACGGTATGACATGCGTTGTACTGCTTGTTGGCATTTTCCAGCCAGTGGCGGATATTATCCGGGCCACGGTATTCCGCCCCTTCATAATAAACGACCGCAGCCTCAGAAAAATGTTCCAAAATAGCATCTACATTATGCGTATTAATGGTTTGAAAAAACTGTTTCAGAAAGAGTTTATGCTGCATAGCGTACCCTCGTCATCGCCCAGACACGAAGCTTCTATCTGTTAAAATCTTATGCCGTTTTAGGGTGCTGATTCCTGCCGCAGTAATCCCGACCAAAGCCATCGTGGAAACTAAGAAAGTAATGTGCAGCCAATGTCCTGCTAAACTCGCACCCCAATGCTCGTAAAGCTCAACAAGGCATAGCGTGACCGCAGTGGAAGCGAACGTGGAGTAATCTTTCAGGAAAACACGCCGCCAGTTGAAATACATGCCTGCGCGGGCCTGCTTGAATTGAGCAATACGCGGAATCCAACGCGGCACATCCTTGCAGTAATCTGCATACGCATCACCAAACTTGTTCTGCAGGTAGTTTTCTTCCGCATAGATGATGCACTGGTAAATAAATAGATACAGGCCAATACCCAACACAATGACGAGTGGATCTCCGTGCATAAAGAATACCCCAGCATAAATAAGCATATTGCCGAGATAGAGGGGGTTTCTGCACAATGAGAACATGCCTTGCGTTACAAGGTTCTCTGCATAAACCTTCTTATTCAGTCCGCCGCGCTTGATGTAAGCAAAGCCAATGACAACGCCGCGCACAGCTAGGCCAGCAAGGGCCAAGCCAATGCCGATTATTTCTTTGATGTTAGGAAGTTCGCTATTGCCAAACAGCTCTGCCGGAGGGATAGCGATGGCAAATATCGCGAGGATGATAAAAGGAAAAAGTTTGTTGCGATAACGGAAAAGGAAATTGCCGATCTGAATCATGGATTTTTTCATTGCACACCTACTTTACAGCGATAATTCCGCAGAAATTATACCAGCGAAAGAAAACCTCGGTGCTGCGGAACCCGGTATCTTTAAGTAATTGGATATTTTCTTCCAAACGGTAGGGAATCAGCACGTTTTCTAAAGCTTCGCGCTTTTTAGCGATTTCAGTTTCCGAATAACCGTTACGCTTTTTGAATGCGTAATAATGCTCGATGTAAAGCCGGTTAAAAATGGCCTCTTCACAGGTCAATTTCTCTATTAGCAGGATGCATCCCTGATGCTGTAAGCCGTTGTAGATAGATTTCATGACGCGCCCACGGTGCAGCGGGCGCACAAATTGCAGGGTTAGCAACATGGTAACAACGCTGGCATTCTCGATGGAGAAATGCCCGTTTAAATCCGCTTCCTGCAATTCGACTTTTCTGCGGCACTGCGCTGCATCGAGTTTAACTCTGGCTTTCGCCAGCATTTCGGGGGCATTATCAACACCGATAAACTGCACCTCTGGTGCGATCAACTCGTCGAGCGCCAGTAATGTTGTCGCCGTAGAACAACCAATGTCGTATAGGTTGGTTCCGGGCTTTGCGAAATCGCTGGCAAGCTCGCAAACTTGGCGCTGCATTTCTTCATAATAAGGAACAGACCTGCTCACCATGTCATCGAAAACATCGGCAACGGTGGCATTGAAAGAAAAGTCTGCTACGGGCTTGGATTTCTCACTAAAGACAGCGTCTTTTTGTTCCCGGCTTAGTTTGAGGGTCGGGGTATTATTCATAAGGCCTCTGGGTTCCTGTTTATTTTTTCGTTATTATTGCGTTTCTTTTTTCGTGCGATTTAGACTCCTACTTGTTTTAATTTACCGGCAAGCCCAGCACCATTTTGTAACGCTTATCGACACTCTCATGCAGATTGAGCGCCAGCTGGTGATCGAATGATGTCGTGGAAAGGTGCATCATTTCTTCTTCTAACGTCACGTTATTGCCGTTGGGCTTGGTTTCGTATGTGTCTTGGCGCGGCTTCACCGCATAGTACGGTGCAGTCAAATTGCTGGTCGTGGCTAAATGCGCTGCATTTGTGCGCGACATGCGTAGGCGC
>QFOX01000004.1 GCA_003241645.1 Azospirillum brasilense | reverse complement strand
TGCATGTTCATGCCGCCGTTATAGCATTCCAGTGCTTGCGCGCAATGCCCACGCGCGCTAGGAAACGGCGCATGAGCAAGATATCCACATCGATTACCCTGCGCGAGCTGAGCGCCGAAGAACTGCCGCTGCTGTTCCCACTGATCGCCGAGCACAACCCCAGCATGACCCGCGCCGTGTTCGATGCGCGGCTGGCGCGCATGGTGCCGCTGGGCTACCGCGCCATTGGCCTGTTCGATGGGGCAGCCCTCATCGGCTGCAGCGGCTTCTGGCTGCGCACCCGTTTCTGGGATGGCAACGAGCTGGATATCGATAATTTCTTTGTGCAGCCGGCCTACCGCAGCCAGCGCCTTGGCGCGCGCATGCTCGCCTGGTTCGAGGAATTCGCCCTGCGCGAGGGCATCGACCTGATGGTGTTGGATGCGTATGCCGACAGCTTCGAGACCCACCGCTTTTACCTGCGCGAAGGGTTCAGCCTCACCGGCTACCACATTACGAAAGTGCCGGGCACCAAAGTGCCCTTCAGCAAGAAAAAAGACTAAGCGAGCGCGCGCTCGGCCATCGGCTCTTCGCGGCGAGCCATGCTGGCCACCGGCAGCTCATCCTCACCCACGATGCGGTAGTTCGCCGGGTTGGCGAACACGGCACGCAGCAACTTATTGTTGATGCCGTGGCCGGGCTTGAACGTGCTTACATGGCCTTGCAGGCGGCCATGGGCGAGGAAGTAATCGCCCACGCAATCCAGCGCTTTGTGGCGCACGAATTCATCGGCGTAACGCAGGCCGCCTTCGTTCATGATCTCCTGCTCGCCAAGCACTACGGCGTTGTGCAGGCTGCCACCAAGGGCCAGGCCCATGCTGCGCATTTTCTCCACGTCGCGCGCGAAACCGAACGTGCGGGCGCGGGCGAGCGATTGCTTGAAGCTGGTGTCCGAGAAATCGTAGGTCGCTTTTTGCGTGGCGATCAGCGGGTGGTTGAACGCGATCTCGATGTCGATGGTAAACCCATCCGCCGGGCGAATGGTGGCGCGGCTTGCGCCCTCTTCCACGCTGACTTCCTGCAGGATCTCGATGGTGCGGCGGGTGGCGCGCTGCTGCACGCGGCCGGCACAATCCAGCAGGAACACGAACGGCTCGCTCGAGCCATCCATGATCGGCACTTCCGCACCGTCCAGCTCCACGCGGGCGTTATCGATGCCGGCGCCCCACAGCGCCGCCATCACATGTTCGATGGTCGAAACGGTTACGCCGTGCTTGTTGCAAATGGTGGTGCCGAGGGTGGTTTCCACCACCGCGTCGTAGCGCGCGGGAACCACGTTGTTCGCTTCCACGTCCTTGCGCACGAACACGATGCCGGTGTTCACCGCGGCGGGGCGAATGGTCATGTTCACCATGTCGCCGGTGTGCAGCGCCACGCCCACGCAGCTGACTTCGGCCGCAACAGTGTGTTGGAAGAATTCTTCGGTGATATGCGTGGTTTCCATCGTATGTCCGTTTCTAGAAATGCTTCGGCTCTGTGGCCTATGGTCGGAAAATACGGCGATGCACGCAGCCGCGCAATTCACGCTTTGTAACCGATTGTTACAGATAATTCGCGCTTCGTTACAAATGCTTAAGGCGAATAAGAAAAAGGTGCGGTGATCGCTCACCACACCTTTTAGCCTTAAAAAGGACAGCTAGAAACTTTAGTTGGCCTGACGGCGCAGGAAAGCGGGAATGTCGTAGAACTCTTCCTCATCCTGCCCTTGGGCGGCGACTTCACGCACCTCGGCCTTGCGCGGCGAAAGCTCTTCGCGGCCACGCGGCTCGACCCGGCCGGAAGCCAGTGCCTTGCCCACGTTGGCAAGGCGACCGAAGATGTTCTTACCGCCCGCGCTGGCGTCGTCGTATTCTTCCTCTTCCATTTCCGGCGACTGGGCCGCGAACAGCGTGCGTTGCACGGGCTGCTCAGCACGCGGGCTGACGAACAGCGGGCCTGCTTCCGCCATGGCGGCTTGTGCGGGGGCCGCGGCAGCGGCTGCTACGGGGCGCGCCTGCTGCGGGGCGGCGGCCAGGCGCATGGCCTGCTCCAGCTGCGCAGCCTGCGCGTTCATGGCGGCCACTTGCTGCTGGTGGGCAGCGGCACGGGCCGCATCTTCCTGCGCTTGCGCGGCTTCATCGATGATACGGATCACCGGGGCTTGCGGGGCAGCCGCACGGGGGGCGGCAACCGGCTGGGGAGCCACCGCGCGCGGCGCTGCGGCCACGGGCGCTTCCTTACGCACGGGAGCTTGCTGGGCCGCCGCACCGATGCTGAACGGCGCACGGCTTTGCGGACGCGGGGCCTGCGTGAATTCCGGCTGGGTCGGGCGGTTCTGCAGTTCGGCCGCATCGATACCGGTGGCCACCACGCTGACGCGCATTTTGCCTTCCATGGAATCGCTGAAGGTGGAACCGAAGATGATGTTCGCGTCGGCATCCACCTCGTCGCGGATGCGGTTGACGGCTTCGTCCACTTCGTAGAGCGACAGGTCCATGCCGCCGGTGATGTTCACCAGCACGGCACGCGCGCCTTTCAGCGACACATCGTCCAGCAGCGGGTTGCTGATGGCGGCTTCAGCGGCCTGCAGCGCACGGCTGTCGCCGGTGGCTTCGCCGGTGCCCATCATGGCTTTGCCCATCTCGCTCATCACGGCGCGGATGTCGGCGAAATCGAGGTTCACCATGCCGGGCTTCACGATCAAATCGGTCACGCCGCGCACGCCGCTATGCAGCACTTCATCTGCCAGGCGGAAGGCTTCGGCAAAGGTGGTTTTTTCGTTGGCGATGCGGAACAGGTTCTGGTTCGGCACCACGATGAGGGTGTCCACGTATTGTTGCAGTTCGCGAATGCCCGCTTCGGCCATGCGCATGCGGTGCGCGCCTTCGAACTGGAACGGCTTGGTCACCACGCCCACGGTGAGCATGCCCTGCTCTTTCGCGAGGCGCGCTACCACCGGCGCTGCACCGGTGCCGGTGCCGCCGCCCATGCCCGCGGTGATGAACACCATGTTGCTGCCCGCGATCGAATCGGCGATCTCATCCACCGCTTCTTCGGCGGCAGCGTAGCCGACTTCCGGCTTGGCGCCCGCGCCGAGGCCGCGCGTGACGTTCACGCCCAGCTGGATCACGCGGTCCGTGCGGGCGGAATCAAGCGCCTGCGCATCGGTGTTGGCGATCACGAAATCAATGCCTTCAAGGCTCGCCGCGATCATGTTGTTCACGGCGTTGCCACCCGCGCCACCCACACCAACAACGGTGATCTTGGGGCGAAGGGTTTCCATTTCGGACGGCAGGTGAAGATTGATAGTCATGCGGCTCTCCTCGTGCGGGGCACGGTTTCAACAAAGGTTAGGATGTTGCCGGATGCGATATTTTTTCTGCGGTGTGCCGCATTTTTGTGACACCACTATATGTAGTGTTCGAAAACCTGTCTAGCGCTAGTTACATCGAAATGCATCGATTTCGAAAAAATATTCACAGGAATTTTTAGAACGCGGAATGCGCGGTTAGAAATTCTCGCGGAACCAGTTGACGATGCGCTCGGGCAGCCATTTGCGGCGCGTCTGGTCGGCCATGAAAATTTCATTCTCCCATAGCGGGTGCTGCACGTAACGCAGCATGCCGATGACGCCCGAGAAGGCCGGGCCGGACACCGCATCCGCCAGCCCGGGAATGGGCAGCGGCTTGCCTTTGCGCACCTGTTTGCCCAGCATGCGCGCGGCGAGGTCGCTCACGCCCAGCATCTGGCTCGCCCCGCCGGTGATGACGCAACGGCGACCGGCGATCTTATCCACGCCGGCCTGTTCCAGCTTGCCGCGGATGAGTTCGAAAATCTCTTCCATGCGCGGGCGGATGACGCCGACCAGCATGGCGCGCGGCATGGTGGTGGGTTCGTCCTCGTCCTCGCGCTCGCCCAGTTGCGGCACGTCGATCATCACGTCGGCATCGCGCGCGGAATTGATGGCGCTGCCATGCAGCGTCTTCAGGCGTTCCGCATGGTGCAGCGAGGTGGAAAGCCCCTGCGCGATGTCGCTCGTCACATGGTTGCCGCCCACGGGAATGCTGTCGGAATAGATATTGCGCCCGCCCACATAGACCGAGAAGCTGGTCACGCCGCCGCCCATATCGATGACCGTGCAGCCAAGGTCCATTTCGTCTTTTTCCAGCACGGCAAGCGCGCTGGCATGGCTGACCATCACGTATTCCGCGATGTTCAGGTGTGCCCGCGCGATGCACTGGCTCAGGTTGCGCAGGTACTGTTCGCGCGCGGTGATGATCTGCAGGTCGGCACCCAGTTTCTTGCCGATCATGCCGCGTGGGTCGCGCAGGCTGCGCGCGCTGTCGAGCGTGTATTGCGTGGGGAAATAATGCAGCACCGACGCTTCGTGCGATTCCAGCGAGGCGCAGCCTTCCTGGATGATGTCGGCAATGTCCTGGTCGCTCACGCCGTCGGCCAGCACATCCAGCTCCACCGCCACGTTGCGCGATTTCAGGTTGGTGCCGTTCACGCTCACGATCACATCTTCGATCGTCACACCGGCCATCTGCTCGGCGGCGTGCACGGCCGCGGTGATGCTGGTGCAGGCTTCGTTGATCTCGGTGATGACGCCGGATTTGATGCCGCGCGCCAGCTGGTGGCCCACGCCGATGACCGTGAACTCGCCCTGTTCGTCGGGCGTGGCGATCATGCAGACGATCTTTGTGGTGCCGATATCCAACGTCGCGATGGGCCCATGGCGGTGCGGGGTGACATTACGCATGCTATTCTCGTCGCTCCTTAGGTATCACGCGCGGTGGTCAGCGTGATGGGATTTTGTTGTTGTTCCAACGGCATGATGAACACGCGGTCTTCCATGCGCATATCTACGCTGCGGATCGCTTTGGTCAACAACCCTTCGCGATCTACTAACCGCGAAAAGCGCGTCCATGCCGCTTGTGGGTTCTCCTCGGGCAGCATCACGGTGACGTTGTTCGCCAGCCGCACATTCCAGCGGCGGTCGCCCACACGCACGGCAGCCGCCACTTGCGGCTTCACACTTGGCGCCGCGTTCAGCAGCGCCAGCAATTCGCGCACATGTTGCGGGGCGTCGTTGCCCACGATCACCGGCAGCGATTCGCGGGTTTTGTATTTGTCGCTGGCAAGCACCACGCCTTCGGCATCCACCAGCATGTGTTTGCCTTCGCGCTGCCACACGGCCGCGGGCTGGCGCTCGGCCAGCACGATGCTGAGTTTGTTCGGCAGCTGGCGCGCAATGGTGGCGGATTTCACTTCGGGAATTTCCTGCAGGCGCGCCTGCAATTCTTTCAGCGGCACGGCAAGGATCGGCGAGCCGGACTCCATACCGATGGCGGCTTTCACCACGTTCACGTCGGCATGTTCGCGCCCCGTAAGGTAGATCTGGTCAAGGCGGAAGCCCGCATCCGCGGTCATTTCCCAGAACGCATCGCTGGTCACGTTCACCGCGCGCTCGATCTTGCCGGTGTGGCTCAGCCACCAGCCGCCCACGCCCACATACGCCACGAAAGCAACGCCCGCGACCATCAGCCCGCGGCGCTTCAACTGGCGCGAGCGCAGCTTCTGCTTCTTGCGGCTGAACTCGGCCGCCTGCTGCGCCCGTGTGGGCCCGCGTGAGGTCACTTTCACTCTGGCGCGTTTAGGCATCCAGCTGCGCTCCCTCGATCAGGGTCTGTACCAGTTGGTTGAAGCCAATGCCCGCGTGTGCGGCGATCTCCGGCGACAGCGACAGCGGCGTCATGCCCGGCTGGCTGTTCACTTCCAGGATGTAGAACTGCCCGTCGCCGCCTTCGTTGTAGCGGAAGTCGCTGCGCGTCAGCCCGCGGCAACCCAGCGCAGTGTGCGCACGCTCGGCGAGGCGGCAGACCTCCTCGTATTTATCGGCGGGAATGGGCGCAGGCATCAGATGCTCGGCACCGCCGTCGGTGTATTTTGCTTCGTAGTCGTAGAACTTGCCCTTGGGGCGGATCTCGATGGCGCCCAGCGCTTTGCCGTTCAGCACGGCCACCTGCACTTCGCGGCCGGCGATGAAGGTTTCCACCAGCACCGACTCACCGAATTTCCAGTTATCCTCGTTGAAGCTGAAATCCTCGCCGTCATGCACGATGGTCACGCCCACGCTGGAGCCTTCGTTCAACGGCTTCACCACGAAGGGGCGCGGCATGGGCTCGGCCTCGAACATCTCGTGCTTGGTCAGCACGCGGCCCTGCGCGCAACGCAGGCCCACGCTGGCGAATACGTTCTTCGCCATGGGCTTGTCCATGGCGAGTGCTGAGGCCAGCACGCCCGAATGGGTGTAGGGGATTTTCAGCAGTTCCAGCACGCCCTGCATGCCACCATCTTCGCCGAAGCGCCCATGCAGCGCATTGAAGGCCACATCCGGCTTAGCGGCTTTGAGTTTCTCGACCACGTCGTGGCCCACATCCACCTCGGTGACCTGATGGCCGAGTTCGCGGCAGGCCTTGGCCACCGCGGCACCGCTGGTCAGGGAAACATCTCGTTCGGCGGAGAACCCGCCCTTCAATACGGCAACATGCATCGCGCGCGATCCTTCTCGCGTTTAAAAGTGATTGCTACCGATGCAGGGGGTTTTTTGTTGTTACGCTGAAGTTAGCGCAAGCCTTATGCCCTTGCAACTCCCTTGATGCATTGCCTGCGTAGCGCCATCGCTGCGCGAGCCGCGAAGCGAGGGGGTCAGCGAGCCTTCGCGAGCGAAGGGCGGCGGCACGCCCCCTTCACACGGCTTAAAAACGCCCCAATCGCTTGATCTCCCACTCCAGCTGCACACCGGCATGCTGCTTCACGCGGGTGCGCACTGCTTCGCCCAGCGCTTCCAGCTCGGCGGCGGTCGCATTACCTGTGTTGAGCATGAAGTTGCAGTGCAGGTCGGAAATTTGCGCACCGCCCATGGTCAGGCCGCGGCAGCCTGCCGCATCCACCAGTTGCCATGCTTTGTGGCCCTCGGGGTTTTTGAAGGTGCTGCCGCCGGTGCGTTCGCGCACGGGCTGGGTGGCTTCGCGGCTCGCCTGAATTTCAGCGATGCGCGCGTGAATGGCTTCCGGCGCATCCGGGGTGGTGGCGAACCATGCGCGCGTAAAAATAAGGCCCGCGGGCCCACCATAATGGCGGTAGCTGTAGCGCATCTCGTCCAGCTCCAGCATCACGATGGTGCCGTCCAGCGTCACCGCTTCGGCGCGCAGCAGGCAATCCTTCGTTTCGCGGCCATAGGCCCCGGCGTTCATGGCGAGCGCACCGCCAACCGTGCCCGGAATGCCCGCGAAGAATTCAAGCCCGGCGCAGCCCTGATCGGCACTGAAGCGGGCCAGATGCACATCCAGCAGCGCGGCACCCGCCTCGATCTCGCCATCGCGAAGCTCCGCCTGCGTGAAGCCGCGCCCCAGCTTGATAACCACGCCTTCAATGCCGCCATCGCGAATGATGAGGTTGCTGCCCACCCCCAGCACGGTCACGGGCAGATCGGCGGGTTTATGCTTCAGGAAATGGGCAAGGTCTTGCGTGTCGGCCGGCTTGAACAGCACATCCGCCGCGCCGCCCACCTGGAACCAGGTGGTCTTGGCCAACGGTGCATCGAAGCGGTATTGCCCGCGGATCTCGGGAAGGTCGTTACGCACGTTCTTTCAGCTTTTTAGCTAGCAATGGCTCAAGCTGCGCAGGAAGCGCCCCCGCCCATTTGCTGATGCTGCCCGCGCCAAGGCACACCACAAAATCGCCGGGCTGCACAATGTCGGCAAGGATCTCGGCGAGCATGCCCTCGCCCGGCAGGGCAATGGCATGGCGGTGGCCATGCGCACGCATGCCTTCGACGAGATGGTCGCGGTCCGCGCCCTCGATGGGCTCTTCACCCGCGCTGTACACATCGGTCACCAGTACGGTGTCGGCGTCGGTGGCGCAGGTGCAGAATTCGTTGAACAGGTGGCTCAGGCGCGTGTAGCGGTGCGGCTGGATGACGGCGATGACACGCCCGCCCGTGGCTTCCACCGCTTGGCGCGCGCTGCTCAGCGTGGCGGCAATTTCCACCGGGTGGTGGCCGTAATCGTCGATGACGGTCACGCCGTGCGCTTCGCCGGTTTTGGTGAAGCGGCGCTTCACCCCGCCGAACTCACGCAGGCCTTTCAGGATGAACGCATCCGCAATGCCCACTTCGCGCGCCACGGTAATGGCGGCGAGCGCGTTCTTCACGTTGTGCGCACCATACATGGGCAGCAGCACGTCTTTCAGCAGGGCCACCTCGCCGCTCACGCGGTCGGCGATCTCCACGTCGAACAGCTGGCCGCCCGGCTGCTGGCGGATATTCACCGCGCGCACATCGGCCTGCGGGCTGGTGCCGTAGCTGATGATGCGGCGATCCACGATCTTCGCCATCAGCGCCTGCACTTCCGGGTGATCGATGCACAGCACGCCGAACCCATAGAAGGGCAGCTGGTCGAGGAATTGTTTGAATGCGGCTTTCAGGCTGTCGAAATCGCCGTAATGGTCGAGATGCTCGGGGTCGATGTTCGTGACCACCGCCACGGTGCTGGGAATGCGAATGAACGTGCCGTCCGACTCGTCGGCCTCCACCACCATCCAGTCGCCCTCGCCCTTGATGGCGTTGGTGCCATAGGCGTTGATGATGCCGCCATTGATGACGGTCGGCTTCTTGTCGGCCGCGAGGAACAGCGTCGAGATCAGCGAAGTGGTGGTCGTTTTACCGTGCGTGCCCGCCACACTGACGGTGGATTTCAGGCGCATCAGCTCCGCCAGCATTTCTGCCCGGCGCACGATGGGAATGCGGTTCGCCCGCGCTTCCACCACTTCCGGATTGTCGGACTTCACCGCGCTGGAAATAATGACCGCCGACGCACCAGCGATATTCTCGGCCGTGTGCGCGCCGATCATCACCGTGATGCCGTTCTTGCGCAGCCGCTCCACCACATAGCTTTCCGCCATGTCGGAGCCCTGCACCTTGTAGCCAAGGTTATGCAGCACCTCGGCAATGCCGCTCATGCCGATGCCGCCGATGCCCACGAAATGCAGCGTGCCCACATCCAGCGACATGCGGTTGGCAATGGGGAAGGATTTGATCTTCTGGTTCATGCAGCGATTCCTTGCGGCGCGGGTGCGCCTTGGTTCTGGGGGGCGTTCGATCCGGCGGCGCGCAGCACGCCATCGGCCAGCGCACTGGCGGCGTGGGGCTTGCCGAGCTTGCGCATGGCGGTGGCGTATTCCGCCAGCCGTTGCGGCGCGAGGATCAGGGTTTCAAGTTTGGTCGCCAGCGCTTCGGGCGTGAAGGCGTCCTGCGTCATCACCCAGCCGGCGCCCACATCTTCAATGGCCTGGGCGTTATAATACTGGTGGTTGTCGGTCGCCTGCGGCAGCGGCACCAGCATGGCGGGTCGGCCCGCGGCCATCAGCTCCGCCACGGTGGAAGCCCCGGCGCGGCACACCATGATGTGCGCACTGGCAAGGCGTGCGGCCACGTCGGTGAAGAAGGGTGCAAGATCCACCTGCATGCCGAGCGCGGCATAGGCTTCACGCACCTGTTCGATCTCACCGGCGCGGCATTGCTGGTCCAGCCGGATGCGCGCGCGGATATGGCCGGGCAGCAGCTTCATTGCTTCGGGCACCACGCGGCTGAACACGCTGGCACCCTGGCTGCCGCCAATGACCATCACGCGCAGCATGCCACCATCGGCCAGCGTAGGGTACTCCACGTTGGCCAGCACACGAATGGCCGCGCGCACGGGGTTGCCCGTGCATTCGCTGGCCTTCACCTTCGCGGGCATGCCGCGCATGTCGGCATAACTGGTGGCCAGCAGATTTACCTTGCCCGCGAACAGGCGGTTCACCCGGCCAAGTACGGAATTCTGTTCATGGATGATGGTGGTCTGCCCCGATAAAATCGCCGCTGCCATGGTGGGGAACGAGGGGTAGCCCCCAAAGCCCACCACCGCGAGGGGCTTGAGCTTTTTCAAATGCGCCCGCGCCTGCACGGTGCCACGCACCAGCCCCAGCGCGTTCTTCGCGCGGCTTAGCATGCCGCCGCCCAGCGAACCCGCCGTGATGGTGTGAATGGGAATGCGCCCCAGCACGCCCTCGGCGCTGTTCTTGTTGTATTGGTGGAAACGGTGGTCGGTGATCAGATGCGGCTCATAGCCACGCAGCAGCATTTCCTCGGCCAGTGCTTCGGCCGGAAAGATATGCCCGCCCGTGCCGCCCGCAGCCAGCACGATCACCCGGGAATGTGGATTTTTGCTCATGCGCGGCAGCATGCCACGCGCCCGAGGCTTTGCAAGGGGTTTATCAGAATTGTTAAGCGGAGAATACGCAAGCCACTACAGCAGTAGCACGAAACGAGAATGGCAGGGGGAACCGATACAGATTTGTCATTCCTGCGAACGCAGGAATCTCCTAATGACTCTATTTGTGTGCTGCGCACAGTTCGCATGGATCCCGGATCGGCATGCGCGTCGCGCATTGGTCCGGGATGACGTGCGTCGCTGACTACTTCACTGTCGCTCTTACCCGGTATTTCTTCGCGCCGCGGTTATCCACCACCATCTTGCCATATTTCTTGCGGGTCAGCGCCAGCATCATGCCCATGCCGCCCGCCATGGCGATGAGCGACGAACCGCCATAGCTGAGGAACGGCAGCGTCATGCCCTTCGCGGGCAGCAGGTTCACCGCCACGCCCATGTTCACCAGCGCCTGAATGCCGAACTGCGATAGCAGGCCACCCACGGCGATCATGCTGAACATGTCGCCTTCGCGTCCCAGCTTCAAAAAGCCACGGACTACAATGAACGCAAAGATGAGCACGATGAGCATGCAGGCGATCATGCCGAATTCCTCGCCCGCAACGGAGAAGATAAAGTCGGTATGCGCATCGGGGATGTGCTGCTTCACCACGCCCTCGCCCGGGCCGCGGCCGAACCAGCCGCCCTGTTTGAAGGCGCGCAGCGATTGTTCGACCTGATAATTGTCGCCGCTTTGCGGATCGAGGAAGCGGTTGATGCGCTCGGCCACGTGCGGCAGCGCGTGGTAGGCACCATACACACCCAGCACCGCCAGCACGATCATGCCCGCAACCCACAGGAACGGCATGCCCGCGAGGAAGAACTGCACGCCGAACATGCCGGTCACGGTCACCACCATGCCGAAATCCGGCTGGATGATGAGCAGGAACGCGACCAGCACATACAGCCCGATGGCCAGCCGGTAGCTCGGGAAATGTGCCGCTTCGAAGCGCGCGGCGAACACCCAGCCCAGCACCACCGCAAAGCAGGGCTTCATGAATTCCGACGGTTGCAGCGACAGGCCCATAAAGCGCATCCAGCGCACGGAGCCTTTGTTCTCGAACCCGATGACGGGCAGCAGCAGCAACAGCACCACCGTGACCGCGAAACCAATGACCGCAAGGCGGCGGATCTGCTGCGGCTGCATCATCGACACCACGATCATCACGATGGTGGAGAGCGCCAGGAACATCTGGTGGCGGGTGACGAAATAGAAATCCGGCAGGCCGATGCGGCGCGCCACCGGCGGGCTGCCCGCCGCCACCAGGAACAGGCCGATGCAGATGAGCGCCATCATGGCGAAGAAGGCCGGGCGGTCGATGGTCATCCACCAACGGCCGAAGGCCGATGAATCGCGCCGGTCAATGTTCAATTTCATGCTGCCCCCCGCTTCGCACGATGCGCGTCCACCAACGCAATGAACGCATCGCCGCGCACTTCAAAATTCGCGAACTGGTCGAAGCTGGCGCAGGCGGGCGACAGCACAATGGCACTGCCCGCGGGCGCATCCGCCACGGCGCGCGCGAAGGCCTCGGCAAGCGTTCCTGCCTGCACCACGTCCTGACCGTTCAGCGTTTGCGCAAAGGTCGGGGCCGCTTCGCCAATGAGGTAGGTGCGGCAGATCTTCGGGAAGTAGGCGCGCAGCGGCTCGATGCCACCTTCCTTCGCCACGCCCCCGGCGATCCAGTAAATATTGTCGTAGGTGCGCAGGGCTTTCTCGGCCGCGTCGGCATTGGTGGCCTTGCTATCGTTCACGAAGGTCACGCCCGCAATTTCACCCAGCCACTGCATGCGGTGCTTCAGCCCGGGGTAGCTTTGCATGGCCTGCATAATGGCGTCATGCGCCAGCCCGTGCGCAAAGCACGCGGCATAGGCAGCGGCGGCGTTCTGCCAGTTATGTTCGCCCTGCAGCGCCTTGATGCTGCGAAGGTCGCCGGTGGGTTCGGTCAACGCGAAACGGTTGGTGAGGATGCCGTCGCGCACCTCGATGCCCGAGGCAAGCTTGCTGCGCGTGGAAATGGGAATCACGCATTGCTGCTTGGCCGCACGCATTTCCTTGGCCACCTGCTCGCTGGTCGCATCGTCCACGCCCAGCACGGCCACATCGGCCTTTTTCTGGCGGTCGAAAATATGCTGCTTGGCCGCGACGTAGCGCTCCATGCTGCCATGATGGTCGAGATGGTCGGGCGAGATATTCAGCCACACCGCCACGTTGAAGCGCGTGCTGTGCAGCAGGTCCAGCTGGTAGCTGGAAAGCTCCAGCACGTAGGTGCCGCCCTCGCCCAGCTCGGGCAGGTCCAGCACCGGGGTGCCGAGGTTGCCGCCCACCGCGCTGGGCACGCCGCATTGTGCGAGGATATGGGCAATGAGCGTCGTCGTTGTCGATTTGCCGTTGGTGCCGGTAATGGCAATGTATTTCGCCTTTGGCTGCGCCAGATAGAGTAACTCAATATCGCCGATCAGCGGCAGGCCATGCTGCTGCGCCAGCGCCGCGATGGGGTGCATGGCCGGGTAATACCATGCAATGCCCGGGCTCATGACGATGGCATCAAGCGTCGCCCAATCCCAGTCACTGAAGTGCGGAGCACCGGCTTCGTGGTTCTTATCGTCCCACGTCACCACACTGGCACCGCTTTCGCGCAGGGCCGCGGCGGTGGCACGGCCGGTCTTGCCCATGCCCACCACGGCGTATATTTTGCCCGCTGCGAAGCCCAGCTTCATCTAGCGCAGCTTCAGCGTGCTGAGGCCGATGAGCGCAAGGATGACCGCAATGATCCAGAACCGGATGACCACGGTGGATTCCTGCCAGCCGAGTTTTTCGAAATGGTGGTGAATGGGCGCCATGCGGAACACGCGCTTGCCGGTGAGCTTGAAGCTTGCCACCTGAATGATGACCGAGAGCGCCTCCATCACGAACAACCCGCCGATGATGCCGAGCACGATCTCGTGCTTCACCATCACGGCCACCGCACCCAGCGCGCCACCGAACGCGAGCGAACCGGTATCGCCCATGAACACTTTCGCTGGCGGGGCGTTGTACCACAGGAAGCCGAGGCCCGCACCGATCATCGAGGCGCAGAACACCGCGAGCTCGCCCGTGCCCGGCACGAAATGGATCTGCAGGTAATTCGCGAACACCAGATTACCCGCAAGGTAGGTGATGAGCGCAAAGCAGCCTGCCGCGATCATGATGGGCACAATGGCCAGCCCGTCCAGCCCGTCGGTGAGGTTCACGGCGTTGCTCGCGCCCACCAGCACCAGCATCACGAATGGAATGTAGAGGAAGCCCAGGTTGATGAGCAGGTTCTTGAAGAACGGCAGCGCGAGGTGGTGGTTCAGCCCATCCGGCGTGACGGTGGTGATCCAATACGCCGCCGCGAAGGCGATGACGAACTGGCCCACGAGTTTCTTCTTCCCCGACAGGCCCTTGTGATTCTTCTTCGACACTTTCAGGTAATCATCAAGGAAGCCGATAAGGCCGTAGCCCAGCGTCACGAACAGCGCCACCCACACATAGGGGTTCTTCACGTCGCACCACAGCGTGGTGGAAACCGTCACTGCGAACAGCATCATGAGGCCGCCCATGGTGGGCGTGCCTTTCTTGGTCAGCAGGTGCGATTCCGGCCCGTCATCGCGGATGGGCTGGCCGCCATTTTGCACCTTGCGCAGCCAGCGAATCAGCCGCGGGCCAACGATGAAGCAGATGATGAGCGCCGTGAACACCGCCCCGCCCGAGCGGAAGGTGAGGTAGCGGAACAGGTTGAAGAAGGTGTAATCCTCGGCCAGCGGCGCAAGCAGGTTATACAGCATCGGCGCTCTCCAGTTCGCGGGCGTTGGCCTCGATGGCTTCCACCACCACATCCATGCGGCTGCCGCGCGAGCCTTTCACCAGCACCAGGTCATGCGGGCGCAGCGCGTTCACCACCACGGGTGCCAGCTCGGTGCTGGTCGCGCGGTAGGCACCGCGCATCGCGTCCGGCAGGGCGTTGTACATTTTTTCCATGAAGGTGCCGGCGGCGAAGACCAGCCCCATTTGGTTGTTGATGAGGGTCGGCACCAGCCCCACATGCATGTCTTCGCTGTGCTCGCCCAGCTCCAGCATGTCGCCCAGCACCACCACGGTGCGCGTGTCGTCGTGCATGGCGGCGTCGCGCAGGCCCGCGAGTTTCTCGAACGCGCCGTTCATGCTGATGGGGCTTGCGTTATAGCAATCATCCACCAGCTTCAGGTGGCCGCCCTTCACGGCGAGTTTCTTGATCTGGCCGCGGCCTTTCGGCTCGCTGAAATATTCCAGCACGGCGGCGGATTTCGCCATGTCCAGCCCCAGCGCATCGATCATGCCGAGCACGGCGACCGACATCAGCGCCCAATGCTTGCCAATGGCCCCGATGCGGTATTGCACCGGCGTGCCCGCGATGATCGCATCCACCACCGAATGCATATCCTCGATCTGGTAATGCGTCATCTGGCACACATTGCCATCGGCCGTGCCGAAGCTGAGCACGCGGTCCAGCTCCTTCGCATCGGCATAGGCGCGAATGCGCGCGGCATGGGGGTTGTCGCCGTTGATGACGGCAATGCCCTGCCCGCCCATGCCATCGAAGATGCTCGCCTTCTCATCGGCAATCGCTTCCACGCTCTTGAAATATTCGATATGTACCGCGTCCACCGTCGTAATCAGCGAGGCATGCGGGCGCACCCAATGCGACAGGCGGGCGATCTCGCCTTCGTGGTTCATGCCCATTTCAATGACCGCGAATTCGCAATCCAACGCCATGTTGGCGAGGTTCAGCGGCACACCGAGATGGTTGTTGAGGTTGCCTTTGGTGGCATGCACACGGCCATGCGGCGCCAGTGCGGCGGCCAGCATTTCCTTGGCACCGGTCTTGCCCACGCTGCCCGTCACCCCAATGAAGGTGGCACTGCTGCGTGCGCGCGCGGCCACGCCCAGATCCTGCAATGCGGTTTCCACATCGGCCACCAGCACTTGTTTATCGGCATCCACACCATCCACCATGCGGCTGACCAGTGCGCCAGCGGCGCCTTTGGCAATGGCATCCGCCACGTGTGCGTGGCCATCCACCCGTGTGCCGGGCAGCGCCACGAACAGCGCGCCAGCCTCCAGCGTGCGCGTGTCGATGCTGACGCTGGTCGCTTCCCACGTGCCCGTTGTTTTACCTTTGGTCGCGCGGGCGATCTCGCCTGCTTTCCAGCTCGTTGTCATCGGGAACCGACTGCCTCTCTGATGTGTTCTGCATCGCTGAAGTGAATGATGTCGCTGCCGATGGTCTGGGTGGTTTCATGGCCTTTCCCGGCCACGACCAGAACGTCGCCGGGCTGTAGTTTCTTGATCGCCGCACGGATGGCCACCGCACGGTCTGCTATGGTTTCAGCGCCCGGTGCCGCCGCCGCGATGGCGGCGCGAATGGCGGCGGGGTCCTCGCTGCGCGGATTATCGTCGGTGATGGTGACGTCATCTGCATATTCTGTCGCAGCGCGGCCCATCTCGGGGCGCTTGCCCGTATCGCGGTCGCCGCCCGCGCCGAACACCACGCGCAGTTTTGCCGCCGTGTGCGGGCGCAGCGTTTTCAGGATGTTGGCGAGCGCCGCGGGGGTGTGCGCGTAATCCACAAAGATCGGTGCACCATTCACTTCCGCGATTTTCTCAAGCCGACCCGGCACACCGCTCAGGCGCGGCAGGTGCGTGCGCACGATGCCTTCCAGCTCGGCAGGCTTCACATCCAGCATCGCCAGCGCGGCGAGAATGTTGAATAGCTGGAACGCGCCATACAGCGGCAGCGAAACCTCCATGGTTTTGCCACGCAGGTTCAGCTGCGCATCCAGCCCGCCCGCATGCGGCGTCACCGAGAGAATGCGATAGTCGGCCGCGTCATGCAGGCCGAAGCTTTTCATGCGGATGCCGCGCTGCGCGCAAAGGGCGGCGAGCGCCTCGAACTGCGCATCGTCGCGGTTCAGCACGGCAAGGCCCGTCACCGGCAACACGGCCGAGAACAGGCGCGCTTTCGCCTGCGCATACGCTTCCACCGTGCCGTGGTAGTCGAGATGGTCGCGCGTCAGGTTGGTAAAGGCCGCGGCGGTAAAGCGCAGCCCGTCCAGCCGTTTCTGGTCCAGCCCGTGCGAGCTTGCTTCGATGGCGGCATGGGTCACGCCCGCATCCGCGAGGCTGGAGAGAATGCGGCGCAGCAGCACCGGCTCCGGCGACGTATTAATGGCGGGGAACTGTTCGTTCAACCGCGCGACGGGCGAGCGTAGGCCCAACGTGCCCACGCTGGCGGCTTTGTGGCCCAGCAGCGTGGCCAGCTGGCGCAGGAAATCGGCGGTGCTGGTTTTGCCGTCGGTGCCGGTCACGGCGTAGAGATGTTCCGGCTGCTGCGGGTAGAGCGCATCGGCCAGCGCGCTCACGCTGGCGCGCACATCCGCCACCGCGATGAGCGGTGCCGTGGTCGCGACGCCCATGGCCGTGCCATGCTCGGCCACCACGGCGCTGGCACCACGGCTGATCGCATCGGGAATATAATCGGCACCGTTCACCGTGACGCCACGCACCGCCACGTAGATGCTACCCGGCTTCACCTGCCGCGAATCCGCCGTGATGGCGGTGATGAGCACATCCTGCGAGGGGGTAAGTTCAGCGCTAAGGCCAGCGCGGTTCAGCAGATCAGAAAGAAGCGGCACGGATCGCTCCCTGATGCAGGCGTTGCAGGCGGCGGGTTTCGGCTTCCTTGGCGCGCGCTTCGGCGCTTGCCCACATCGCGTCCACCCGCGCGTTGGTTTCCATGAAGTTCGGCTTCATGCCCATCATCGGCGCCATGCGCTGCACCACGCGACCTACCACGGGCGCGCTCACCCAGCCGCCGGTCGCGTAGCCGTAGCTGGCCTTGGTGCCGTGCGGTTCATCCACCATCACCAGCATGGCGTATTTCGGGTCGTTCACCGGGAACACGCCCGTGAACAGCGCGATCTTCGCATCCTGCGAATAGCCGCGGCCGGTGATCTTCTCGGCCGTGCCGGTCTTGCCGCCCACGCTGTAGCCCGGCGCTTCCGCGCCCTTTGCGGTGCCGTGCGCCACCACCAGGCGCATCATGTCGCGCATGTCCTTGGTGGTGGATTCTTTGACCACGCGCTCGCTGGCCTTCTTGTTCGCCGTGCCACCCTTCACCAGCGTGACAGGGTGCAAACGCCCGTCGCCCGCGATGGCGGCAATGCCCCGCACAAGGTGGATGGGCGACACCGAAATACCATGGCCATACGACACGGTCATGGTGGCAAGATCGCCCCACTGGCGCGGCAATTGCGGCTTGGCCAGCTCGGGCACTTCCATCTTCACCGGCTCGAACATGCCCAGCTCACGCAGGAATTCCTGCTGGCGTTCCTTGCCGATCGCGAGCGCTGCCTTGGCGGTGCCGATATTGCTGGAATAGGCATAAATTTCGGGCAGGCTCAGCCAGCGGCCTTTGCCATGGTAATCGGTGATGGTGAAGCCCGCCATGCGCAGCGGCTGGCTGGCATCATACCCATCGCTGATGCTGTTGATGCCATAGTCCAGCGCGGCGGCCATGGTGAAGCTTTTGAAGGTGGAGCCCATTTCATAAGCCCCCAGCGTGGCGCGGTTGAAGCGCGCATTGTCGCTGGCCTTGCCCGGCTGGTGGGGGTCGAATTCCGGCAGGTTCGCCACCGCCAGCAGCTCGCCGGTTTTAATGTCCATGACGATGCCGGTGCCGCCAATGGCGCTGAATTCCTTCACGGCCTTGGCCAGCTCATCGCGCACGATGGATTGCACCCGCAGGTCCAGCGACAATTGCAGCGGCTCATGCTTCAGCGGGTCTTCCAGCTGCGCATCGAAATATTTCTCGATGCCGGCGAGGCCCTGATTGTCCACGCCCACATAGCCCAGCGTGTGCGCGAACAGCCCACCATAGGGGTACACGCGGCGCGTATCCGGCTCAAAGAACAGGCCGGGCACGCCGAGGTTATTCACCGCTTCCTGCTCGGCGGGCGTCAAATGCCGCTTGATGTAGAGGAAGGTCGATTTCTTGTGGCTCAGCTTGTTCAGCAGCGCATCGTACGACTGGTCAGGGAAAATTTTTGCCAGCCCGCGCGCCACTTCCGGCTCGTGGCGGATGATGGTGGGGTTCGCCACCAGCGACGCCGTTTCAATGGAGGTGGCCAGCACCATGCCGTTGCGGTCGGTGATCTCACGGCGGATGATGTGCTCATCGGCCGCCACTTTGCTCACGTCCACGTCGTCTTCGCGCTGGATCAGCAGCTCGGGGTGGCTCACCAGTTTTTTGAACGGCAGGTCGCCGCCGCCCATCAGGCTCACTTCCAGCAGGCGGGTCGCCAGCATGGTGAAGCTCAGTCCGAAGAATGCGGCAATGCAGATCAGGCGGATGCGCGACTCGCCCATCTGCCGCACCTGCGAGCTTTCCCCCTGCACCACCCGGCTGGCCGGGCGCGAAGCGGGGCGCTTATATTTCGGACGTGGCGCCATTATTGCTGCGCCCCGGTCTGGATCACGCGCGCATCCGGCACGGCTTCGCTGCTATCGATGGCGGCGGGCAGCACACCCACATCCTGGATCTGGCGGCTATCCATCGGCGCGAGGGCCAGATGGCGGTCCGACAGTTCACGCAGGCGTTCCGGGCGGTTCAGGTAGGCCCATTCAGCGTTCAACAGGTGCAGCGACTCGCGCTCCTGCGCCAGCTCGGTCTTTAGCGCCACCACGTCGCGCTGCACGTCCTGCACCGTGTATTTTACAAGGTAGATACCAAACGCCGCGATGGCGACGCACACCCAACTAATCAGGGTCGAAAGGCGAAAGCTCATAAACGCACTCCTTACGCGGCATGTGAAAGCGGGATCGCGGTGCGGGTTGCACAGCGCAGCTTTGCCGAGCGGGCGCGGGGATTCATGCTCACCTCTTGTTCAGTCGGGGCGATGGCACGGTTGGGGGTCAGTTCGAAGATCGCGGTGGGCGACGTGGCGTTCGGCAGCAGGGCTGCCGGGTCGTGGCGGGAAATTTTGGTGGCATGCGCGCTGCGCGACACCATGAATTGCTTTACGATGCGGTCTTCCAGCGAGTGGAACGAGATCACCACCAGCCGGCCGCCGGGCTTCAGCAGGCGCTCGGCCGCGACCAGCGCCGCCTCAAGCTCTGCCAGCTCCTGATTCACTTCGATGCGCAGCGCCTGGAAGGTGCGCGTGGCGGGGTGGATCTTCATTTTTGCCGCGCCACGCACTGCACCCTTCACCAGCTCTGCCAGTTGTTTGGTGGTGGCAATGGGCTCCAGCACGCGGTTATTCACGATGCTGCGGGCGATGCGGCGCGCGTCGCGCTCTTCGCCATAGTCGCGCAGGATGCGCACCAGCTCGGCCTCGGGGTAGGTATTCACCACATCCGCCGCGCTCACGCCCTGCTGGCTCATGCGCATGTCGAGCGCCGCCTCTTTGGCGAAGCTGAAGCCGCGCTCCGCGTCGTCGATCTGCATGCTCGACACACCAATATCCAGCACCACCGCATCCACGGCATCAACCCCAGCCTGCTGGAGCACCTCGAGCATCGCACCGAAGCGCGACGCAAAGAATAAAAAATGCCCGGGAAAATCCCGGGCGAGCGCATCGGCAAGTAACTTGACGTGCGGGTCGCGGTCGAACGCGATCACCGTGCAGGCGGCTTCCTGCAGCAGTGCACGGCTGTAGCCGCCGGCACCGAATGTTCCATCCACGATCACTTCGCCGGCCTTGGGGGCAACGGCGGCGACCATCTCATGCTTCATGACCGGAATGTGGCGCGCATCGCTCATGCGGCACCCCCGGTTGGCAATTCTGCTTTCAGGCTCAGGCGCTTTTTCAGCGCCAGCTCGCGCGCAGCGGCCTGATGTTTGGCGAAGGCTTCCGGCGCCCAGATCTCGAACGTGGCACCTTTGCCCACGAACACGCCGTTGCCCGTAATGCCCGCGGCGTTCAGCAGCGCCTCAGGAATCACCACGCGCCCCTCACCGTCGAACGCCAGCTGCACCGAACCGGCCAGAATGGCGGTGGTGAAGGCATCATGCTCTTCCGAGAACGGGTCCAGCGTTTCGATGCGTGCATAGAGCTTTTCCAGACGCTCCATGCCGCAGGCCTCGATGCAGGGATGCACGAACGACTGGTAGGCGACCATGCCATTAAAATTCTGCGCGGCGAGGACAGCACGGAACGACGGGGGCACGGAAACCCGACCCTTCTTGTCGATCTGCTTTTCAAATGTCGACAGGAACAGTGCCATGGCACGCGTCCTCACCCTTGGTTAAGCCCAAATCACCCCGTGAAAGGCAACCCAGACCATGTGACGTTTCCACCAGATGCCCAGTCAAAATTAACTGAACGTCTGCTTTCCCAAGGTTTTTTATTTATTACGACTCAAAGGCTTATTAAAATTCTTCAGTTCTTCTGTGCGGAAGCCCCGAAAAACAGCCATTTGGGCGTTTTTGGAATTTCTTGGGAACACTTGGGAAAGTACGGGCAAATTTTGGGGCGGTCAAGGGGGATTTTGGGCAAATCGCCAACCCTGTGGAATGCACCGAAAAAAGGCCGATGGCTGTCGCCTTCCGGTCACATCAATGCAGGAAAATGATGGGTTCTAGCGCTGGCGCGGGGGGTTTGGCCGGGCGGGTGCCGGGGCAGCCGGGGCCTCGCAACTGCCGACCCAGCCGAAGCTGACCGTGCAGAGGGCACCGTTGAGCGTTTCCAGCGCCTGCGAGCCCCAGCTTTGCTCGGGCTCGGCCTTCGCGGGGGCCGGGGTGGCCGGGCGTGCCGCCTGCGCGCGGCGGCGCATTTCATGGGCGTGCGGGTCGCGGTCACGCTCGGTGTTGGCCGGAATGATCGTGTGTTTCTTGGGGTCCTCTTCCCAGCGCAGGCGCGGCGGCACCCGTTCGAAATCCAGGAAGTTCACGGTGCGCCCGTCATGGTCGCGGCGGAAATCGGTGAGTGCTTCGCGCACGGCACCGGGCGCAATGCGGTCGCCCAGCGTGCCGCTGCGGTTGCGCCACGACCATTTGTCGAAATCGCCCGGTTTCCCTTCGGCATAATCAAAGGGGATCTGCCGCTCCACCACATGCACGCAGGCCGAGGTGACCGTGCCCGTATCGCCCATGGTGGCAATGGGCTGCATGCGGCCCACGCGCTGGCCCACGCGCACATCGGCGCTGCCATTTTCCAGGTGCGCGTAGGAATAAATTTTGCCGTTATCGCCCCCGATGACGATGCTGAAGCCCGACGCCGCATCCGGCGTGCCCACATACAATACGCGGCCCGATACCACGGCCACCACGTCCACATCCTCGGTGCGGCCGCTGGCGGGCACCATGTCGATGGCTTCGTGCTTGCGGGTCGGCGGCGGCATGCCGTCGCCATGGCCGCGCACGTTGCGGCGGCCGAAGCCAGAGCTGACGCGCGTCGCTTCGTTAATGGGGCTGACCGGATAAGAGCGGTCGATGCCATGCGTGGCGAGGTAATCCAGCCACGGGCCCATCTGCTCGCTGATCTGGCGTTGCACGGCGTTCATGCGCTGGGTCTGTTCGGCACTGCTCATAGGCCGAGGTTAGCAGCCACGCATGAACAAAGCGTTAACACCAGATGGCCTGTAAGCCGGGTTCTGTCCCCCCATTGCTGGGATGGATGGCTATTCATCTAGGCCATGCATTGCTGCATGGCTCAAGCAACCTACCCGCGTGCGGCCCGGAACGGCCCGTGGATTGAACCACTGCACGCCTATTTGGTCTTGCTCCCGGTGAGGTTTGCCTGGCCACACGCTGTTACCAGCGGCGCGGTGGGCTCTTACCCCACCTTTTCACCCTTACCTTATTGGTGCTCCGCAAATCGCACATGCTGTGCGATGCTTCGCGCCGCTTCGCGGGCTGATGGCTCGCTCGGGCTGCTGCCCTCGCTGCCGCCAGTACCGCGCGAAAAAGGCGGTTTGTTTCTGTGGCACTGTCTCTCGGCTTGCGCCGGGCGGGCGTTACCCGCCACCGTGTTCCGTGGAGCCCGGACTTTCCTCGGGGAGATGTTGGATTTTTTTGCTCCGCAGATCGCACATACTGTGCGATGCTTCGCGCCGCTTTCGCGTGCTCTTGGCAGGGCCGGCCTGCTGGCCGTCCATGCACAAAAACAAAACCCGTTTTTCTTGCGTTGGAGCTCTTCGCTCCTCAGCAACACATAGCATTCCCCGCAGCCATCCGGCCATCTGGTCAGGGTAATCTAGCGCCCCGTGCGGCGATTGTAACGCAATATTCACACTTCTAAGGCAGATTACCGTTAGAAGGCCCCGCCATGAACCAGAACGAACACCCATCCAAACCCCTGCCACGCTGGCTGACCGACACCAGCAGCTCCCCCTTTCACGACCACACGCGTGAGGCGCTGCGCACCCGCGCCCAGACCCACCCCGAGCTGGTGGAACTGATCGAACGCCTGCAGGAAAAAGGCCCGGCCGAAGGCTCGCGCGAGTGGGAATGGGCGCAGAATTTCTGCCGCCGCGGCATGCGCACCATGCAGGAGCTGCACAAGAATTTCACGCCCGCCGACGAGCTGGACGTGCTGAAACTGGCCGCCCACCTGAGCGACCACAGCTACAGCGATTTCTTCATTCAATACAGCTACGCCCTGAAGCAGGGCACGCTCAGCAACGACGAGCGCCGGCAATACAGCGAAACCATCCGCGTCATCACCCCGATCGTGATGGAAGCACAGCCCGCCGTGGCCGTGGGGTTTGCGCCGCAGATCCTGAGCGCGCACCGCCAGTTCGATATTCACCCGCTGGTGGAAGAAGCCTTTGAAGCCTTCGCGCGCGAACACCCGCGCCGCGTGCTTGCCCAGCCGGATCGTTTCAACGCATTCCCCAACCGCACCAGCATCATGCAGCTGGCCGAAGAAGCCCGCGCCGCCACCACGCCACGCACCACGCTGGAGGAAGCGCAGGAGCGCAACCTTCAGGGCCGCGCGAAACTTGAGCAGGATTTCGGCATCACCTTCACGCGCTAAGCGCGCCGCCTACATCGGCTGCACGATGAACTGCACCGAGCAGGCCGTGCCGCTGGTCGAATCCAGCTTGTAATCCGCCGTCACGGCCGTGGCCGTGGTGCATTCGGGGAAGGTGTCGCTCTTGTTGCCGCGCATCACGCCATAGGCCGGGCGGCCATCGTCCATCTTGGTATCAAGGTTCCACATGTCCTGCGCCGAGATCACCGCCGTGCGCGCCGCCTGCCCGCTTCCCAGCCGGATCATCTGCCCGTAATTGCCATTGAAGTAGCCCGAGGTGCCGTTCTCGAAACCGCGGTAATTCCAGAACCAGCCCATGCCCGCACCGATCTTCGAGGCGGGAATATTCTGCCCCGGCGTAATGCTCAGGCTGCCGCTGGTCTGCTTGCCGCGGTAGGAGCCTTCGATCAGCCCCGCATTCGCCAGATGCTGCCATGCACGGTAGGCTTCGGGCGCGTCCGTCGCGCCGCTGTTATCGGCGTAGATATTGCCGCTGCCATTGCCATTGCAGGTGAGCGGCGTGGTCGAATCCACACCCGTGCAATCGGCGCCCAGGCCGTCGCCACTATCCTGCGCGCCCCAGAAGGCGGTGGCGTTGGTCATGTCGCCGGGAATGGCAAAATACTTATCCTGAAAGCTGCGCATCGCCGTGGTGTAGCGGTTGATGTCGGTGGAGATGCTGCGCATCTCGGCGGCGTGGATCAGCGATTGCCCCGCCAGAATGCCGCCCGTGAGCAGGCCGAGAATGACCAGCACGATGCTTAATTCAACGAGTGAGAATGCGTGAGAGGCAGAGGACTTCATGCAAAGAAGTTTATACCATGCCGTGCAACGCCGCAAGCAATCCGGCGCACTCGTTGTCCCACACACCGTCGAGGTTGGCGGGGCGGTAATGGCGCTGGAAGGCGACCACGCAGGCATGCGTTTTCTCACCGAACTTGCCATCCAGCTTCAGGCCATAGCCCCAGTTGGAAAGCGAGGTCTGCAGGCGGATGACGACATTGCCCGTGTCACCGATTTTTAGTTCCGTGCCGGTCAGCGGTTTGGTGTTGAACGGAAACACCCCCACCCCCGCCTGCGCCAGCGCGGCCCAGTCGAATTTCTCGCCGGGGTCCTGCTTGCGCAGGAAGGCAATGTCGGAATGGCCCACCACGTTGCGCTCAGGAATGCCGTGCCGCGCCACGATGGCCTTCGCCAGCGCGATCACCGCCTGCATCTGCGCCGGCGGAAAATCCGGGTAGTCGTGGCTGTGGCCGCGATTGGCGATCTCGATGCCGATGGAGCGCGCGTTCATGTTGTTGTTGCCGCGCCAGTGCGATTCGCCCGCGTGCCATGCGCGCATCGCCTCATCCACCAGTTGCGTCACCTCGCCCGCTTCGCTCACCACATAATGTGCCGACACTTTTGCCTCGGCATCGCACAGGCGCGCAATCGCCTCCTCCGCACTCAGCATGTCGGTGTAGTGGAGCACCAGCGTATCGACCGGCTGGTCGCCACGGCTGTCATGGTTGGGCGATGGGCGGGAGAGAATATTCATGCCATGACCCTAAAGGATGTTACAGGATTTATCCAGCAGCGAAAGAACCCTTGCGTAGCGCCGAAGCTGCGCGAGCCGTGAGCGCAGCGAAACGAGGGGGTCAGCACCGAAGGTGCGAAGGGCGGCGGCACGCCCCCTTCCCATCTAACTTGCATCTTTGCCCAGCTCCGCCATTTTCGGACGGCGGATGGCGATGATGCCCACGCCCACGATAGTCAGCGCGGCGCCACCGAGGATCTGCCCGGTCAGCGGCTCGTTGAACAGCAGCACACCCCCGGCAATGCCCGCGATGGGCACGCACAGCGAGAACGGCACCACCTGGCTGAGCGGGTATTTGGCGATCAGCCAGTTCCACAGCCCATAGCCCACCAGCGACGACAGCACCGTGCTGTAGGCAATGCCTGCCCAGCTGGTCCATGCCGCGTTGCGGATGATGGCGATCTGGTCCTGCTCGAAGATCAGCGTAAGTACCAGCAGCACCGGCAGCGACAGCACGCCCGGCCAGAACAGCAGCGAGGCCACGGGCGTGGGCTTCATGCGTTTCATGTAGATGTTCGCGCTCGACCACGCGAACGCGCCGAACATGGCCAGCATGAACGCGCCCCAATGGTCGGAAGCATTCTTGGTCAGCGCCACCATCAGCACGCCCATGAAGGCCACCATCAACCCCATGCTGCGCCACGGGCCGAGATAATCCTTGAACAACGCGGCCGACACCATGCACGAGAACGGCACGCCCATTTGTGTTGCCACGATCACCGAGGTGATGGTGAGCCCCATCTGCATGGCCACGAAGATCAGCGCGAAATGCAGCACGATGAGCGTGAGCGCAATGAACGCCATGTCGCGCAGGCGCGGCCATGGGCGCTGGCGCAGCGCGATGGGCGCAAGCAGCACGCTGACGCACACGAACCGCAGGATGACCGTGAGGAACGGCGGGAAATCCATCATCGCGTATTTGCTGGCCGAGAAATTGCCGCCCCAGCACAGGGCAACGAGTAGAGCGGCGGCAATGGCAATGGGCGGCATGGCGAGGATTCCTTGGTGAGGGCAGCCTCATACCCCCTCGCCCGGCGCAACGCCAGCGCATTTTATCCACCACCCCACTGAACATACCGCCAGTTATTTTCATTGAAGATATTGTTTTGGCTTCATTATAACACAGGAAGGCAAAAAGGCGCTTTGCGCTGGCACGTCTGCCGGATTTTTGGTAGGTTACCCACCCCGATGCACCCACGGAATTGCAGCACCAAGCTGTGAACGTGGGTTGCCTTGATGCAGCATGGATGGGATGGCAGGCGCCAGCGATGCGAACGAGGGAGCGTACAGCTAGTACGTGACCGAGTGACGCAATCGCGCCGCAACGCCCCAGCCCGCCATGCGGCGCAAAGCAAAAAAAGAGGGCTTGAGAACAAGTCTCAAGCCCCAAGTCGCTCGGCAAGCAACTGTTTACCGGCCTCTGGCCGGAATCCCGTGTCCGAAGCGTTAGGCTGCCCGCCTGACGCTTCGCTGCGTTTTGGGGGCAAAGATGCGCCCCAACCCCGCAAATTTCTTCGCACGCTGCGCGACGATGCCCGTGTAGGCCGCATTCACGGCCGCGAGCTGCTGGCTCAGCATGGCAATGGTCGCCGCGTTGGCGCCCGCTGCATGGTACTGGTCCGGGTGCAGGGCCTGCACGCGCGCCAGATAGGCACGGCGAAGCTGCACATCATCCACCTGCTCGCTCACACCCAGCACCGCATAGGGTGACTGGCGCGAGGCGATGGCCAATTTGGCCGCCAGTGCAGCGACCGCTTCGGCGAGGGCATCGGCCACCGGGCGACGGCTGGCGTCGGCAGGGGCAGAATACGCATCGGCGAATGCACTAAAACTGGTCATCGGGCCTGTGGATAACTTGTCCGTTACGAAGTAGCGTTAACCACTATATATAGATGCGCAGCCCCCTCCGCAACAAGATTTTGTGGCTAACCCCTTGATTTGCGCAATGCCGCAGCCATGCTTTTACCGGGTGTGTTATCCACATCACTTATGCACAACCCCATCATCGAATGCTGATGTTTTTTGCATCGATCGGGCGGCACGGGCGACGCATTCGGCGTTAACGAAACGCTAACCCGGCGGCGCTACCCTAAGGTTTGAACCCGAATGGCAGCCACCCTATGAACGACCGCGCCTTAGAGCACCCTAACGACACCCAGCCCACCCCGGACCAGCCCATACGCGCGCCGTTGACGCGCCGCGATTTCCTGCGCGGCACCCGCAACACACTGCTTGCCACGGGCACGGCCGCGGCTGGCGGCTATGGTTTCAAACATTACGTGCTGGACGCGCCGGAGCATTACGATTTCGCGCTGCTGAAAATGGACCCCGAGCAGCAGGAAATGGGGCTGGTGCACCGCCGCATGTCCACCGGCAACGCGGAGGGCATGATCGAGCCGGCCAAGACCAGCCTCGAGGGCTTAAGCCCCGGCAGCCTCGCCGGCAACGGGCTGGAATCGCTCATCGTCAGCCCGGAATTGACACTGAAGGCGCTTTCGCGTGAGCGCGGGCAGGCCGCCTACGAGCACAGCCTGCAGCACCGCCACGACCCGCAGGAGATCAAGCTGGAGCGCACCACGCGCAACCTCTACATGCCCTACCATTTGTTCCAGGACGCGTCCGATTTCGGCGTTTCCCTGCGCACCGACCATGCGGGCAAACAGTTCCTGCGCATCAGCATTTTCGGCAAGCCCGAGGCCGAGGACGTGCCCTTCACGCAGGACGTGACCAGCGCCGCCGAAACCACCAAGAACAGCATCGCCGATACGTTCAGCGGCCTTGGCGAAGCCATTGGCGGGCTGGTGCGCAGCGAGGCCGAACAGCAGGCCGCCGAACGCGCGCGGCATGAGGCCATCCGCGCCCGCGAGAGCGCCCGCCCCCACCCGCAGGTGCGCCCCAAATTCATGATCGAGCTGGAGTATCAGGGCCCGGCCTCGATTCCCGACCTGCATTTCTTCAACGGCCACACCATCGACACGCCGACGGACCATGTGCGCCGCGAGGAGATCGCCGCCGCCCTCGCTGCCGACCCGCAGCACGGGCTGAAGCTCATCACCAATAACGGCCTCGTCTGCGACAGCTTTGTCAATGGCGGGGTGTGCGTGCCCAGCGGCATCCACCACACCGATGCATCGCTGGAGAAAGCCACCCACGATGCGCGGCTGCACGCCACCAGCCGCCCGGAAGACGGCGTGCTGAAGAGCATGTGGGGCGCCATCAAACGCTTCGCGGTGGAAGACAACAAGCTCAATGAAAATGAAATGGGCGCGCTGGTCATGGCCACGCAGTTCCAGCAGGCCGGGCTGGACCAGCGGCTGGGCACCGGCTGGCGCGGGTTGGTCAACCGCGCGCAACACAAGCTGAGCGACGCGCCCGACCAGCAATTGGGCCGCTAGCCCACCGTCACGAAACCGACATGTTCGACTGCTATCCTACGGCTGTTTTTGCCTTCTTTTTTCTCAATGCACCCGCATTGAAAGGCTAAACCCCGAACCTTGTTCGGTGATGTGTAGGAGTTGAATGATCATGGAAGCACCGTTCTCACTAACCCTGCGGCGCAACTATTACGAGACCATTCGTTTCTTTCCGGGGCTGGGCTACTTCATCCTCGGCACCGCGCTGTTCATGCTTATCGAGCAGGCTTACCTGTTCGGCACGATCAGCGAAACCATGCACTCCGGGGCTTTCTGGCTCATCGGGGGCGCTTCGATCGGCTATGGGCTTTTCCGCACCGAAACACGGGCCGGAAAACGCGCATTGCTGTTCGGCATGGGCTACAGCTATCTCGGCATCATGCTGTTCTACTTCGTCTACGGAGTAGCCACCGGCACGGTCGATACGCTGGGCGCCATTTTTACGATCGGGCTGGCCTTCGCCATCGCCGCGATCTGCAAAGCGACGTTATCGATCATCAAATCCATGCTCTTCATGCTACCGAAGAAGGATTTGCTGCCGCGCTAACGTGTTCGTTTATCCCCACCATTTCGGTGGTGGGGATAAACCGTTCTCGCATCGTTCCCTAGGGAATAGCCTTACGCTTCGTGCATCACCTGCGTGCGGGCTTCGCCCAGCAGGCGCTCCGACACGGCACAGACCTCTTCGCGCGTCACCGGCGCACCGGCGGCTTTCAGGTCCTTCATCACTTTATGCAGCACGTCCTCGTGGCCGGGGGCCTCGAAATCGCTCATCACCACGTCTTTCGCGTAGGCCTCGGCATCGGCCCCGGTCTTGCCCAGTTTCCCGGCCACCCACTGGCCCAGCAGCTTGTTGCGGCGGGCGTTCACTTTGAACTGCACTTCCTCGTCGTGGGCGAACTTGGTTTCGAAGGCTTTCTCACGATCATCAAAACTGGTCATACAATTCCTATCTTGCGCTAGACGTTTCCTGCCAATGCATTTATGGATGCTACCAGCAAATGTCAAACACAGGGGTTGCGATGTCGCCGAAGACGCCCATTTACGAAGGTAAAGCCAAGAAACTCTTCGAGGGCCCCGAGCCGGGCACCCTCATCCAGCATTTCAAGGACGATGCCACCGCCTTCAACAACAAGAAGAAGGGCACCATCCAGGGCAAAGGCATCATCAACAACAAGATCTCGGAGTTCCTGTTCACCCGCCTGAACGACATGGGCATTCCCACCCATTTCATCCGCGGCCTGAACATGCGCGAACAGCTGGTGCGCGCGGTGGAGATCATTCCGCTGGAGATCATCGTGCGCAACTACGCCGCCGGCAGCTTTGCCGAGCGTTTCGGCGCCTTCGAGGGCGAAGCGCTGGGCAGCCCGCTCATTGAATTCTGCCTGAAGGACGACCGCCTCGGCGATCCGTTCATCGGCGAAGACCATATCTACGCGTTCGGCGTGGCCATGCCCGAGGAGATCGACGAGATCCGCCACTACGCGCTGCGCGTGAACGATTTCCTCTCCGGCCTGTTCTACGGCCACGGCATTCGCCTGATCGACCTGAAGCTGGAATTCGGCCGCTTCTATGAGGGCGACGGCGAAATGATCATGCTGGCGGATGAGATCTCGCCGGATACCTGCCGCCTGTGGGACATCAACACCAACGACAAGATGGACAAGGACCGCTTCCGCCGCGACCTCGGCAAGACCGAGGAAGCCTACCGCGAAGTGGCGCGCCGCCTGGGCGTGATGCCGAACATCAACGTGGTGGAGAAAGCCAGCTTCGCCGATGCCGCCCCCGCCAAACCGGCGAAGAACGGCAAAGCCACCAAGGCCGCCAAACCCGCCCCGAAGAAAACCCCACCGAAGAAGAAATAATGGAATTCAACGCTGACGATATGGTGACGGTCGTGCTGGCCGCCCCCGCCAACCCCGACGACGAGCAGCTCGCGCTGCAGGATTTCATCGTCAACGGCAAACCCATGATCCCGTTCTACACCTCGCACGCGCTGCTTGAAGAAGCCATCGACGGCAAGGAATTCCCCTACGAGGTCATCGACATCGAGTTCGGCTTCCTGATGGAGCTGATGAACGGCGACGAGAACCTCGCCGCCAACCTCGGCACCAGCCAGTCCTATGCGTTCAACGTGCGCGACCTTACCGGAGAATAACCATGAAGGCCAAAGTCCATATCACCCTGAAGAACGGCGTGCTTGACCCGCAGGGCGCAGCCATTGAATCGGCGCTGGACCATCTCGGTTTCGCCGGGGTGAAAGCGCGCGTGGGTAAATTCATCGAGCTGGACGTGGCCGAGAAGGACAAGGCCAAAGCCAAAGCCGCGGTGGAACAGATGTGCGAGAAGCTGCTGGCCAATACCGTGATCGAAAAATACGCCGTCGAACTGGCGGAATAGTAACATTGTCACCCCGGATGACGCAGCAGCAGCGAAGTCACTCCGGGGTCCAATGAAAAACGTCAGGAGGCGTTTTTCATCTCAAAAATATCTCCTGATATTTTTGATTGGATCCCGGTGTTGTAGCGCCTGCTGGCTTCACAAACCGGGATGACAGAATGGAGAGATGCCCATGAAATCCGCCGTTATCGTTTTCCCCGGCTCCAACTGCGATCGCGACGTGTTCAGCGTGCTTGAAGCCGAGGGCATGAACCCCACCAAAGTCTGGCACGACGACGCCACCCTGCCCGAAGGGCTGGATCTGGTGGTGCTGCCCGGCGGGTTCAGCTTCGGTGATTACCTGCGCTGCGGCGCCATGGCGGCGCGTTCGCCCATTATGCAAAGCGTCAAAGCCTTTGCCGAGGCAGGCGGCCATGTGCTCGGTATCTGCAACGGGTTCCAGATCCTCTGCGAATCGGGCCTGCTGCCCGGCACGCTGATGCGCAACGACCATTTGAAGTTCCATTGCAAAGAAGCGATGCTGCGCGTGGAAGCCACCGACTCCGCCTTCACCAAGGGCTACAGCAAGGGGCAGGTCATCAACCTGCCCGTCGCGCATGCCGAGGGCAATTACTTCGCCGATGAAGCCACGCTGAAAGAACTGAACGCGAACGGTCAGGTCGCCCTGCGCTATGTGGACGACATCAACGGTGCGCAGGAGAACATTGCAGGCATCACCAACAAGGCCGGTAATGTGCTGGGGCTGATGCCCCACCCCGAACGCCATGCCGACGAAGCCCTCGGCGGCACCGATGGTGCGGTCATGTTCCGTTCGCTGCTGCAGCGCTTCGCCGCGTAAAAAATCCGGCCGCTGTCATCAACCTGTCATGCAGGCTTGCTAGGCTGGCGCAAACGGAGAATGCGCCATGCCTAAGCAAAACACCCCCACCACGATTGCCTTCGGCACGGGCCCCCAGCTGGTCGTGCTTGGGCCGGATGCGCGCGAGAACCAGCTGCCCAACCCCGATTCCCCGGCGGATTTCCAGCTGCTCTGCCGCAATGGCGTGAACATCGCCGTGGTGGAAGCCGAACAGGTGGCCAGCGCCATGCGCACCCGCCTGAGCGACCCGCGCGAGGCCAATCCGGCCGAGAAACTCTGCGCCGACACGCTGAAGTTCCTCCAATCGCAGCAAAAAAATTCGCCCGCGCGTTGATTTTTTTCGACAGCCATCGCGCCAAAACCAATCAAGCCATTGATTTTCATCAATAGATAAATGCGCGTATTTGCCGATAAGTTTAGGGCAAGTTAACTCCCCATTAACACTTATTTGCTACCTTCAAGTTGTAGGGCGGGATCACCGCTGACGATTAAAAAACGATGGTGGTGATATGAACCTGGCTTACCTGACGGTCTCGATGGATTCGGCGCGCTCTGCCGCCGCACATCTGAGTGCCCGGGGGTTTGACGGGGAAGCCTTCCTCAGCATGGTCACGGCAAGTCTTTACGACATGCAAGGTGAAGGGTTGGGGATCAAGGGGGTGAAAGCCCTTGATACACAGCGCGGCGACGGACGAGTGGACGGGGCTTCGGCCTTCGTACCCCCGCCCGCCCCCGTAGCGTATTCGGCACACGACGCAGGGAATGCCCGCGGCTAGGTAGCGCGGAAGAACGAGTTTAACGTGGTTTGCCAACTGCAGGGTCGGGGTTTTCCCCGGCCCTTTTTTTATTCTTTGCGTGGGCGCGGCACATCGCACGCTGATGGCAATGCAGGCATCGTAGACAACACCCATTCATCAGGAGTTGTTATGCGCCTTATCCATCTGTTTGCCCTTGCCCCGCTCGCGTTCACCCTCACCGCCTGCGGGGACGACGAGAAGACCACCGTCATCGAGCGTCAACCCATCATCGTGCAGCAGCCTGCGGCCCAACCCGTGGTCGTGCACGACGCGGATTAATCCCGCGCAGCACCCCGTGCTTCTGGCGTGGATTTTTCCACGCAGCATCGCTATGGTCGGTGGCATGAAGGCAGAACGCCTTCCCCACCGCACCATGGATGATGCCTTATGAAACGCTTCGCTTTCCTTCTCATCACGCTGAGCGCGGCAAGCGCCCATGCGGCGTCGAACCCGGTCTATGTGAATTCGCCGTTCCAGCAGCAGCAGCTTGGCTTCCAGAAGGAAAGCCTTGCGGCCTTGCAGCAGCAGAACGAAACCCTGAAAGCCATTCAGGAACAGCAGCAGAAGCAAATCGAAACGCTCGAGAAGATCCTGCAATACCAGGCGGCGCAGCTACAGATCGTGAAGCAACAATACGAGCTATTGAATAAGGCTGGCCCGGCGCAATAGCCGGAGCCGTCGCGCTAGATCGCCACGGTCGTGACCGCCAGCGCATGCAGCGTGGTGCCCAAATCGGCACCGAATGCCGCGTTCACCATGCGGTGCTGCGCCACACGATTCAGCCCTTTAAATTGCGCACTTTTCACCGTGGCCTGCCAATGGTCGTTATCACCGGCAAGGTCGGTCAGTTCCACCTGCGCATCGGGAATGGCAGCAGTAATGCGGCGGGTGATCTCGTCGGCGGTCATGGGCATGGTGCGGTTCTCCTGCGGGGCTCTATAGCGCATCCGTTGCCGTCACACAATCTTCACACCGGCCGCCGGTGATTTTTGCTACATCTAAGGAATGCAGCTCTCAACACAGGAAACCGCTTCCGCCTTCTGGGATGGCGCCAAAAAGGGTCTCGTGCGCAGCTTTGGCTACATCGCCGCGCTGGCCGTGCCCGTGGGCGGGCTGATGCTGGCGGGCGTGCTGCCCGGCGTGTCGGTGACCGTGGCGGTCATCAGCGTGCTTTCCACCGCGCTCACCGTGGGCATGTTCAGCGGCCATCAGGCGCTCAGCAATTACCACCAGCAGAAACACAACACGATCTACGATGCCAAGCTGGCCCGGCTGGAAGGCCGCGCCACCGCGCTGGAGCAGGAAGAAATGCTGGAAGGCCCGGTGCATTCGCCCCGCCTGTCCACCATTCTGGAAGAAGGCGCCAAGCAGGCCGACCGCAGCTTTGCCGCCGCGGAAGAAGCCCGCATCAACGCGCCGGCCACCCGCACCCTTCACTAAGCAATCAGCCCAATCGCGCGCAACCGCGCCAGCATTTCAACGGCCGTGAAGTAGGGTGGCACCGATTCATGCCGCAGGAACACCAGCAACCGATCATACATCTCGGTGTAGAGCAGGTGCAGGTCCTTGCGCACATCGTTGCGCGACAGCTTGGCTTCCCTGCTGACAAGGCCCACGATCTCGCCGATGCTGCGCTTCCCATCGATGGCTTGTAGCAGCATGATCGTTGCCGGGCGGCGGGTGAGGTACATCATCTCGGCCGTCGCCATCGGGCGTGGGCGGAACAGCACCCGTTCCCCGATATTCACCTGCGCCAGCAGGGCCGAAAGCTCCGCCACGAACGATACGAACAGCGTGTGCATCAGCCCATAAGTGATGACCATATCATCGGCGAAAGAGGCCGGCTCTTTGGGCTGCTTGGTCACGTACAGGTTGTGCTTGCACATGCTGCCATGCATCAGCTCGGCGATGGCTTGCCGCTCGGGCTTATCCTTCCCTTCCAGCGAAGCGAGGATACGCGGATCGCGATTGTAATTGCCGGGCTCATACAGCGACTCACTGATGAAATCGCCGAACAGGCCATGCAGGTTCAACCCGGCACCCTGCACCCATTCATAAAGCTGCGGCACGGTGTAGGCGCGATCGGTGCTGTGCAACAGCAGGTCGTAGATGCCGCTGCCATCCGGCCACTGGATGTCGCCAAGGAAAAGCTCATTCTTCACGGTGATCCAGTGCGTGGTGGGCACGTTATCGAGAAACGCGCGCGCCAGCGCAAGTTTCTCGGCGCGCGTCATGTCGGGGGTGCTCAGGCGGCGGAACAGGTCCTGCAGCATATAGACCGCCACGCGGCCATATTCGGCATAGACCATCAGCCCCATGATGCCATCATCCTTCAGCACGGAACCCAGTGCCGCAAGGCCGGCCGCCGGGTCGGGCAAATGGTGCAGCACGCCGGTGCATTCGATCACGTCGAAGCTGCCAAGCCCGGCCGTTGGCAGGTCCAGAATGGACATGTGGTGGTGCGTCACGTTTGTGAGCTGGCGCTTGGCAAGGCGCGCTTTGGCCAGCGCAATGGATTGCGAAGACAGATCGATCGCCACGATCTCGGCACGGCTGCCGAGCATGCTTTCCGCCCAGTTGATCGAGGCATCGCCCGTGCCATCGCCCGCGATCAGAATGCGTGCGCCGTCGCGCAGGTCGCGCTTGCCCTGCCAGCCATGATGCGTGAACGCGGTGGGGTTGAAACCATCGGAGCCATTAAATTGCTTCCCCTCCTGCGCGACGTCGCGGTACGGGTAGGGCAGCTCTTCGTAATGGCCGCGCACCTCGGTGGAGAATTCCTGCGGAGCATTCGCGTCCATACCCACCCTCCTATGCGGCCATGTAGCCGGGCAGCCAGGTTTCGTTCACGTCGTGCAGGTGTTCCACCGGCATGCGCGCTTTGTCTTCCACGATGAGCAGGTCGGCAATGGTGTGGCCCAGATCATCGAACGGCAGGCCTGCCTGATTCAGCATCACCAGCACCTCGTCTTTGTGCTGTGCATCCACCGCCAGCACGTAGCGCGCCTGATCCTCACCGAACGCATAGGCGTGCGGCAGGATATGCGCCGGGAAGCGCAATTGTGCACCAATGCGTTTGGGCAGGCACATCTCCGCCACGGCCACCAGCAGCCCGCCATCGCTCACGTCGTGGCAGGCGGCAAGCAGGCCTTTCTGGATCAACAATTGCACCATGCGGCCATGGGCTTTTTCCTTCGCCAGATCGACCGGCGGCGGCGCGCCGTCTTCGCGGGCGCATTGCTCGCGCAGGTACAGCGAACTGCCAAGGTGGCCATGCGTTTCGCCCAGCACCAGAATGGCCTGCCCCACCTCGGTGAAGGCATTGCCCACGCGCTTGCTGTAGTCGCTCAGCAGGCCAACGCCACCCACGGTGGGGGTGGGCTGCACCGATTTGCCGTGCGTGTCATTGTACAGCGACACGTTGCCCGACACGACCGGGTAGCCAAGCACGCGGCAGGCTTCCGCCATGCCCTGAATGGCGCCCACGATCTGGCCCATCACTTCGGGCTTCTGCGGGTTGCCGAAATTCAGGCAATCGGTAATGGCGAGCGGCTCCGCGCCGGTGGCAATGAGGTTACGCCAGCTTTCGGCCACGGCCTGTTTGCCGCCATCCACCGGGTCGGCTTCCACGTAGCGCGGGGTGCAGTCGCTGGTCAGCGCCACGGCTTTTTGCGTGCCATGCACGCGCACCACGGCGGCGTCACCACCCGGGCGGGCTACGGTGTCGTTCATCACCATGTGGTCGTACTGCGTCCAGATCCAGCGCTTGCTGGCAAGGTCGGGGCACGCCATGAGCTGCGCCAGCGCCTGCCCAAGGTCGCGCGGGGGCGGCACATCGGCCGCGGCAAGCACGGGGCGCGGCGGGGTGAGCGTGTAGGGCCGGTCATACACCGGCGCTTCGTCGGAAAGCGGGGCGACGGGAATATCGCACACCACCTCGCCCTGCATTTTCAGCACCATGCGGCCCGTGTCGGTGAGTTTACCGATGGTGGCGCAGGCAAGGTTCCATTTCTTCATAATGGCGTAGACCTCGTCCTCATGGCCGGGCTTGACCACCATCAGCATGCGCTCCTGCGATTCGGAAAGCATGATCTCGTAGGGCGTCATGCGCTCTTCGCGCACGGGCACGTTCTCCAGCTGCATCTCGATGCCGAGCTCGCCTTTGCTCGCCATCTCCAGCGAGCTGCAGGTCAGGCCGGCCGCGCCCATATCCTGAATGGAGATGATCGCGTCGGTCGCCATCAGCTCAAGGCAGGCCTCGATGAGCAGCTTTTCGGTGAACGGGTCACCCACCTGCACGGTGGGGCGTTTTTCTTCGGAATTCTCGTCGAACTCGGCGCTGGCCATGGTGGCGCCATGAATGCCGTCGCGCCCGGTCTTGGCACCGAAATAGATCACGTCGTTGCCCACGCCCGAAGCTTTGGAATAGAAGATCTTGTCCATATCGGCCAGGCCCACCGCCATGGCGTTCACCAGCGGGTTGCCATTGTAGCTGGCGTGGAAAATGGCCTCGCCGCCCACGGTGGGCACGCCCACGCAGTTGCCGTAATGCGCGATGCCCGCGACCACGCCGTTAACGATGTGGCGCGTTTTCGGGTTCGCCGGTTCGCCGAAGCGCAGCGCGTTCAGCAGCGCGATGGGGCGCGCGCCCATGGTGAATACGTCACGCAAAATGCCGCCCACGCCGGTGGCCGCCCCTTGGAACGGCTCGATGAAGCTGGGGTGGTTGTGCGATTCCATTTTGAAGATGATCGCCTGCCCGTCCTGAATGTCGATGACGCCGGCATTCTCGCCCGGGCCACAGATCACCTGCGGGCCGGTGGTGGGGAAACTGCGCAGCCATTTGCGGGTGGTCTTGTAGCTGCAATGCTCGCTCCACATCACGCTGAAAATGCCCAGCTCGACAAGGTTCGGCGTGCGGCCCAGAATATGCACCACGCGCTCGTATTCGTCATGCGTCAGGCCGTGCGCCTCGATGATCTCTTTGGTGATGTGCGGGGTGGTTTCAGCAGCTTTTTCGGCGATCGCAGTCATGGGGGTCCATCGGTGCAAGGGTGGCTGGTTCGTGCTTAGCGACAAACCCTGCCCCGTGCCAGTGCAAATTCTGCAAGGCACTGGACGCGGCATGCAAAAACGCTTACGTTGGTGGGCATGCGGTTTTTGCTTCGCCTGTTCATTTTCTGGCTCCTCATGCTTCCGGTGATGTATTTCTGGGGCCTGCCGCAATTCACGGCCTACGCCACCGCCAAGTTGCGCAGCAACAATCTTAACCAATGCACCACCGAAATGGTGGCCCGCGGGCTGGTGCCGCGGCAGGTCAGCGAAGGCAACGCCGCGAATTATTGCCGCTGCATCAATGAGGGATTGCATTTGGTGGAGGCTGATCTATTTGAGATGGCGCGCACCCGCGCGTTGCCTGTGCACCTGAAACGCGACCTGGAATTGCAGGTCAGCCGTTGCCAGCCGGTCATGACCGGCAAGCCAGCATCGCGGGATACGGCGCCCGTGCAGAGAGAAGACGGCACGGTCGATATTTATTTATAGGAACCGCCATGACCGAGAACCCCGCCTTCGCCCGCATCGAGGCCGACATTAAAAGCCACGACATCGTGCTCTACATGAAGGGCAGCAAGAAGCTGCCGCAATGTGGGTTCTCCGCCACCGTCGCCGCGGTCATGGAGCGCCTCGGCATCAGCGAGTATCACGACGTGAACGTGCTGGCCGATATGGAGATCCGCGAGGGCATCAAGGCCTTTTCCGACTGGCCGACCATTCCGCAGCTCTATGTGAAGGGCGAATTCATCGGCGGCTGCGACATCGTGCGCGACATGTACCAGTCCGGCGAGCTGCAGGCGCTGCTGAAAGAAAAAGGCATCGCCTTCCGCGAAGAGAACGCGGCCTAAACGCTGGATATTTCACCGAATCGTCATACTTTCCGGGCCCATTTGCGCTAGAATCTAGGCTATGGGTGATACGCCTCCATCGCAACGCCATTTCAACGACCGCCAGCAGGCCGAGGCCGCGCAGGCGGTGGCCACGCGTTGCCTGCTGCCCGATCCGCGCAATGACGGCGTGCTCGCCTCCATCGGCAATACGCTGGCTGGGTGGGTGGGCCTTGGCTCCATCAACGATGCATCGACGCAAAGCTGCGCCCGCCGCCAGATCGCCGGCAAGGCCGAGCTTTACGACACGCCCGCCCCACAGCCCGGCTCGCGCGAATACCGCGCCATCATGGAACTTGCCCGTACGCGCGCCGAAGCCGGGGCGCGGCTGTGTCAGGTGCGTGATTTTGACGACGCGCAGGATGAGCCGAACCGCTATGTCGGCTACCGTGCGGCGAATGGCCGCTGCGCCGTGCGCACCGAAGCGCGTGGGCGTGGCCGCGACTAACGCGGCCTAGAGCCGCCCTTTGCCCTGATCCTTGCCCTGCCCCTGCCCCACCTGCGGCAGATTCACCGAAAGCTCGCCCAGCGCCTTTTTCCCATCGCTGGGGGTGAGCTGGTTCAGCACGCCGCGGGCGGCCAGCTCGTGGCCAATGTCCAGCACCCGCTGCTGCATGGCGGGCGAGGCAAGGAACGCCTCGCGGATCTTGCGCAGCGTTTCTTCGCTCATGATCCATTGCAGCCATTGCAGGAACACGTTGCGCTGGCGTTCTACCTCGATGCGTTTTTCGGCCTCGATGAATTTATCCAGCTCTTTTTCCTTCTCCGCAGCCATGGAGCGCAGCAGCGCCTGCAGCTTCTCGATGATGGCGACGCGCACCTGCGTGGATGCTTCGCCCTCCAGCAGCGCGGCCAGCTTCATGTCGGCATCCGGCTGCTCGGCGGCGATCGCCTCAAGCAGTTGCATGATGCTGTCCATATGCTCTTCAAGGCGGCGCGCTACGGCGTCGGCATCCAGGCGTTCATCGTCATGTTGGTCGTGCATAGAAGCTATGTAGCGCGGTTTGCAGGCAATTGCGAGGGGCAAGCAAAAAGGGCGGCCTGTTCGGGCCGCCCTTCTCGTATTGGTCAAGAAACGTCTTATGGGGTGGCAGTGGCTAGGAATGCCCGCGCACAGGGAGGGAGTGTACCATAAGTACATGACCGACCGCGCACGGACATGACACCGCCAATGCCCGCCAGAAGGCGTTTTAGCGGCTGTAGAATTCCACCACCAGATTCGGTTCCATCTTCACCGGATAGGGCACATCCGACAGTTTCGGAATGCGCTTGAAGGTCGCTTTTACGGCCTTCTCATCCATTTCGATGTATTCGGGCACTTCGCGCTCGGGCGACTGCATCGACTCGATCACGATGGCGAGTTCTTTCGACTTGTCCTTCACCTCGATCACATCACCTTCTTTCACGGTGTAGCTCGGGATGTTCACGCGACGGCCGTTCACTTTGATGTGGCCGTGGTTCACGAACTGGCGTGCCGCGAACACGGTGGGCACCACGCACATGCGGTAGATCACTGCATCGAGGCGGCGCTCCAGCAGGCCGATCAGGTTCTCGCTGGTATCGCCTTTCACGCGGATCGCTTCTTTGTAGAGCTTGCTGAACTGCTTCTCGGTCAGGTTGCCGTAGTAGGCTTTCAGTTTTTGCTTGGCGCGCAGCTGCTGGCCGTAGTCGGACAGTTTTTTGCGGGCTGCGGCAGCACCATGCTGGCCGGGGCCGTAGCTGCGACGGTTCACGGGGTCCTTGGCGCGGCCCCAGAGGTTCTCACCGATACGGCGGGAAATTTTGTACTTCACGGCATGACGTTTGCTCATGCGAGTCTCCTTCAGTTCAACGTTATCAGCGCCGCTTGGCAGCCTTCGCTGCGGTGCGACACCAATGATTACTATTCCCAAACGAGTTTTAGCTGCACCCTGCTCGCGCTCCTGCGCTCCCAATGGTGCGCCGCTTCGCGGGCTGATGGCTCGCTCGGCCTACTGGCCTCGCCCTAAATCTCACCTCTCAAGGGCGGAGGGGAATATGCGCTCCGGTGCCCAAGGAGCAGGTCTTTTAACGGTTTTCCACAGACTGTCAAGCATGGATGCGCAGAAGATCGCGCCCAGCCATAAAAAAAGCGGGCCGGAGGGGGCCCGCTTTTCCGATTCCCGACGTGGTTTGCCTACACGGCCGGGGTCGTTTGCTGCTGCGCCGCGGCGGCGCGGCGTGCTTCTTCAGCGGCGGCAAAGCCCTGGCCCTGCCCGCCCTGGCGCATGCGTGCCTGCATGGCGGCGTATTCTTCCGGTGATACCTGATAGGCATTCGCGCTGACCGGGCCGGTGGGCTGGTTGTATTGCGCTTCCAGCTCGCCCTGCGTGCGTTTTTCGGCAGCGCCACGCACCACGTTATTCACGACCACAGCACCGCCAGCCACAGTGGCAAGAGCAGAAAGTTTCGGGAAGGCACCGTAAGCACCTTTGACCATGCGCACGGGCGCACGCGCCGCCCACACGGTGGTGCTGGTGGCGGTGTCGGCCGCGCGGCCAATGAAGCCGGTGCCGTTGGTGAGGCTGTTCTTCAGCGCGCCGAAGGCGTTGCCGATATTGCTGCCAAGGCCTTTAAAGTCGCCAGCGACTTTGCCGAATTGGGCAGCGGCTTTGGGGAAGATTGCCATGATCCTGACTCCTTATGCCCGTGCGGCGGCGAGTTCAGCGCCGTTCACGCGGTCCATGTATTGGGCGTTCGTCACCGTGCTGCCCGCCTGATTCATGGGCGAGCCCTGCGCGGGGAACGATTGGCTGTTCGAAGCGCTCGGGGCATACACCACCGTTTGCGGCTGGTTCTGTGCTTTGTACGCATCCACCTGCGCGGAAAGCATGTTGGCCGCGCCACGTTCCTGCCCCACGCGCTCAAGCCCGCGCGACGCACCTTTGAAGCCACCGGCCAGCGAGCCAAGGCCCGCGCTGATGCCAATGAGCGAACCGACCACCGGCGCACCGAATGCAGCGGCCGTGATGGCCACGCCTGTGCCCAGCGCGGCAACCGTTGCTGCGGTGGCAAGCGTTGCGCCGAACCCAAGTGCGACCGCGCCGATAAGGCCAGCCGTGAGGCCGATGCCGACCAGCGCACCTTTCAGCAACCCGCCGAGGCCGCTTTTGCCCGCCTCAACGGCGGTGGTGGTGGCGGTGCTGAGTGCGCCGTGGTTGATGGGTGCAATGACTTCGTTACGCATGTTCATCCCCTAATGGGCTTATTTCCTAGCTTGCAGAATAGCACAGCGTGCATGCAAGTAACGTGAAGGTTTGATGACAGTTTCGACCGTAAATCGGTCGAAACTGGCGAAAACCATGGGAGGCTTGCGGGGCCCGAGCCATCTCCGTATGGCGATGGGCAACGCTTAGCCGCACATGCCGTGATGACCGCCCCACATGCTCAACGACCGTAAATCGGAGTTTCGATGATCTGCACGAACCTTGCTACTACCCGCGCTGGGCGGTCTGGCCGGTTCGGCCACCCGGGGTTGCCGGGGGTTCCACGCGGTCGCCCGCGCCAGCGTCGTGGCTGATACCGTCTTTCTTAATGGCGCCGATGGCCACGGCGGTCACCGCCGCCAGTGCAAGGCCACCCCCCACCAGCGTGCCCATGCCGATGCCCTGCGCCTGTTCGGGGCTGGTGGCACCGCTGCCGCCGAATCCTTCACTCACGCCGCCGATCGCACCGCGTGCGGCACCCCATGCGGCACTACCCGCCGCAGCGGTGGCAAAGGCGGTGCCCAGCGCCGCCGGTGCACCACCGGTGCGCACCATGCTGGCGAGGCGCTCACCCCATTCCGGCTTGCCAATGAATTCCAGCACGCCGGGAATTACATCCGGCGCAAAAAGCATCAGGCCGGAGAGGATACCCCCACCCAGCAGTGTATTGCGAACGATGCCATTGAACGCGCCCTTGGCCATGCCGCCCAGCGCATTGAACGGCGCCGAAATGAGGCCGCTGAGGAATCCGCCGCCACCGCTCATGACGCGTTGCGCGCCCTGCTGCAGCATCTGGCCGCCTTGTTGCAGGAGTTGGGTCTCTGGGCCGCCGGGGGTCGTTACCATTAGAAGCCTCGTCCGTTACCGTTGCTTTGCGACTGGCTTACACGATCCTGCCAGTAGGTACCATAGTCGCGGTCGTTTTCCATTTCCTGCTGCAGCGCGCGATCGAAGTTGAAGTTCGCGGCGCGGCGGCGATATTCCAGCTGGTCACGATAATCCGGCGCGGGAATGTGCGTCTTTTGCGTGCGCGCTTCGCGCGCGGCGCGTGCCTGCTGGCGCTCGGAAAGTTCGTCGGCGTATTTCTCGCGGCGATGCGCACGGCCAATGGCGTTGGTGCCGCCCGTGACGGCCCCGATGGCCGCCCCCGCGCCCGCACCCACGACCAGCCCGGTCAGCGCCATGCCCAGAATGAGGCCGCCGCTGAACGTGCCGGCAATGCCCATGAGAATGCCAAGCCCCGCCCCGGCCCATGCGCCTTTGCGGCCGAAGCCCGCCATGCCATCGAGCAGGCCGACGGTGGCCCCTTTGGTGAAGCCGAAGCCGTAGCGCACCGGGCGCAGCGGGTCGAAGCCCATATGCTGGGCTTTCGGCTGCGGCGGCGGACCTTTCGGTTGCTGCGGGGGCTGTTGGGTCGGATTGGCCATAGTTTTTCCTACCTTGCAGTATAGGGGAAGATGGCCCGGCGGTTTATGAACATTGCGTGACAATGCGACGCTTCCACCCTCACCCCTGCGGCTAGGCTCGCCGTTGCTCGCCAAGCCTCGCGCCCTCTCCCTGAGGGAGAGGGAGGGCACCACGCCGTCAGGCGTGGGAGGGTGAGGGCAAAGTGCTTACGAGCGCCGCCGGATGCCTATGCCCCGTCGCGCAGCGCGCGGATCATGCCGCGCCACGTGGCCACTTCCTGGCTGGTGAGGTCGGCACGCGTCAACCCGGTGCGAATGTTGCGCCACATCAGCTCTTTTTTCGCGGGCACCTTCCAGAAATTCACGTCATCCAGCGCTGCTTCCAGCTGGGCGAACATGCCCTGCAGTTCCTCGCGCGGGGCGGCGGGGGCCAGCCCTTCGGGCGCGGGCGGCTCGCCCGCGGCGAACCATTCGGAAAGCACCACCACGGCGGCCTGTGCAAGGTTCAGGCTGGGGTATTCGGGCGCCACGGGAATGTAGAGCACGCCGTTGGCGGTGGCCACGTCTTCGTTCTCCAGCCCGGTGCGCTCGGGGCCGAACAGCACGGCCACCTTCTGCCCCGCCGCCACGCGCTGGCGCAGCATGCTTGCCGCTTCGCGCGCCGTGTGCGCCGGAATGTTCACCGCGCGCGCACGGCCGGTGGTGGCCAGCACGAACTGGCAATCCGCCACGGCTTCGGCGGTGGTGTCATACACGGTTGTTTCGTCCAGCAGGTCGATGGCGCGGCCCGCCATATCCACCGCTTTGGGGTTGGGCCAGCCGTCGCGCGGGGCAACGAGGCGCAGGTCGGTCACGCCGAAATTCGCGCAGGCACGCGCTGCCGCGCCGATATTCTCACCCATTTGCGGGCGCACGAGGATGATGGCGATGCTCATGCTAACACCCGCCGGGGTGGCCGATGGTGATCTCATAAGCCTTGCCGTCGGTGCCGTTGAAGCGGATGCGGTCCTGCGAACGGTAGGTGTAGCACGCGCCCGCCTGCGCATCGAACGCACCGCTGGCGTTCAGGCAATCGCGCTCGGGGCGCATGGTACTCACCACATCTTCGCCCGCGGGGTAGTTGCGCGGCGTGCCCACCAGCGTCATCGGCTCGGTGGCGAACAGGCCTTTGCCCGCCCCATCATCCAGCACGATAACCACTTCGTCGCCGTTCTGGGTCACGGGCAGTTCCTGCCACGGCGAATCGGCCTCAAGGTCGAGCGTTTGCCACGGGCCTTCTGCGCCAATGGCGGCCTGCGTGGTGAAGCGGTAGCGGAAACTATCTGGCGTTGCGCCGCGCACGCGCAGTTGGTTGAAGTCTTCGCCCAGTTCACGGAAATGGTCGAACATGTTGCCCTCACGCGGCACGGCAACATCGCTCAGCTTCGCATCGTTGTAATCCAGCGTCACTTGCGGCGATTGCGCATGCGCGGCACCGGCCAGCAGGCACGCGGCCATGCTCAGCAGCAGCGGTTTCATGCCTTCGCCTTGCGGCGCATCAGGTGGTAGCTGATCGCATCGTGCAGCGCGTTGTACGACGCGTCGATCACGTTGTGCGACACGCCGATGGTCGTCCAGCTATGGCCCTGCTTGTCCTTGCTCTCGATCATCACGCGCGTCAGCGCCGCCGTTGCGTCCGACGGGTTAAGGATGCGCACCTTATAGTCGTTCAGGTACATGTCTTTCAGCTGCGGGTACTTCACGATCAGCGCTTTGCGCAGCGCCGCATCCAGCGCGTTCACGGGGCCGTTGCCTTCGGCCACTTTCATTTTCAGTTTGCCCGCCACGGTGAGTTTCACGGTGGCTTCCGACATGGTGGTGCGGCGGCCCTTGGCGTCCATGCGCCGCTCATCCAGCACGCGGAAACTTTGCAGCTCGTAGAAGCTCGGCACCGCATCCAGCATCTGCCGTGCCATCAGCTCGAAGCTGGCCTCGGCATCCTCATAGGCATAGCCCTGCGCTTCGCGATCCTTCACCACTTTCACCAGATCGGTGATGCGCGCATCGTCCTCGGCCACCTGCAGGCCCATTTGCTGCAACCGGTTGAGCACGTTGGCGCGGCCCGCCTTGTCGCTCACGAGGATAAGGCGGCGGTTGCCCACCGCATCCGGCGAGACATGTTCGTAGGATTTGCTGTCCTTGTTCATGGCGCTCACATGCAGGCCGCCTTTGTGGGCGAAGGCGCTCGCCCCCACATAGGGCGCATGCGCGTTGGGCGCGCGGTTCAGCCGCTCGTCCACCAGCCGCGAAAGCTTGGTGATGCTGGCGAGGTTCTTCTCGCTCACGCCCGTGCTGTAGCCCATCTTCAGCATGAGGGTGGGAATGATGGAGATCAGGTTCGCATTCCCACAGCGCTCGCCAATACCGTTGATGGTGCCCTGCACCTGCCGCACACCCGCTTCCACCGCCGCCAGCGAATTGGCCACGGCCTGCTCGGTGTCGTTGTGGCAATGGATGCCGAGGTTCGCATTCGGCAGCGCTTTTTTTACCGCGCTCACGATGTGCGAGATCTCGCTGGGCAGCGAGCCGCCATTGGTGTCGCACAGCACCAGCCATTGCGCCCCACCCGCCTGCGCGGCGCGCAACACGTCGAGCGCGTAGTCGGGATTGGCTTTGTAACCGTCGAAGAAATGCTCGGCGTCGAACATGCCGACGCGCTTTTTCGCTTTCGCATGCGCGAAGCTTTCCTCGATCATGCGGAGGTTTTCTTTTTTGCTGACCTTCAGGGCGGTTTCCACCTGCCAGTCCCATGCTTTGCCGACGAGGCACACGGCGGGCGTGGCGGGGGCCAGCACGTCCTGCAGCCCAGTGTCGTTGCTGGCGCTGCGCCCGGCGCGGCGCGTCATGCCGAAGGCGGTGAGCTGCGCGCGCTTGAAGGTGGGGGCCGCGGCGAAGAACGCATCGTCGGTCGGGTTGGCACCGGGCCAGCCGCCTTCGACGAAGTCGATGCCGAATGCATCAAGCGCGGTGGCGATGGCGAGTTTATCCGCCACGGTAAAATCAATGCCGCGGGCCTGCGCGCCGTCGCGCAGGGTGGAATCATAGAGGTAGATACGTTCAGCCATGGGCAAGGCTGATAGCGGCTTTTGCGGCAAAAAGAAAGGGAAACCGCGCGCCTAGCGCCCGCGCCCCTGCTCGGTGGCGGCGGTTTGCATGGCCGCCACTTCCTTGCCGAGAACCGTGCCAAGGATCTTCACATCGCCCTTGAAGCGCCTGTTCTCGTCGATGAGCTGGTCGCGCAGCGCTGGCTCCATGCCCGCATCGCCCTCCAGCTCGCGGATGCGCAGGTCCACGCGCTGCTTCACCACGGCATACAGGCCATTCTGCATTTCCTGCAGATCGGCCATGGTTTTGGGCATCTGGCCCAGGTCGCTGCCATGGGCGCTCGCCTCGAACCCGCGCAGATGCTCGTTCTGCCCACGCGAAGCGGTGGCAAACAGCTCCTCACTGTCGGCAGGCGGCGGCGTGAATTGCAGGCCCAGCTCGGCATCCAGCGCCGTGTCGATGATGGCGCGGAAACGCGGCTGCTCACCCAGCAGTTCCTGATAGCTGCGCCAGCGGTCGGCCACATGGGCAAGCGTGCCCATGGTCAGTTTTTCCTGTTTGCCCGGCCCCTTCTGGAAGGCGCTTTTCAGCGGCTGATGCGACCGCATGAGTTTGCTGCGCTCAAGGTCATTCGCCAAGCCGGAAAGATGGTGGCATGCATCATGGAAGAAATGGCTGTTCTGCTCGAGCATGCTGTGGCGCACATCGTCGTTCAGCGGTTCCTGCTCTCCGAGGAAGCCGTTCTGGTCGGCCACCCAGTTGCGCACTTTCTGCGCGATCAGCTGCATGGTGCTGCGCATGGCAGGCACCGTGGTGGGCACGGCGGTAATATCCAGAATGTAGGGCTTGCTGGGTTCGCCCACGAAATCCAGCGACATTTCGCGGCGCATATGCTCACGGAAAACAGCGCGGTATTCGGGCGGGAAATCGGCACGGTTGAAATAGTCGTTGATCGCACCGGCAATGCCCGCGAACTCTTCCACGGTAAGTGCATCCGCCGAATAATGCCCCACCAGCCTGCTGGCGACCTGATCGTTCAGATCGGCCCGATACATGGGGCGGCGGCTGACGTGCAGATGTTCCGGCGACGATGCTTCATGTTCCGACATTGGGCGTGCTCCTCATGATCCATAACGAAGCCGCCATCTAGGCACAGCACCCACCGATGCGGTGTGACATTTTCGTGAAAATGCCCGCAAATACATGCAACAAGAAAGAATCGTGACGGTTACGCGCGGCGCCAGCTGGTGCCCTGCGGCCCGTCTTCGAGCAGGATGCCCTGCGCCTTCAGCGCCTCGCGGATCGCATCAGCCGTGGCGAAGTCACGCGCTTTCTTGGCGGCGTTGCGTTGGGCGATCTGCGCTTCAATGGCGGCGGCATCGTCGCCCGCTTCGCCCTGGAACCATTGGTCGGCAGGCTGTTGCAGCAGGCCCATGAACTGGGCTGAAGCCAGCAGTTCGTCGCCTTCCAGCGTTTGCAGGATGGCCAGTGCTTTCGGCGTGTTCAGGTTATCGCGCAAGGCAGCCATAAGTTCTTTAGATACGTCATCCCGGCGAAGGCCGGGATCCATGATTGCCTCCGCTGCCACGCCTATATCATGGATTCCCGCCTGCGCGGGAATGACATCGGTAGTTTTACGATAGAGCTTATCCATCACCTTGCCCGCATCGGCGAGCAGCTTGTCGCTCCAATCGAGCGGTTCGTTGTAGCGCGTGGAAAGCAGCGCGAAGCGGATCACCTCGCCCTTCACGCCGCGCTCCAACAAATCATGCACGGTGATGAAGTTGCCGAGGCTCTTGCTCATCTTCTCGCCGTTGACGGTAAGAAAGCCGTTATGCACCCAGTATTTCGCGTAATGCGAGCCCGCATGCGCGCACCGGCTTTGTGCAATCTCGTTCTCATGATGCGGGAACATCAGGTCCGACCCACCGCCATGGATGTCGAAATCATGGCCCAAATGCGTGGCGCTCATGGCAGAGCATTCGATGTGCCAGCCGGGGCGGCCCACGCCCCATGGCGAGTCGAACTTGCTGCTCGCGTCGTCTTTCTCGCTGGCGGGTTTCCACAGCACGAAATCGCCGGGGTATTTTTTGTAAGGCGCCACTTCCACGCGCGCACCGGCGATCATGTCCCGCGCGTTGCGGCGGCTGAGCACGCCATAATCCGGGTTGCTCTGCACGTCGAACAGCACATGGCCCTGCGCTGCATAGGCATGGCCGCGCACGATGAGCGTTTCGATCATCGCGATCATCTGCGCGATGTGTTCGGTGGCTTTGGGCTCCACGTCCGGCTTGGCGCAATTCAATGCACCCATATCGGCGTGGAACTGCGCGGTCACCTCGTCGGTCAGCGCCTGAATGGAGATGCCGCGCTCGATGGCAGCCGCGTTAATTTTATCGTCCACATCCGTAATATTGCGCACGAAGGTGAGCTTCGGGAAGTCGTGGCGCAGCAGCCGCGCCAGCACGTCATACACCACCACCGAGCGCGCATTGCCGATATGCGGGCGCGCATACACGGTCGGTCCGCACACATACATTTTTACATGCGCAGGGTCGAGTGGGGCAAACGGCTCCACGCCGCGCGTCAGGGTGTTGGAAAGTTTGATCATCGTACCGTCATTCCAGCGAAAGCTGGAATCCAATCAGAGAATGGACGCATACAGGTCTTCCCATGCTGGATTCTGCTTCTCAATAAGTTCAATTTTCCACCTTCGCTTCCACGCCTTCATTTGCGTTTCGCGCTGGATGGCCTGCGTTATATCTTCGTGCATCTCATAATATACAAGCATGTGCACGTGGTATTTCTTGGTAAACCCTGCAACCATCCCAGTACGATGCTCATACACGCGCTTTACCAAATCGGCGGTCACCCCAATGTAGAGTGTACCATGCAGCTTGCTTGCCATGATATACAGGTAGGAGTGCTGCATCATGCCTCATGGATTCCAGCTTTCGCTGGAATGACGGGCATTATGCCGCCTCGCCCATCAGGCGTTTTTGCGCGCGCTCACGACCCAGCAGGGCGAACAGCACCTTAATTTCCGGGCCGTGCTCCATGCCGGTCAGCGCCAGGCGCAGCGGCATGAACAGCTCTTTGCCTTTGCGGCCGGTCTTCTCTTTCACCGCAGCCACGAACTCGTCCCAGCTGCCTGCGCCCCATTCGCCGCTGGGCAGCAAGGTGGCTGCAACGTCGGTGAATTCCTTATCGTTGATGGTTGGGGTGATAGGCTCTTGCACCAGCGTCCACCATTCTTTTGTCTCATCGAGGCTTGTCAGGTTACCACGAATCATCGTCCAAAATTCGGGTGTAATATGTCCAGCGCTGCGCGCTGCAAGTAACGTCTCTACTGCCGCAAAATCCATCTGGTGCAGCAATTTCTGGTTCAGGCGTTCCAGCTCGGCGGGGTCGTAATTCGCCATGGCGCGGCCCAGCTTGGTAATGGCGAATTCCGCGCCCAGTTGCTCAAGGCTCGGCGCGAGATCGATCGCGTCGGACGTGCCGATCTTGGCGAGGTAGCTCACCAGTGCCAGCGGCAGGATGCCCTCTTCGCGCAGCGACTTGATATCGCCGCCGCCTTCGCGTTTGGAAATTTTGCCTTCCTTCATTTTCAGCAGCGCCATGTGGCCCATGATGGGGGCGGCAAAGCCGAGCGCTTCCATGATCTGGATCTGGATGGCGCTGTTGGACACATGGTCCTCCCCACGAATAATGTGGGTGATGCCCATTTCCCCATCATCCACCGAGGTGGCAAAGGTGAACAGCACGCCGCCATCTTCGCGGATCAGCACGGGGTCGGAAAGTTTCGCGCCGTCGAACTCGGTGCGGCCACGCACCATGTCGTCCCACACGATGGGTTTATGGTCCAGCTTGAAGCGCCAGTGCGGCGTGCGGCCCTGCGCTTCGTATTCAGCGCGCATCTCGGCCGTATCGTTCAGCGCGGCGCGGTCATAGATCGGCGGCAGGCCGCGACCGGCCAGCATTTTGCGTTTAATGTCGATCTCTTCGGCCGTTTCATAGCACGGGTAGAGCCGCCCATCGGCGATGAGTTTTTGCTTGGCCAGCTCGTAGCGGTCAAAGCGCAGCGATTGCTTCTCGAACGCGTCCCATTCCAGCCCCAGCCATTGCAGGTCGGTCTTCAGGCCCGCTTCGTATTCGGCCTTGCTGCGCACGGTGTCCGTATCGTCGATACGCAGCAGGAAGCGGCCACCCGCCGCGCGGGCGAACAGCCAGTTCATGAGGGCGGTGCGCACGTTGCCCACATGCAGCCAGCCGGTGGGGCTGGGGGCGAAACGAACGAATACTTGCTCTTGCGACATAAAAAATCCTCTAAGGCCTCTTCCGTATCGTCATTCCCCGGATTTTGCCAGCAGGCAAAATCATAGGGGAATCCACGCAAAAAATGTCAGAAGATATTTTTTGACGACGATGGCCTACTGGCCATCGTGTGGTCTGGATCCCCGAAGAAATTTTCTGCTGAAAATTTTTCGAGGATGACGGCGGGTCGCAGCGTTAGAGGATTTTTCTTCAAACTTCAATGCAGGAGTGGACTATCCCTTTGGCCTGCCCTGCGCTTTCACTTCCTGCAGTTTTTCGGCCAGGGCGGTTTCCGCGTCGATGCGACGGCGCAGCGCTTCAATGGCTTTGGCGTCTTCCTTGCGGGCCCAGAGGGTTTCGCGCGCACGTTCCGTGTCGCCATGCAGGTTGTAGGGCATGAAATCTCCTTTTTGTAGATGAGCTGACCTGCCGACCCTACACGCACAACATGAACAGCCGGTTAACAACCGGCGGGATTTGCGTTAAATGCAATGGAGTTTTCTACTGGAATTTCCAGCGGTTGGTGATGGGCCAACGGCGGTCGCGGCCGAACGCCATGGGCGTGATCTTCACGCCCGGCGCGCTTTGGCGGCGTTTATATTCCGCCGCCCACACCAGCTTGGCGACCTTTTCCACCACGGCGGGCTCCATGCCCTCGGCGATCAACTCATGCACGGAAAGCTGCCGCTCGATCAACCCGCGCAGCACCGTATCCAGCACGGCATAGGGCGGCAACGAATCCTGATCCAACTGGCCGGGCCGCAGCTCGGCACTTGGCGGCTTGGTGATGCTGCGCTCCGGCATGACCGGGCCCGCAGGCCCCAGCAGCCCCAGCCGCGCGATGTCGGCAAAGCCATTGCGCCAGCTGGAAAGCCGGGTCACGGTGGTTTTGTACACGTCCTTCAGCACCGAAAAACCACCCGCCATATCGCCATACAGCGTGGCATAGCCCACCGACATCTCAGACTTATTGCCCGTGGTCAGCAGCATGTGGCCGAACTTGTTGCTCATCGCCATCAGCGTCAGGCCGCGCAGGCGGGCTTGGATATTCTCCTCGGTCGTGTCGGGGGCGCGACCGGCGAATAACGGCGCAAGCGCAGCGTTGGCCGCCTGCATGCCCGGCTCAATGGATACGGTATGGGTCTGCATGCCCAGCAATTCCACCAGCGCCTGTGCGTCTTCCAGACTATCGGCCGAGCTGTAGGGGCTGGGCAGCCGCAGGCCGAGCACCTTATCCGCGCCTAGCGCATCCACCGCGATGGCGGCCGACAACGCCGAATCAATGCCGCCGGAAAGCCCCAGCACCACCCCGGGGAAGCCATTCTTGCGCACGTAATCGCGCAGGCCCAACACCAGCGCGTGGTAGATCGTTTCTTCGTCGCCGCGCACGGGCTCCATAGGGCCAGAAACACATACCCAACGTGATGCGCTCCCTTGCGTAGCGCCATCGCTGCGCGAGCCGCTAGCGGCGGGGGGAAGCGAGGCGTGGGGGGCAAGGCCCCCCTCAGTTTTCTTCCATTCCAGCACCGCAAGGCTTTCGCAGAAGGCGGGCAGCCGCGCGGCATCGGCCCCGTCGGCCCCGACGGCGTAGGAGCGGCCATCGAACACCAGCTCGTCCTGCCCACCCACGAGGTTCAGGTACACCAGCGGTAGGCCGGTCGCCTTCACTACCGCATCCACCACGGCTTTGCGTTCACTGGCCTTGCCAATGTGGTAGGGGCTGGCATTCTGCACCAGCAGCAGTTCGGCGCCCGCCTGCGCCAGCGCCACGCCTGCACCCGGCTGCCAGACCTCTTCGCAAATCAGCAGGCCCAATTTCAGGCCGCGCCACTCCACCACTTCCGGCTCCGGGCCGGGGGCGAACACGCGCATTTCGTCGAACACGCCGTAATTCGGCAGCGCGTGCTTGGCGCGCAGCAGGCTTAAGCGCCCGCCGCTGGCCAGCACCGAGGCATTGTAAATCGCCGCGCCCTCTTCCCACAAATTGCCGAAGATGAGGTCGCACGGCAGCGATTGCGTATCCTTCGCGATCTGGCGCGCCGCGTCCCACGCGGCCTGGCGGAAGGCCGGCACCAGAATCAGATCCTCCGGCGGGTAGCCGGTCAGCGCCATTTCGGGGAACAGCACCAGATCCGCGCCATGCGCGGCGGCTTCCTGCGCCGTGCGCACAATGGCCAGCGCGTTGCCCGCAAGGTCGCCCACGGTGGGGTTCATCTGCGCGAGGGCTAATTTCAGGCGGTCCGGGGCGGTGTTCATGAATTCTTCATTGTCTTAGGTGTAAGCTCGGCGCAAGGATTTCGCGAGGTCGCTATGCCAGATAACACACGCACACGCCAATTCATAGAACAACGCCTCGGCGGGCGGTGGACATCGCTTTGCATCGATTTCGAGCGCGACGAGTCCGGCAACCCCTACACCATTTATCCGCAATATGTGGGCCGCGACGACACGGCGAATTACCTGCAATCGCAGACCCTGCCGCTGGCAGAAGCCGTGGGCTTGCAAAAAGCCATTGCCGCGATCGAACCGAAATACATGCCCAGCGCCGTGCCCACCAATGCGGGCGAAGCCGTGGTGCGCCTGAGCATGGAAAAAGCACGCCTGCTGGAGCAGCATGAAGGCTTCAAACGCGCCACGGAAGATGCCCCGCTGCTGGATGCGGTGCAGGCGCAGGACAGCGCCACGTCGCGCATTCGCAGCGGCGACGGGGCTGCGCCCGGGCGCTAAGCGCTAGAGCGCGGCTTCCAGCTGCGGCAGCAGCTCGAACAGGTCACCCACCAGCCCGTAATCGGCGATCTCGAAGATGGGGGCGTTCTCGTCCTTGTTGATGGCGACGATGACCTTGCTCTCTTTCATGCCCGCAAGATGCTGGATGGCCCCGCTGATGCCCACGGCAATGTACAGCTCGGGCGCCACGACCTTGCCGGTCTGGCCGACCTGCCAGTCGTTGGGCACGTAGCCCGCATCCACCGCGGCGCGGCTGGCACCCATGGCGGCGCCGAGCTTGTCGGCGAGCTTCTCGAGCAGTTTGAAATTCTCGGCCGAACCCAGCCCACGACCACCAGATACGACCACGCGCGCGCTGGTCAGCTCCGGCCGGTCGGACTTGGCTTCCTGCATGCCCACGAACCGCGAGGTGGTCTGCACCGGCACGGCGGGCACATCCACCACTTCCGCCACGTTGCCCTCGCCCACTTTGTCGAACGCGGTGGCGCGCACGGTGATGACCTTAATCGCGTCGCTCGATTGCACGGTCTGCAGCGCGTTGCCCGCATAGATGGGGCGCACGAACGTATCGGCGCTGATGATCTTGGTGATCTCCGAGATCTGCTGCACGTCGAGCAGTGCGGCCACGCGCGGCATCACGTCCTTGCCCTGCGTGGTGGCCGGGGCCAGCACGTGTGTATAGGCCGCCGCCAGCTGGGTAATGAACGGTGCAAGCGCTTCGGCCAGCGGGTGCGCATACAGTGCATCATCCTCGACCAGCACCTTGGTGATGCCCGCGAGCCGTTTTGCGTGCTCGATGACGGGGGCGATATTGTGCCCCGCCAGCGCGAGGTGCACTTCACCGCCGATCTGTTGCGCCGCGCCAATGGTGGCGCGGGTGGCCGGGGTGATCTGGGTGCCGTCATGTTCGGCGATGACAAGGATCGTCATGTTAAACTCCTTCAACAATTGTCATTCCCCGGATTTCGCCAGCAGGCGAAATCATAGGGGAATCCACGGTAAAAAAGTCAGCAGACTTTTTTGACGACGGCGCTCTGCTGAGCGCCGTGAGGTCTGGATCCCGGAGAAATTTTTCTCCTGAAAAATGTTCCGGGATGACATGAACGTCGTTCATATCACCTTCGCTTCGTTCTTCAGTTTATCGACCAGCTCGGCCACGTCCTTCACCTTGCCGCCGCCTTTGCGTTTGGGCGGCTCTTCCACTTTCACCACCTGCAGGCGCGTGACAGGCTCCACGCCCAGCTCGGCCGGCGAAAGCACGGTCAGCGGCTTGGCGCGCGCTTTCATAATGTCAGGCAGTTTGGCGTAGCGCGGTTCGTTCAGGCGCAGGTCCGTGGTGATGACGGCGGGCAGCTTCACCGCCACGGTCATCAGCCCGCCATCCACCTCGCGGGTCACGGTGGCCTCGCCGCCCGCGATCTCCACCTTGCTGGCGAAGGTCGCCTGCGGCCAGCCCAGCAGGGCCGCCAACATCTGGCCGGTCTGGTTGGCGTCGTCATCAATGGCCTGTTTGCCGGCAATGACAAGGTCGGCGGATTCTTTCTGCGCCACGGCCTTCAGCAATTTGGCCGCGACCAGCGGTTCAATGGCCGCGTCGGTCAGCACGTGAATGGCACGGTCCACGCCCACCGCCAAGGCGGTGCGCAGGGTTTCCTCGCATTGCTTGATGCCGATGCTCACCGCGACCACCTCGGTGGCGATGCCTTTTTCCTTGAGGCGGATCGCCTCTTCCACCGCGATCTCGTCGAACGGGTTCATGCTCATTTTCACGTTGGCGAGTTCAACGCCCGACTGGTCGGCTTTCACCCGGATCTTTACGTTGTAATCGACCACGCGTTTGACCGGCACGAGGATGCGCATACGGCAGTTCTCCTTTTTCTTTAACCATGCGGATTTTTTAGGAAAAACGCAAGCTGCACTGCAGCGTCAGCGATCAGAAAAATGCGTTACGCGCCCTGCTGGCGCGCCAGCAGCATCAGCGCCATGGCACCCAGCGCCAGCCCTTGCAGCGTCACGCGCGCTACCATCATTTTATTGCCGTATTTTCGGTTGGGCTCGCCACCGCGCGCCATCAACACAATGCCAACCACCAGCACCACGGCGGTGGCGCCCATCAGGGCAAGAAGGAGGATGGCAAGACCGGTCATAGCTACGCTACCTGTTGGGGTTCCCGGTAAACATAGGTGCGGCTGCAATAACCGCAAGTGACGGAATGGTCATGTTCGGGGTCGATATGCAGGTACACGCGCGGATGGCCAAGGGCACCGTTGCCGCCATCGCACGCCACCGTCATGGTGGTCACTTCAAGGATCTCGTAGGCCATGGGATACTTCCTAGTTCGCAAACACAAATTTCGGCTGGCTTGCCGATTTGGCCGCACTATTGGCATTTGTGGCGCTGCTGTCAACCGCTACGGGCTGGGGTGCCCCGCTGGTCTTCACCATCATGTCCGAAGCGGTGGCGGCCCGTGCATCCGCCACGCGGATGGGGGTCACCCCGTCCTGCGAATTGCGCCGCACGACCATGACATCGGAATGGTTGCGATCCGCCGCGCCGGACACCTGAATGACCCGCACATTGCGCGTGCTGTCGATGCGGTTCATGCTGCGCGCCACCGGGGCGCTGGCGGCCATGGCCTGCTGGCCCGCGCCGAAATCCGGGGTTTCCGTCGCCTGCGGTGCCAGCCCCTGGTTGGTGCGGGCGGCCGCTACTTTGGTGACGATGCGGTTCCAGCTTTTCTCAATGCGCGCGAGGTAGGCGCTGCCATATTTCGGGGTGCGCGAATGGTAGGCCGCGGTCGCCTTGATCCAATCGCCAAGGTCGTTGTAATTGGTGCGCAGGAACTTGGCGGCATAGGCCACGTTTGTGCCGGGGTCATAGGCTTCGTTCAGGTCACGGAAGGCCGCGCTGTGGTGCTTCAGGTTCACCTGCATGCAGCCCACATCGATGGAGCGGGCACCCTGCCGCATGAATTCCTGCGTGCGGGCCACGGCCTCGGCCTTGCTGGCGAAGTAATAGCCTTTGCCTTCCACGTTGGCGGTCCACGGCCATGGCAGCGCCATGTCGAGCCCCTTATGCCAGCGGCCCGATTCGGTGCTGGAAATGGCGGCAAGCAAATGGTTGGGAATGCCCTGCGCGCGTTCCTGAATGGGGAAATGCTGCGTGCAGAGCCGCGCGCCTTCGATCATGGCGTCGCGCGCCGGCGCGGCCGAAGCCACCCCGGTGAGCAGGCAGAAGGCCGCTCCCCCGAGCAGCACTGTGTTGCGAAATCCCATCACCGGCTATTCTAGCAATTCCCATGCCGTAAAACAAAAGAAATCCTGCTGCGTTGCATTGCGGATCGTGTATACTACGCTGGTGACTGAACTTTCCCACATGCCCCCCTCACCCCGCCGCGCGGCATTTTCGCTGCTGGAACTTTCCATTGTGCTGTCCATCATCGGGCTGCTGGTGGGCGGCATCCTCGCCACGCAGTCGTACCTGCGCAATGCGGAACTGACCACCGTGGTGAACGAGGGCAAATATTACCTCAACGCCATGAAGCAGTTCGAACGCACCTATCAGGGCCTGCCGGGCGACCTCGGCAACGCCACCAGCTATTGGGCGAGCGCCACGAATGGCGACGCCAATAACATCGTGGGCAGCACGCTGAGCGAATATTTCACCGCCTTCGACCACATGGTACGCGCCGGCACCATCACCGGCAGCTACACAGGCGCGGCGGGCAGCGCCGGCACGCAGGATGGCGATATCGGCTCGAACATTCCCGCGCTTGCCATGAAAAACGTAGGGCTTTTCATTAACTCTGCCAATGCGGGCGGTTACTTCAGCGGCAACGCCCGCCATTACGACGGGTTCTATGGCACGTTCGTGGCCATCGGCATGGATGGCGGCGGCAACACCCTGCCCATCGGCGGCTTCATGAGCCCGCGCCAAGCCAACAAGATCGACACCAAATTCGATAACGGCCACCCCGGCACGGGCAGCCTGCGCACCTACTGGAACGTCAGCAACTGCGTGAACAACGCCGGCACCAACAGCGACCCCATTGGCGACACCTTCCAGATCACCGACACGCGCGATGCCTGCGCGCTGGTCATGACCTACCAGTAGCCGCGGGCTTCACGGTTTTTTAACCGCTGGCAGGCTATACTCATACGATGGGCGCCATGCCCCACCCGCCAAGCTATGGCAGGCGCAGTCCATGTAGGATGGAGGATGTATGAAGCACGAACCGCATGAATTGCAGCTGATGCTGCGCGATTACCGGCTCACCACCGCCGAGATCCTGTACCACCTGCCCGACCACCCGTCACTGCTGCAGAGCTTCGTCTGGCAGCAGCTCGATCTGGCCCCCAAATTCCCGATCCTGAATAAATTCCTCGATTTCTGGAACCGCGAGCTGGATGGCAAGATCCATTCCGTGCAGGTGGGCCATGCCGAATTCATCGCCCCGCCGGGCTTTACCTTCAGCCGCGGCTCGCTACTCATCCACTAAAACGAAATATTCCTTGTGCGGGGGCGCTGCCCCGCGCTACTGCCAACGCATGACGGTATTGAACCTTATGCTGGGCAAGAAACGCGGCGGGCTGGAACAGGCCGCACTCGACTATGCCGAGGCGCTGCAGCGCGCGGGCGAGCCCACGCACAGCATTCTGGCGCAGGGCAGCTGGGCGGCGGAGGCTTTCACGCTGGCGCAGCAACCCTTCTCCACCCTCAGCCAGCGCGGCGGATGGGACCTGCTGGCCGCGGCGCGCCTGCGCAAGCATATTCGCGCGCATAGCGCCTCGGTGCTGCTGTGCCACGGCAACCGCGCACTGGCGCTGGCGCTGCTGGCGCGCACGCGCGGCGTGAAGATCGTGGCGATCGGCCATAACTACCACACCAAACGTTTCCACCGGGCCGATGCCTGCTTTGCCATCACCGAACATGGCGCGCAGGCGCTGCAGGCCAACGGCATCGCGAATGCCCGCATCCATTTGATGCCCAACATGGTGCGCCCCACCGATGTGCCGCCCCGCCCGGCCTTCCGCACGCCGCCGCGCATTGGCAGCATGGGCCGCTTCGTGCCCAAGAAAGCGTTCGACGTGTATATCCGCGCCTGCGCCATCCTGAAGGAACGGGGCATTGCATTCGAGGCCACCCTCGGTGGTGGTGGCGACGAAGAGCCGACCCTGCGCCAGATGCTGTGCGACGCCGGGCTTGAAGGCACGCTCACCATGCCCGGCTGGGTGGCCGACAAGCAGGCATGGTTCGATGCGCTGGACGTGTTCGTGCTGCCCTCGCACCATGAGCCGTTCGGCATCGTCCTCATCGAGGCGATGGACCAGCGTTTGCCGGTGGTGGCCACCGCGTCGGAAGGCCCGCGCGAGATCATCCAGCCCGGCGAGAACGGGCTGCTCACCCCGCTGGGCGACGCCGCCGCACTGGCCGATGCCATCGCCACCCTGCTGGCCGACCCCGAGCGCGCCCGGGCGCTGGGCGAAGCCGCCAAGCATGATGCGGGCACCCTCTACAGCCCCGACGCCATGGCCGCACGCCTGCGCGTGGCGCTTGCCGCAATCCGCACTGGAAATTAACGCCGCGAGGACTATCTTGCCCGCATGCATACCGACACCACACGCGCGCTGCTGGAGATCACGGGCGAAGACCGCGTCAGCTTCCTTCAGGGGCTGATCACGCAGGACGCCACGCACCTGAAGCCGGAACGCGCGCTCTATGCGGCGCTGCTTTCGCCGCAGGGCAAGGTGCAGCATGATTTCTTCCTGTTCGCGCAGGGCGACGCCATTCTCATGGACATTGCCGCGGCCCAGAAAGACACGCTGCTGAAGAAACTCAGCATGTATAAATTGCGCGCCAAAGTGGCGCTGCGCGACGCCAGCGCCGACTGGCGCGTGGCCTATCGCACCCGTGCCGAACACCCCGCCGTGGGCCACTGCACCGCCAAGAAGGGCGTGGTGCTGGTGACCGACCCGCGCGCCGCCGAGCTTGGCGAACGGCTCTATTTGCATGATGCGGAGCTGAGCGTCAAAAACACCGCCAGCATGGAGGCATACCACCAGCACCGCATCAGCCTTGGCGTGCCCGACAGCACCGACATGCTCGACGATGTGGCGATGGATGCGGGGCTCGACGCGCTCGGCGCCATCAGCTTCACCAAAGGCTGCTATGTGGGGCAGGAAGTGACCGCGCGCATGCATTACAAGAACATCGCGCGTAAGGGATTCTACGGCGTGCAGGGCGATGCTGCCTTGCCTGCCTTCGGCACGCCGGTCATGGCGGGCACCGTGGCGCTGGGCACGCTGCGCGGCAGCCAAGGGCCGTGCGGGCTTGCGCTGCTGAAGTTCGAAGAAGTGGAAGCCGCCCTGCGCGCCAACACCCCCATCACTGTGGATAATCGACCGGTTATGTTGAAGCTGCCGGCGTGGCTGCAGCCCAAACTCGCGCAGTTCAGAGCAGCACGCGAGAATCAATAAAATTATCTGCGCCGCGCGCACCTATTGTAGTTGGAGCAACGCTGCCTACATGGTAGGTTAAGACTCATAAAACAAGAAACGTGCGGAGCTCTAGACGGATCATGAAATTCATTCGTTCGGTACATCATATGTTCACCCGCGACACCTCGCAGCCTTCCGCCCCGCATGCCGATATTGCGCTGAATGCCGCCAATATCCAAAGCCCCAACATTCTTGATGGCCGCACCAAGCCCGGCTACCTCGCCGGACAGCTGCTGGTGGCCACGCCCGTCATCAACACGGGCTGCTTCCAGAAATCCGTGGTCTACATCTTCGCGCATAACAGCGAAGGCACCATGGGCCTCATCGTCAACCAGTCGCTGGAGATGATCAATTACTCCGCCCTGCTGGAAGGCATGGACCTGCCCAAAGCCGTGGGCGAGCGCGAACTGCCCGTATATTTCGGCGGGCCGCTGGAGCGCGCGCGCGGTTTTGTGATCCATTCCACCGACTACACGCGGGATTTCACCCTCGCCCGTGCGGGCGAACTGGCGGTGACCGCCTCCAGCGCCATCCTGAATGACATTGTCGAGGGTAACGGCCCGCGCAACGCCATGCTGGCCGTGGGCTACGCAGGCTGGACCGCCGGGCAGCTGGAAGCCGAGATCGAGCAGAACAGCTGGATCACCGTGCCCGCCACGCCGGAGCTGGTGTTCGGCACCGAGAACGAGCTGAAATGGGCCACCGCCAGCAAATCGCTCGGGGTGGACATGGCCTTCTTCAGCACCACCGTGGGCCACGCGTAAGCTGCAACGCAGCATTTTTTGTCCGTTCCGTCATAAAACTGACGCGAAGCCCTGTTAGGCGCACGCGTTCAACCTCGCCTTCTTACCCTTGTAATTAGCGCGTAAAATCATCCTGCTTTTGTGGGATAGGTTGGTGTGTGAAAAGGAAGAATCCATGCCGTATAAGCATGTTTGGTCCGGTATGTTCATTGCCGCGACCCTGACGGTGCTCTATGCTGTTATCCTTCATTTTCTAGGTCCGAACGCCATCGCACTTGCACTGCCGATGGTTGCAGGGGGTGGTGCTTTCCTGATCCTGATGCTCAAGAACGAGTACTGGATCATGCGCCGCGTCCGTCAGCATGGCAGCATGTATGACAGCAGCTACCGTCAGGTACGCCTGAGCCTGCGGCATTCGAACCTGTATCGGGAGCTGGACGTGAAAAAACGATCCCGGCATCTCTATCCCCACCTGTTTCGCTATGCCACCACGCTGGAGGCCATACGCTGGACGGGATTGGGGTTACTGCTGGTAGGACTCTATTGGAGCGCCTATGCCAAGTAACGGGATTGGGAGAGCCTCGGCTCTCCCTCTCTTGTTCTGCGAACGCCCGCCACCAGAAATGCGTTGTTGCGCTTGCGTTCCGCCCCCCCGCGCGCTACACACGCGCGCATGAAATCGTTCCAAGATATTATCCTGACCCTCCAGAACTACTGGGCGCGTCAGGGCTGTGTGATCCTGCAACCCTATGACATGGAAGTGGGGGCAGGCACGTTCCACCCGGCCACCACCCTGCGCACGCTGGGCCCCAAGCCGTGGAACTGCGCCTATGTGCAGCCTTCGCGCCGCCCGAAAGATGGCCGCTATGGCGAGAACCCCAACCGCCTGCAGCATTACTACCAGTTCCAGGTGATCCTGAAACCCTCGCCCGACAACATCCAGCAGCTGTACCTCGATTCGCTGGTGGAGCTGGGCATCGACCCCAAAAAGCACGACATCCGCTTCGTGGAAGACGACTGGGAAAGCCCCACGCTGGGCGCCTGGGGCCTTGGCTGGGAAGTCTGGTGCGACGGCATGGAAGTCACCCAGTTCACCTACTTCCAGCAGGTCGGCGGCATCGAATGCAGCCCCATCTCCGGCGAGCTGACCTATGGGCTTGAGCGCCTCGCCATGTACATTCAGGGTGTTGAGAATGTGTACGACCTGGGGTGGAATTTTGTACCTGAGGGGGGCCTTACCCCCCACGCTTCGCTCCCCCCCGCCGCCAGCGGCTCGCGCAGCGATGGCGCTACGCAAGGCAGTGCATCAACACCCACCACTCCCCACTCCCCACTCCCCACTCACTTCACCTACGGCGACGTGTTCAAGCAGAACGAGGTCGAGTTCAGCGCCTACAACCTCGAGGCGGCTGACACCGCGCAGCTGTTCGAGCAGTTCAATGCCGCCGAGGCCGAATGCAAACGCCTGCTGGCGCACAGCAATGCGCGCAGCGCGACCCTCGCCCTGCCCGCCTACGACCAGTGCATCAAGGCATCGCACCGTTTCAACCTGCTGGATGCGCGCGGCGTTATCGGCGTGACCGAGCGCGCCGCCTATATCGGCCGCGTGCGCGCCATGGCGAAAGCCTGCTGCGAAGCGTGGGTGCAAAGCCAAACGCAGGAGGCGGCGTAGATGGAACTCCGCTTCATAACATCCGTTTTCGTAATAAGCGTAATGCTGACTGCGTGCATCCCGTACGTTGGACATGAACGTAGGAACCCTGAAAGCACCTGCTTAGGTGCTACGGTCTTCCCATTTGACTTTATGGGTCGTGGCAATGTGAAAGATTGTGCGCCTGGATTACCAGAACGTCAGACATCAACCCCTGCTACCAGTACACAGGGTACAAAATGAAAGTTCGCATCTGGCTATTAATAAGCACTTTAACCCTCGCCGCCTGCGGCGAGGCGGATCGCCGCGAGTTTTTGTATAAGCCAGCCTACTGCCTCGCGGGTGGCCTTGCCCAGTTGAGCAACGAAGAATGCCTGCCGACCAAGCTGAAGGAAGAAGCGACCAGCATCGCCGCGGCCAAACTGGTCACGCCGCAAGCGCCCACCGTGGCCAAGCACGTGTATTTCACCGAGGACCAGCGCCTCGCCATGGGCTACGACATTGCCGAGCATTTCTTCACGCCCTACCCCAAACTAACGCGTTCGTCCGTCGCCGTGTCGCTGGAAGCGAACGAGCTGATCGCCCCCGAAGCGGGCAGCGCCTGCGGCGAGAAGCAAACGCGCACCGACATCATCAACGCGGTGAGCGAGCGCGTGACCAACACCGCCATCAACCGCGAAACCGCGAAGTTCCTGTCCGAACATTATTCCGACCTGCAGATCTCCGACCTCTACCGCGTGGCGAAAGCCGGTGGCGACATGAGCGCCGTGCCGGATGATTCCTTCATCATCGCCGATGCGAAGGACGCCACGAAGCAAGTGAACATCAAGCCCACCACGGGCCGCGACATGGGCAGCATCCTCAGCTACACCACCAGCCGCACGGTGAGTAACCTCATCCGCGCCGACCGGAAGGTGATCGAGCAGATCGCGCGCGACGCAAAAGCCGCGAACGACGCGCAATACTGCGCACCGAAAGTGGAAGCCCCCGCCACCGCCGTGAACGAGCCCGCGGCCGTCGCGCCGGACATGCAGGACCCGCCCGTGGTCGCGCCCGCCGCAACGGCCGAACCGGCGGCCACGCCCAGTAAAAAAGCCAAGAAAAAAACGGACGCTCCCACCGTGGAGCAAGGAGCAAGCGAATGATCCTGACCATGATGAAAGGCAAAATCCATCGTGCCACCTGCACGGGTGCCGACCTTGACTATAACGGCTCCATCACCATCGATCCGGTGCTGCTGGAAGCCGCGGGCATTCTGGAACATGAACAGGTGGATGTGCTGAACATCACCAACGGCCATCGCCTCACCACCTATGCCATCAAATCGCAGAAGCCGCGTGGCTCGGGCGAGATCACCATCAACGGTGCCGCTGCACATCTGGTGAAGAAAGGCGACCTCGTCATCATCTGCGCCTTCTGCCAGATGAAGCCGAAAGCCGCGCGCGAGCACCAGCCGAAAGTGGTGCTGGTGAACGCCAAGAACCAGATCGCCACGGTCGAGAACAAATCGCGCCCCGGCAAGATCACGACCAATCAGGTCAGCGCCAAGAAAAAGCCCGCCGCGCGAACGACCGCCGCGCGCAAACCGACGAAAGCGAAAACGAACTAATGGCTACCCTGCTTACACTGCCGTCATGCCGGACCAATGCGCGCAGCGCGTGCCGATCCGGCATCCATGCGCACTGCGCCGCAGGCGCACACCCATTCATGGATTCCAGCTTCCGCTGGAATGACGAGGTATAATCATGGCTACCCTGCTTCTCGAACTCTTCTCCGAAGAAATCCCCTCGCGCATGCAGCGCGGCGCGTGCGAACAGTTGCAGCGCCTCATTGCCGCCGGATTTGAAAAAGCAGGCATCGCCCATGGCGAGGTCAGGACCTTCGTATCGCCGCGCCATCTGGCCATCCAGCTGTTCGGCCTGCCGCTGGTGCAGCCCGATATTTCGGAAGAACGCAAAGGCCCCAAAGTGGGTGCGCCCGCGCAGGCCATGCAGGGCTTCCTGAACGCGGTGGGCCTCACCGCCGAACAGTGCGAGCAGCGCGACGGGTACTATTTCGCGCGCATCGAAAAGAAGGGCCGCGCCATGGCCGAGCTGGCCAAAGAAGTGGCCGAAGCGGCGCTTACCGCGTTCGTCTGGCCGAAAAGCATGCAATGGGGCGACAGCAAAGCCCGCCCCATGCGCTGGGTGCGCCCGCTGCACGCCATCACCTGCCTGCTGGATGACGCCATCGTGCCCGTGCAATTCGGCCACCTGACGGCGGCGGCCACCACCTATGGCCACCGTTTCCTTGCACCCGGCGCTATCCACCTGCGCCATGCGGAAGAATACGAAGACAAACTCAAAGCCGCGCATGTGGTGGTGAATGCCGCGACCCGCCGTGACTGGATCGCCACCGAGATCACCCAACTGGCCAAGCACCACAATCTCGAAGTGGTGAACGACCCGGCCCTGCTGGATGAAGTGACCGGCCTCGTCGAATGGCCCGTGCCGCTGCTCGGCACGTTCGATGCCAGCTTCCTGAGCCTGCCGCCGGAAGTGCTGATTTCGGAAATGAAAGTGCACCAGCGCTACTTCGCGCTGCGCGACGCCAGCGGCACGCTGACCAACCAGTTCATCGCGGTGGCGAACATGATCACCGCCGACGAGGGCAAAGCCGTGATCGCCGGGAACAGCCGCGTGCTGCGTGCCCGCCTGAGCGACGGCGCATTCTACTGGGAGCAGGACAAGAGCACCCGGCTGGAAGCCTGGGGCGAAAAACTGGCCGACGTGGTGTTCCACGCCAAGGTCGGCATGATGAACGAGAAAGTGCAGCGCATTGAACAGCTGGCAGTCCAGCTGGTCGATATGCTTTGTCATGCTGAGCGTAGCGAAGCATCCGCTGAGATCCTTCGCGTTGCTCAGGATGACAAACGCTTCGTGCGTCGTGCAGCGCATCTCTGCAAAGCCGACTTAACCTCCGGCATGGTGGGTGAATTCCCTGAGCTTCAGGGCATCATGGGCCGTTACTACGCGAATGCGCAGGGCGAAGCACCGGAAGTGGCCGAAGCGATTTACGAGCATTACAAGCCGCAAGGCGCGAATGATTCGGTGCCGGAAACGGCCCTTGGCAGCATCATCGCCGTGGCGGATAAACTCGATTCGATTATCTCGTTGTTCGCGGCGGGTGAAAAACCCACCGGCAGCAAAGACCCGTTCGCGCTGCGCCGCGCCGCACTGGGTGTGC
>QFOX01000121.1 GCA_003241645.1 Azospirillum brasilense | reverse complement strand
CGTTGGGCTCGGCCTAACCAATTGGTCAAGCCGACGCCCACAGCTACGCTGTGGGTGCCCTCCGCTTCGCTCCGGCGCGGCTTACCGCGAGCGTTAGGCAATAGAACCACCAAGGAGCCAGCATGCTATACAAAGGACTTGAAACCAGTTATTCACTGCTATTTGCATATGAAACTCTGGCCCTTCAGTACAAGCGCAAGAACCATCCCAAACCGGCTTTTTCGGATGAGCACAAAGCCGGCCTCCTTGCCGAAGTGCCGTCGATGAACTTCAACAACTACTGCTTCACCTTCGCACTTTTGAATATGAACGCAGCAATTGTCGAAGGGGTAATGCGCAGCATACTGTCAGAGATAGTTTCTGAGGAGGTCGAGCGTCAAATGCAAACCGGGATACAGGCCGGAAGAGACAGGCGAACTCCACCGGAAAATCTTCTAAACAAGTTTTTCATTGAAATTGAAGCGCAGGGAGGGTGGGAGCGACTTAAAGAGCAATACGCCAACTATCTTGGTCTGGCTATCGATAAAACAATCAGTACTCAGACGAAAGAGGCAATGAGCACGCTTTTTGTTTTGCGAAATATTCTGGCCCATGGCACTGCCATCATCCACCCATCAGAACAACTACCAGACGATCTTAAGGATGAGCCAATTTTTAAGTGGCAAAGCCGGTTGCAGAGCGCTCGTGTTTATCTAGAAAAACATTTTGGGCATAAAGACATCTTTGAGAACCTCGCTGAATTCAACGTTCCGGAGCACTTCCTAGAAAGCACTAAAGCCTTTATTGTGGAAATAATGCCCGCGATCAAACACGAACCATTTCGAGCGAAGAAAACCATTGCTGCGCTTCAAGGGTTCTCATTTGGCTTTGCCAACATAACAATGTAGTAGCCATGCATTCGCAGTGTTGCCTAACTGGGTGGTCAAGCCGACGCCCACAAGCTCCGCTTGTGGGTGCCCTCCGTGCTTCGCACTGCGGCGCGGCTTACCGCGAGCGTTAGGCCGCAGCTTTGCTGCCGTGCGAATATGGTTCAATCGAGCATCAAACAACACCGCTGATCCTGGCTTGCCAAAG
>QFOX01000076.1 GCA_003241645.1 Azospirillum brasilense | reverse complement strand
CGAAAACTCATCCTGAATACCGCTGGTGCGCGTGTAGTAGTTTGGCAAATCCTCCATGCGGTATTTGTCGATAAAAAGCTGCTCCAGCGTGGAGCCGATCTCGCTGAACACCACGAGGTAATGCGACTTCTCGAAATTGCCGCCATAGACCCGTTGATGCACCACCGCGCCATTCAGGCGAGCAATGCCGAAAACGGTCGGCACGGGCATTTCCGAATTGGGGTATTGCGGATACGGCGCGAACCCCAGCGCATGGTCGAGCGGCGGTACCGTGCTGCCACCGGGACTGGTCGAAGGCGTGCCAGTCAGCGCGGAAGCCACGAATGACAGCCCGCCCGCGAACGCGGCATGGCCAAGGGCCGCAGCAAACCCGGAATAACTCAGAAAAGTTGCGCCCGTCATAAGCGCAGTGCTGCCCGCCATGGCAGCAGCAATGGCAATCTGGGGCATGGCAGACTCGTAAAGTTTACAAATTTATAGAAAAACGGCTATCAATAGCGACGCAGCATGGAGGCCATGCTCCAAGTGCCGTGGGGGAGTTCGATGGTTATAAAAAATATCGCTTTATTAGTGGGCTGTTTGGCGCTTGCAGCATGCGCGCCGAAAGAAAACCCACGTTTTAAGCCTCAGCCTCCGTCCAGCATTACGTATAAGGATAGCTTTGATACGATAAAAACTGCCGCTGATAATGGCGATGTGCATGCGATGCAACTGATGTGGCGCCGCTTTAGCTATGGCGGCGAAGAAGGTTCTGTAACCGGCCAACAAGCAGTCGCCTATCTCACCAAGGCTGCCGAAATGGGGCATACTGGCGCACAGATCACTCTAGCAAAAGCGTATGCACAAAAAAGCTATCGCCCAACTCCTGATGCCCAACCTGTCCAAATAGGTGCGAGCTACGGCTTGCGGCAAGATGATGCGCAGTCACTTTACTGGATGCAACGCATGTCATGCGATGGTGCGGGCTACTACTCCTCACACTATCTGGCGGCTTTATATGGTGGGCTGAAGGATTCTACCATTACCCCAGCAGAGCGTGCATTGGTGGAGCCGAACCTTATTCTAGCGCATGTTCATGCCTCTATGACACCAATCAAAATGTTCGGGCGACGTGTGTCACAGGAAGAACTGGAAAAGAGAATGTCCGATGAGCAAATTGAATTAGCTGAGGACATTGCTGAGCAATTCCTGCGCGCGCCCGTATGCCCTTATGTCTTCGAGAATGGCAAAATGATCGGTCTGCAGCTCCGGCCTGATACTGCTGAAAAGTATGGTAAGATTCAAAAGAACTGATGGGCATGTTAGGAGCCAAGGTCGCAACATGAAGCGTATTACGAGCATAGCCACCCTTCTATTTTTATGCGGCATAGCCGTGTCTGCCAACGCTGCCGATTCAACGCGGCAATCATTTATGGACGACTGCCTCGCGTCATCGAATGACAAATATAAGCTGTATGAAACCTGCATCGGAAAATTTACGAAGGCATGTGTCGTGGATTCCTCTGCCTATGCCCATGTGATGAAAGACATATCGGTTGGCTCAACTAGCAGAAACTGCATGGAACGCGAAGCCATGTGGTGGGATGAGTTATTCAAGGAATACTCGCAGGAATTAACGCAACGAACTGACGACCAGCGCATCCAGGATGCCTTAAAGACAACACTCGCCTCCATGGGGCAGCGTGCAGTGCAGGAATGTGATTACGTCACGACCCGTTGGGGATATCGAGAGGCAGAACGTGTCCAACTTCAAGGGCTAGAAGATCAATTCCGTTGCATGCGTGATATTAGCGCCGAGAATGCCATAACCGTTTATCTATGGGACGAGAAGCACCCATGAAAACTCGTACCTCTGCCATCATCGCCGTATTATGCCTCGGATTAGCTGCTGCCGCTTACGTCATCACCGATAAGTCCTGCCGTTTTAACAAAGAAATATGGGCAGCATCCCGCCAAATGAATGACCATGATGAGGTCGTGAATAAAGCCGCACCGCGTCGGTGCATGGCCTCCGACTTGGAGCGGAAGCACCTCAGAAAAGGTATGAAAAAAGAGGAAGTCGTTGAGTTGTTAGGGAAGCCGGACGCGACAAAAGAAAACGAATATTCCTACGACCTTGGCATGGTTTGGATCGACTACTGCTTTCTCGATATCTATTTTAGTGAGGCAGGGAAGCTGGAAAATACACGCTCCTATTGCAATGGTAACGGCTAGACACGATGCGAGCATTAGCTAACAGTCTGGGGATCATCGCACTTTTCTTGGGGGTTATCGCGGGGCTGGTGCTGGTAAGTCTAGCTTGGGAGCACAATCCACAGAACACTTACGACCACAATCCTTTCACGCTCGTATTCACATTCTATTCCGGACTAGCAATTGTGACATTGCCAGTGTTCATTATTCGCCATCTCCTCCTTCCCAGCAGCAGAATATTGGGTATCGGTGCATTGGTATGCATTGCGATTATGGCCGCACTGATTGCGACAGGACGGATGGATACCGATGGGTTCAATTACCAGCATAAAGCGGTTGGCCTATTTGCCATGCTCTATGGAATACCGCATATCATAGACTTAATCCGCGATATGCGTAGAACGTGGAGAAGCCGCAAATCTCCTGAGAACACCATAATCTCTGCCAACAATGATGCCGCCACGCAGAATGCTTTTGAACGAAAGATTCTCTACCCCGTTGCACGGTCATGCCTGCAATCACTGAAAGGTCAGGAAAGGCTGGGAATTGTATTCTGGCGATGGGGAATCTTGCTCTATCTCTCAAGCATTATCATCGGGTTCATTTTCGTCATGACGGGTGGATTGAGAGAAAGCTGGATTGGTGGACTGGTTGGCTGGTTGGGATTGATTCTCATCGTGATCTACCCTTTCGTGTTTTGTTTCTCGCTCTGGCGATGCTCAAAGAATGCCGCCCGACCATGGCACAAATACGCGACCAGAATATACGCCGTTGCACTATTTCCTGCCATTCACATATGGGCCAGCGCCGCTATTGCTATGGGAGCGATGGTGCTTATCGGGCGGTAACGGCCACAACATGCGATGGTTAGTATATGCGCCTAGTTCAGCGTTGAAAGAAAATGGCTGGTCGGTTCGCAGGATGGTCTTAGCAGGTAAAGATTTTCCTGCGCCCGTTTGGTAATTGGTACAAAGTTTTGTCGTAGGTACGACCAATTATAGTAATGCAGATCATCTTCCCACTGCACGATCAGCACCGCATGGAAATCCTGCCACTTATACGAGGTAGCCCCATGGTTCCATTTGCCCTGCATCCGAAACCCTCGAAGGTCGCTTAGGGTGGTGGCAGGACGATATTTAGCGTCATACCCACGCACCTGAACGCAATACGGTTTCAACCCTGCCGTTTGCACCACCCGCCATTGCACCACCCACGCAGTGGCATAGGACCATAGCAGAAGCATTGCCACAACTCCGGCAGTGCTGGTAAGGATGGTTAGAAATAGCAGGCGGGCATTGGCTTGAGGCACGCGTGGCAATAGTAAAAAAAGCGCGGCATTTATCAAAATTGCCAATCCGATATAAAATCGTAAACTTAAATCATCCCATAGCGATGGATTCGCATAATCGCGCTGGTACGGCATCGCGTACATGACAACTTCGCACAGCACACCCAACAAAATGCAAAACAGTAAGAACCTTCTGATAGACTGGGCGCTGTTCCATTTGGCACATAACCCAATGGCAGCCCCGATGGACACAAACAGCATCCCGGAGAACAGGATTGCGGCATGCATTCGTTCAAAATGCAGATGGGCTGGCGGATAAGAAGCACAAAATGCCCACATGAAATGCCATGTGAGAAATACACTTGTTACTGCTAATGCCGGAATCCGGAAACCCAGGCTTCTCATGCCAGTCCCACTCACTTGCCACTCTTCTAGCGGCACTCCATTGTAACGATCTTCACGTTATTGAACCATAATGCTAAAACACATGAAATAATTGCTGATGCTTATAAAAGATCAGGCAACAATATACAAGTTTCGCCGGGAGGGGATGAGGAACTGCCATGGATTTGCACAAGATATTTCAATCAATCAGCGAACAGCTTATTTCAGAGTTTCAGCGCACTGCCGAGATTTGGCATCCAGGTGGCAAGGGCAGCGCGCGCGAGGCAGCGCTCAAACAATTCCTCAAAGATTACCTTCCCCAGCGTTACGCCATCGGCTCTGGCGCGGTCATTTCACCAGAAAATAAGAAAAGCGGTGAGCTGGATATTATCATTTATGATCCCTTGCATTGCCCCACCCTTATCAAAACTGCCGCGCATTCGATTTACCCCATCGAAAGCATCTATGGTGCAATCAGCGTCAAATCCCATCTGGATAGCGGGGAGCTGGCCGATGCCTATCAAAACATCGCTTCGCTGAAATCCATCGTGAGCAAAGAATCGTTCACTGCCTCGCCCATGCAGGGATTTGCTGTCGGAATGGGATACCCTATGCCCGTCACCGCCATTGTGGCCTATGATGCCAACCGCAGTCTGGAGGCCATTGCCGAGCAAGCCAGAAAGCTCGATGCAAAGCTCCCCGATATTACCCTGCGCCCTGATTTTATTGTCGTCATTGGGCAGGGAATTATCGGTTCGCAGCAAGCCCTCAGAAGCGGCCACAATAAGTATGCACTGCCAGAGTATGAAGCCCTTACCAGCACCCGCGCAACAGGCCGACATACGCTCCTGCGCTTCTACATGCAGTTGCTCGACGAGCTGAATGCGCTGGAATTACGTCCCTTCCGGTTCTCGCGCTATTATGAAATGCCACGCCTGATCGGGCCTTACCGGGTGCGCCGCCATAACCGCATTGCCCGCATACCCATTGAAGGTGAGAAGGATGCAGGAGCCGTGTGGCGACTAAATGAAGCAGGTATCCGCGAAATCGTTTCCAAGTCGGTGAAGATCACCTACCAGGAGCATCTGTTGCATTATATCGGACAACTGCCACAGGGTGCTGAGCGGCTCAATCTGAATGCAGTCGTGTACGAATATAACCCCAACAAGCTACCGCCCATCAACACCAATAAAATCGAGAAGGATAAAAGAGGCAGGCCGTATCTTTCTGTTCCCGGCTTCCAGCCGATAGGCGTGGAAATCGATGATAAACAATATGCGGTCGATTTCTCTGCCCTGACCGACAAGCATTTCGAGCACGATCCTGACTTTACCGTTGATGAGCTAATGTCGAGCTAGACCCGAACGATAAAATCTGGCCGCGGCCCGCGCAAATCATAGACCGCCTTCAAGGGCCGGACATGCCAGCCTTGATCCCCGTAGGTTACAAACCCGTCATTGATGGCCGAATAGCGCGAGATATGGTAACGGTCATCGTGCACGCGCCACAGCACGATATCACCATCATGCAACTCGGTTTGGCGAAAGACCATGATGGTGGTGTGTTGCTTCAAAATGCGCAGCACATCGGCGCGCGGCATCTGTTTAAGCATGCGCGCCTGCGCTTGCAGCTCTTCGGGCAGGTGCGCAATCACTTGCAGGCAATCGGCCATGGGCATTCTCCTGAAATCATCCCGTTCGGGAATATTTAGGGTAAAATCATCCTGTTTTTCCCGAAATCGTCCCGTTCGGGTTTATTTCTTTGATTTCGACCTTGTTTGTGCTAAAATCATCCCGAAAGGGTTGATTTTATGAACAAGATGGAAGCATTAGGCAAGCTGGTGCGCGACACGCGCAAACAGCAGAAGCTCACCCAGGAGGAGCTTTCCGCCACCACTGGTGTGGGGGTGCGGTTCCTGCGCGAGTTAGAGAAAGGCAAGGAATCCTGCCAAACCGGCAAGGTGTTGCTGGTGCTCGCCATGCTCGGCCTTACCATTCAGATTGATGGGAAGCCCCTATGAACGCGCGCATTCTAGATGTCTACTGGAACAATGACCTGACCGGCCAGCTCGCGCAGTCGGCAGCGGGGACATTGTCCTTCACCTACCATGCGGATTTCCTGCACCGCGCGGCCACGGGGATTTCGCTTTCCCTGCCGCTGCGCGAGGCTCCCTTTGAGGGCGAAGAGGTGCGCGCCTTCTTCTCCGGCTTGCTCCCCGAAGAGAGTGTGCGCACACGGCTTGCCGCCTATCTCGGCGTATCAGAAAAAAACACCTTTGCGCTGCTGCGCGAAGTGGGCGGCGAGTGCGCGGGCGCGCTTGCCCTGTATCCGGAAGGCGAACAACCGACTGCCGCCCCCACCGATGATATGGAAGTGCTCGATGATGCGCGCTTGAGTGAAATCCTTGCGCTCATCAAGCGCCGCCCGATGCTGGCGGGGGATGATGGCTACCGCCTGTCGCTCGCCGGAGCGCAGGATAAGCTCGCCGTGGGATTCGTGGATGGCAAGATCGTCCTGCTCAAAGGCGGGCAGCCCACCACCCATATCCTCAAGCCCATCATCGACCGCGTGGCCGATAGCGCCCATAATGAGCTATTCTGCATGCGTTTGGCGAAACAGGTCGGCCTCGACGTTCCCGTTGCCGATATTCATTTTGTGAACGATACGCCTTACTACCTCGTGGAACGCTACGACCGCACCACGCAGGCAGATGGTACGGTCACGCGCATCCATCAGGAAGATTTCTGTCAGGCGATGGGTGTGTTGCCCGAACTCAAATACGAGCGTGAGGGTGGTCCCAGCATCGCCCGCTGCCAGAATATCCTCGCGCTGCATGCAGCGCGACCAGCGGCAGATCAAACCAGGCTGCTGGAGATGGTGATTTTCAACTACCTCATCGGCAATGCAGATGCGCACGGCAAGAACTTCTCGCTGCTCTACCGTGGGGCAAAACCTGAACTTGCACCTGCCTATGATTTATTGAGCACTGCCATCTACCCCGATCTGGCAGATAAAATGGCCATGAAAATCGGCAGCAAATATAAGCCGGACGAAGTATTCCTGCGCCATTGGCACCGACTGGTTCCTGATACCAAGACCGCACAAACCTCGCTGAACCGGCAACTCAAAACCATGACGACCAAGACGGTGGCGGAAGCCTTGTCCTTGAAGCAGGCATTGGAGGCGCAGGATATACGCTCGCCCGTCTTCACCGACATCTATAACATCATTGAAGCGCGTGGTGGGCGGATACTGGCGCAGCTCGGCACCCAATCCTGATTACTGCCATTTCCCTCGCTGCAGGCGCGGCAGGGTTTTGAAGCCACCGAAATTCTCATCGTTCTCGAAGGACTGGCAGGTGGTGAAGGTCTTGTCGCAAAACCCTTCCACCCCTTCGTATTTGCAGCGCGAGTCCTTAAAGGTGTACGGACAGAAATACGACAGGCGTCGATTTGGATAGGAACGCGACCAGTCGATCAGGTTCTGCCGGATGGTAAGGGTCAGGATACCGTCGGTGTAATCCCAACTCTCGATCACTCCGATCAACAGCCGCTCAACATGGTCAGGATTCTCGAAATCTGCCTCGGCGCTGATACGGCTTAAATCCACCTCCACCCCGCGAATATCGTAGGTGGCGAGTGTGTCCATGATATCATCGGTGATGGCTACGCGCAGGGTGTAATCGGCACGCAGATTGTCCTTCTCGAACCGGATCATGCCGCGCTCAAACCCCAGCGGCGTGAAGGTCACGGGCGCAGTGCTCGGAATACGCTCACCCTTCCATTGCTCGTAAATATCCGTGAAGCGCACGTGATCCGGTAGCGGCACGTCGTAGCCCGCCACATGCGCGCCTTCCCATGCCTCAGTAGTCACCGCGACCGACGATACGGCAAACCCATCATCGTCCGGCTCGTCGCTGTCATAGGCGAGCAGGACGTAGCTATCGCGCGCGTCGATATCTTTTGCAGGCGTAAATGGGCTTTCCGTCCACCAGCTCCCCGGCGTATTGTCCGGCCCGACAAACCGGCCGGTCTCGCGGTCGAACACCCAGCCCTTATGGAAGTTGCCTGTTACTACCACGCTGGTGATGCGCTCACCTGCATTGCCTGCATCGCCATAGATGACCGCGTTATGCGGTACATAGGCGATGGGAGTCTGCATCGTATGGGTGAGGAAGCCTTTGACGAGGATATACTGGTTGCCTGTCTCGACCATAAGCTGCATCGGCTCCGGTACCTGAAATCCGCTGCCCGTCGAGCCGACGAATCCCGCCAGCATCCGCACCGTCAGCCCATCCCATGTTGGGCAGACAAAGCGCAGCGTTTCCTTGCGGATCGCGTAATAGACCACGTCCTTGGGAACGCCACCGTCGATGATGGTCGTTTTTTCATAGCGGGCGGTA
>QFOX01000075.1 GCA_003241645.1 Azospirillum brasilense | reverse complement strand
GTTGGTGAAGGTCTTGTTCAGGTTGGTGCCGATGGTGCCCATGGCAACAATCGCGGCTACGGCGATAAGTGCAGCGATCAGGCCGTATTCGATGGCGGTAGCACCGGATTCGTTCGCGAGGAACGATTTAGCGAATTTAGTCATTGGTAGATCTCCCCTTCGATCAATAAATAATGTGTGCTTGAGTGCGGCTCAGTCATCACATCCATACGCTGGCATTCCAGCTACGCAAAACATACTGCATTCTTCGCAAATGCACAAAGTTTTAATCAAATGTTTGCGAGCTGTGGTTGCGCGGCCAATAAATGGCAAAAAACGGGGAGGGGGAAGTTTAGTTCACGCCAGAGGTGGCTTTGGTGACTTCGGAGCTGGTGGTGCCGAAGAGGCTGGTGGAGCCGCCACCCAGTGCAGAAAGGCCGACCACCATCACCAGCACGACCAGTGCAACGATCAGGCCATATTCAATCGCGGTAGCGCCGCGCTCGCACTGGAAAAAACGTTTCATAAAGAAAGTGGGTAGCAACTTTCGCTGCTACCCACAACTCTTTTTAAACTAGCATGAAACTAGTTGGAACCTTTGGCGAGCTCGCCGCCAACGTTCTGGAAGGTCTTGTTCAGGTTGGTGCCGATGGTGCCCATGGCAACGATCGCAGCAACAGCGATGAGTGCAGCAATCAGGCCGTATTCGATTGCGGTTGCACCGGATTCGTTCGAGAGGAACGATTTAACAAATTTCGTCATGGTATTCTCCTTTAGACGATGAAACTTCGCGCATTAAAAACCAGTATATGGTCAACTAAGCACGGACATACGCTGGATCACCCAGCTACCTTCCTACATAGCAGAACATTACCGCTGAAGCAAAGTTAATCCGCGGTTCGCACGCAACTTTCGTCGGTGATTTAGTTCAAATTTATAAAGTATTTTATGGCTGGTGTGGTGAAGTTGCCGCAGGTGGGTTCCACCAATGCTCGCAAAGCGCCTGCAAGCCTGCGCATAGGCGCTGGTGCTGGGCTTCCAACGCCTGTGCGAGGGCAGGTTCGTGCCATGCACGCTGGCGCAGCGTGGCATGCATGAAGGCCGCGGTCTCATGATAGACCGCCACGCGCAACACCAGGTCGTGCGCATGCCACTGCCGCAGGATGACGAGCGCGCCGCGGTATTCTTCCTCGCGTGCGGCCCGCCATGAATCGGGGAAGGGCTCTGCGCTGGTGCTGATGCGATCCTGATAGCGGGTGCTTAGCACCGGGGCGCCATAGCGCACCGTGTGCAACCAGCGCAGGTGAAGCGCGGCACGGTGCTGCTGCGCATCGATCAGCTGCTGCGACAAGCATCGATCAATAGGTTCCAGTGTGAGGCCGGACCGGTGCTTCTGCCGCAATTCCGGCGTGCCTTTGTCCATTGGTTCGGGCGCGCGCGGGGGCCGCCCGCGACGGGAAGTGAATGCCATGGGGTACCTCGATTATTCGGCGGGCTGAAGCAATGCCTGTTCGCGTGCTTTCGCACGCCAGCCTTGCCCGGCGGGCAGGCGCCACACGCAATTGCGCTCCATGGCGGCAATGGCGCGGCTGCGCACATAATCGGGGTCGAGGCCGGCGTGGTCGCACACGGTATCAAAATCCTCTGAAGGAGAAAGCAGCCAGCGTACGGCCTCGGCCTTGATGCGCCGGGCTTCCGGTTTTCGTGAGGCGGTGGCAGCATCCATTAACGCCTGCGTGATCACGGCGCGCCACAGGCTGGGTTCGTGATCGGCAAAGGACCCGTGTTCACGGGTATCGGGGCAGGAGAGGGCGTTAGGCGACGTGCTGTTCACTGCAATCATGATGGCTCACTATGGGTGGGTGGTACGTACACAGCCGAGTGGCAGAAGCGGAAGGGAGCAATACAGATGCCGCGGGAAAAGGCGGCAAACACGAGGATACAACCGGGTTAACAATCTTTGGTTGTGTTAATTCAGTATCGCTCAACCGGCAACTTAATAATTTTTTGGCGCGCCCGCTTCCCGGTGCTGGCAGGGCGTGACAGGCTGAAATGGTAGTCTGCCAATGCTGCCGGCAGCGTTCCCCCCAACGAGTGAGACGCCTGTGGTGACGAGAAAACCCACGCCCCGCGCCGCGGCCGCCAAGCGGCGATCGCGCAAAACGAAGAATGAGCAACCGCATGACGATGTGTGGCTGCGCACGCGCCAACTGGTGGAGGTGCTGCTGCATGTGATGGAGCGCGAGATCCAATCCGATGAGCCGGAGCGCAGTGAACAATGGCTGCGCCTGTTCGGCGCGAAGGACAGCGCGGTGGTGAACCTGCAGAAGCTGGTGCAACTGCTGGCGGAATTGCAGCATGGGCAGCCTGTGCCCAGCATTTCGGACGCCGCGATGATGGACGATGAGGAAATGAAATTACTGCGTGCCTGGCTGGCGGATGCTAGTGCAGCGAATGCTTCGCCGGCAAGGTGACGCCCGGCATGCGCGCTTGCGCGGGCAGTGCACCTTCATGCGCGGTGCTTTCTTCGCGTTCGCGGTAACGCGCGGCTTTCAGGATGTAGCGCTTCCATAGCGCGCTTTGCGGCCCAATGCGCTTTTCCAATTGCTCGACCGGGGTGGCCGTTTCATGCAACTGGCGGGCCTGGCTGAGCATTTCAGCAAAAAGCTGCAGCAACGGGCCAATGCGGTAATGGGCGAAGGTTGGTGCCTGAATGGCGCTTGCCACCACGGCGCTGACCGACTGGACCCATGGCGCGGGTAAGGGCACGAGCTGCTGATGGGCGGTGAGCATGGCTTCCCAGCGTTTTTGCAGAAGCAGGTTGCGGTAGGCCAGCCCGTCGGCGCTGGTGGGCGCGAGCATCATGGGCGCGTAGCGTGCGCGTTCGACCGCGGCCTCGAGCAGGAAATCGATCACCAGCGGCGCGTGGTCGCTGATGTGTGAGTTGAGCAGGGCAGTGGCTTCCGTGCGGCGCAGTTGTCCCTCATCGCTGATGGCAGTGGCGAGGTTGACCATTTCGGCAAGCAGGTCGAGCAGCTTGAAGGCGGGCATGTAGCGCACGTCCGGATGGGAGAACAATGCCTGCGCCCGTTCGCGCACCTGCTGGCGCAGTGCTTCGCCATGGGGGCCTTCCATGGCTTTCAACGCAAGGAATTCCTCGATCACGCTGGTGAAATTATATTGCGCGCTAGTAGCAACCATTCGCAAACCATACCACAGATGGGGCCATGATTGAAGGGCAATCACGGCAAGGCAAGACTAAACCTCGAAGCCGTATTTTTCTTTGAGGTAGTCTTTCACTTCCTGACTGGGTTCTTCGCCGTAGCACGAGGCGATGACCTTGCCGTATTCCTCAAGGTCCACGGTGCCGTCACCCTCGATGGATTTGAGGAAAGCAGCCTCACGCGGCGCTTCGACCAGCACGAAATAATAGGCCCAGCGACCAGTGGTGTCCTTGGCTTTCAGCTTGTGGATCAGGTGCCCTTTTTTGGCAATGATCTGATCAACGAAAGAGCGGCGTGTTTCGTCCATGCGCGGGGGCTCGGGGGGCTATTGGTTTGTTTTCATAAGCATAATGATGCGGCCCGGAGATGCAAGCGTTACGACGGCCCGACGGCCGATGTGGCGCGATAACGCCCATGCTCTGCGCCAATACTGCCATACTTGCCATCGATGGCGGCAACGGGCGCAATGCCGGTTTCCGGGGCGCATTGCTGGATGCCGGGGTAGTGGAACAGCGCGTTGTGGCGGTCGCGGAACTTGCGGCCGGTGAGGTCGCGGCGCAGGCCACGCTTGAGGGTTTCTTCGTTCACGGGCAGCTTTTTGCAATGCTTGTGCGCAAGGCCTTGCGCCTCTTTGATCATCTCTTCGGCCAGCTTGGTGAGTTCAAGGCGCACGCGGGTGAATTCATCGGGCGGCACGAACAGGATCGCTTCCGGCGCGACCAGTTCGCGCAGCGTATCGCGCACGACTTTTTCGGCCAGTTCCTGCGCCTCGCGTTTGGCCGGGTCGTCGGTGCTGTAGAAGCTGGCGAGGGCGTGGTCCCACCGCTCGAGCAGCAGTTTATGCACCGGAATGTCGATGGCGTTGCTGGCGGCACCGCCTTCGCTTTCCGCCTCGGGCTTTGCGTTCTGCGGCAGCACGGTGGCGGGGTCCAGACCTTGTTCCACCGCTTTGGCGGCGAGCGTGTCCAGAAAATCCTGCTTACGGCCGAGCCCGTGATCGGCCTGACCGCTGGCCACATGCTGGCCACCGGTGACACCGGGCAGGCTGATGGGCGGAATGTTCCGGGCGCGTGTGTTCATGACCCCAAGTGTAGCAAAAACCATTTCAGAAGGGATGACGGTTTGATGACATTACCCAGTCCAACCCATTGGCAGCGTGCGCTGGATGAGGCCTGCCGCAGCCGCTTTGACCTGTTCTTCCGGCGGGTGGTGGCGAGTGTTTCGCCGGGCGTGCATTACCTGCATAACTGGCATATCGACGCGATGGCCGCGCACCTGCATGCCTGCGCGCGCGGGGATATCACGCGGCTGATCATCAACCTGCCGCCACGCATGATGAAATCGACGCTGGTATCGGTGGCGTGGCCCGCGTGGCTGCTGGGGCATGACCCGCAGCGGCGCATCATGGCGGCGAGCTACGCGCAGTCGCTGGCCACCAAGCATTCCACCGATTGCCGGCTGGTGATGCAGCGCGCGTGGTATCAGCGCGTGTTCCCTGAAACGCGGTTGAGCGACGACCAGAACGAGAAAGAGCGTTTCGTGACCACTAAGCGCGGGCACCGGCTTGCCGTATCGGTCGGTGGGGCGGCGGTGGGTGAGGGGGGCACTGTGCTGATCGTGGATGACCCGCTGAACCCGCTGCAGGCCAACCACCGCACGCAGCGCGACGCGGCGAATGCATGGTTCGACCATAGTTTCGCCACACGGCTGGACGATAAGCAGCGTGGTGCGATCGTGGTGGTGATGCAGCGGCTGCACGCGCAGGACCTATCGGGTTATCTGCTGGAAAAGGGCGGGTGGGAGCATCTCTGCCTGCCCGCGACCGCGCCCACGCGCACGCAAATTCAGTGCGGGGATTGGCAGTATGTGCGTGAAGCGGGCGAAGTGCTGCACGCCGCGCGCGAGCCTGCTGCCTTGCTGGCACGCACCGCGACCGAGCTGGGAAGCCTGAACTACGCCGCGCAGTACCAGCAGGCACCCGTTGCGCAGGCGGGGCAGGTGATTCCGTCCACGTGGCTGCCGCGCTATACGCAGCTGCCCCAAGGCGGGCGCACGGTGCAAAGCTGGGATACGGGCATTAAAGCAGGCGCGCAGCACGATGCCAGCGTGTGCCTGACCATGCAGGAACTGGACGGGGTGCATTACGTGCGCGACGTGCAGGAGGTGCGCATGGAATACCCCGCGCTGAAGCGGTTCATGCTGGCGCAGGCCGAACGCTACGCGCCGGAGGCCATTCTGGTGGAAGACAAGGCCAGCGGCCAGTCGCTGTTGCAGGACCTGCGGCATGAATCGGACTGGCCGTGGATCGCCCAGCAGCCGCAGGGCGACAAACAGGCGCGGCTGCTGCGGGTGAGCCCCATGCTGGAAGCGGGAAAGGTGAAGCTGCCAGCGGATGCACCATGGCTGGCGGATTTCCAGAAGCAACTGCTGGGATTTCCCGACGCGGCGCATGACGATATGGTGGATGCGCTGAGCCAGTATTTGAACTGGGTCCGCGGCCAGCAATTGCATGCAAAACCTTTTATACGAAGGGTTTAGCTGTCACAGAATCTTCACAGTCCGTATGTTCGTTGCGTGGTATTCTACGCAGAATGGACACGACTAACCCAACAGTGCAGACGCCTGCGCCGACCGACGGACAAGCGACGGTGCGCATCGATAGCGGCAATTTGGGCCAGGCCATCCTTAGCGGGGCGGTGTTTGGCCTGATCGGTGCGGCGGCTGGCCGCGTACTGGCCAAGGCGGGCGAAGGCAGATTCGCCGCCGGGCTGGGGCGCAAAGTGAGCGCCGTGGTGTTCGGCGTGTTCAGCGGATCGATCGCGTTCTACAGTTCGTTGCGCAGTACCGCAGAAGAGAATGCGCGCAACGATGCACAGAACAGTGCCGCGCCGAACGGCCAGGCGCTGGCGGCACAAAAAATCGAACTCCAGACGACCCCGAACGGGCAGTTGCAAACGCCCGATGCCACTGTGATCGCCGCAGCAGCGCAGTATGATGGCGCGGTGCAGGACGTAGCCCGCGCGACCCAGCGCTAAAATTTTTTTCGGTTCCCCCCTTCCGGGCATGCGCCACCGCGCGTAGAACGGTAAATGTAGAATGGAATTCGTGTGGCTGATGCCGCCTCCATTCGCACTCACCCTTAGCAATGGATGTTCTATGGCGCGCTGGTTTGCATGGCCGCGTCGCGCGGTGCTGCCTGCACCGCAGGCGGCGGAAGTAAAACATTATCCCGCAAGTTCGGCATTTATGGTGCCGCTTGGCCAGCCGGTGTGGATGCGCCGTGATTACGCCAAATTCGCCGACGAAGGCTATCGCCGCAATGTCATTGCGCATCGCTGCATCGCCATGGTGGCCAGTGCTGCGGCAAGCGTGCCGTGGAAACTGAGCGAAAAACGCCGCGGCGGCAGCCGCTTTCTGGAACAGCACGCGCTGCTGGACCTGCTGGACCGCCCCAACCCGCTGCAAGGCAGCACCGAGCTGTGCGAACAGCTGTTCACCCACCGGCTGATCGCGGGAAATGCGTTCCTGCATGCGGTGGGGCCGCGCGGCGAAGCGCCGCTGGAGCTGCACGTGCTGCGCCCGGACCGCGTGGCGATCGTGCCGGGGCATGGTGGCATTCCCAAAGCGTACCGTTACAGCATTGACCAGCGCGCGGTGGATATGCCGGTGGATGCGATCAGCGGCCAGTCGCGCGTGCTGCATGTGAAGGCCATGCACCCGCTGGATGACTGGTATGGCATGTCGCCCATGGAGGCGGCGGCGTATAGTATTGACCAGCATAACCAGTGCGCGGCGTGGAACCAGTCGCTGCTGCAGAACGGGGCGCGCCCGACCGGGGCATTGATGGTGAAAGCGGCCGATGGCCAGCCCACCAGCCTGAGCGAGGTGCAGTTCAGCCGGTTGCGGCAACAGCTGGATGAGCAGTTCGCCGGCGCGGCGAATGCGGGCAGGCCGCTGCTGCTGGAGGGGGGGCTTGAGTGGAAAGAAATGAGCCACAGTCCGCGGGATATGGATTTCGTGCAGATCAAGCATTCCAGCGCGCGCGACGTGGCACTGGCGTTCGGGGTGCCGCCGCAATTGCTGGGCATTCCCGGCGATAATACCTATGCGAACCTGCAGGAAGCGCGGCTTGCTTTGTGGGAGCAGACCGTGTTGCCGCTGGTGGAGCAATTCACCGATGCGCTGAATAACTGGCTGGCGCCCATGTTCGGGCTTGGGCTGACGTTGCAGGCGGATACGGATGCGATCCCGGCGCTGGCGGCGAAGCGTGACGCATATTGGGAGCGCATTGCCCGTGCGGATTTCCTGAGCGCTGAAGAAAAGCGCCGCCTTCTGGGGCTGGGAGATGCCGCATGAAGCAGGTGAAAACACAAACGCCCGTGCGCCAGCATGGTGGCGTGATGGAGATCAAATCCATCAGCGAGGCGGGGCGCTTCGCAGGCTACGCCAGCGTGTTCGACGTGGTGGACAACCAGCGCGACGTGGTGCGTGCCGGTGCGTTCCGCGATACGCTGCGCGATCGCGCCAGCCCGGTGCAGTTGTTGTGGCAGCATGCGTGGGAGCACCCGATCGGCGTGATCGAGCAATTGTTCGAGGATGCGCGCGGCCTGTTCGTGCAGGGCAGGTTGCTGATGGAAGTGGAAAAAGCCCGCGAGGCGCATGCGTTGCTGAAGGCCGGGGCCATTCGGGGCTTGAGCATTGGGTATCAGGCGCGGCAGGCGCAACGCGACCCCGAAACCGGGGTGCGTGCGCTGCTAGCGGTTGAATTGTGGGAGATCAGCCTGGTGACGCTACCGGCGAATGCGGAAGCGAACGTGACCGTGGTGAAGCACGCCACGCCCGACACGATGCACGCGTTGATGCATGCCGTGGCGCGGGCGCAGGCGGCGCTTCGTTAGGTAGGCCTAGGCGGCGCTGTCGTTGCTGGGGCGGGTGCGCACACGGCCGGTATGGGCAAGGCCCATGACGGTGGTGGCGGCGTGGTGGAAGGCCGAGATCTCGTCATGCTCATGCATGGCGGCATCCAGCGCGGTTTCCTTCAGGTAGAACACGTTGCTGGCCATGGCCGCATGGCGCTTGGCTTCGCGCAGGTGCTCTTCGCTGATGCGGATCATGTTCTCGAACAGGTGGATCAGCTCGCGCGTGGAGAGTTTCTGCACGCGGCTATCCATGCAAAGCTGCAGCGCCGCGGCGACGATGGCGTTCGCCCAGCCGTTCTCGGCGTGGCTGAACTGGGTGTTGTGGAGGTTAAAGTAAGCGCGACCGACGAGGTCGGTGATATGGGTCTTCAGTTCAGGATTGGCCGAAAACGTTGCACGGGAAACACGACCAAAAGCGACGGAGAATTCTTGCATAAACCCTACTTGCGTGCAGCAAAGCTGCTTTTGTTTCTTATCTGCCGGGCGACGTGGAAGCACCCTTGAACAAGACTATGCTGATGCCGGATGGTGGATGCAACCTTTTTCAGCGACTCATTAATAAACGGCTATTTGAGGGGTTTATATT
>QFOX01000074.1 GCA_003241645.1 Azospirillum brasilense | reverse complement strand
GTTCTCCAGCGCGGTCAGTTCCGGCAACAGATGGTGGAACTGGTAAATGAAGCCGATATAGCGGTTACGCAGCGCAGTGCGCACCGCGTCGCTGGCGGTGGAGGCGTCTTCCCCGCCAATGGTGATGGTGCCTGCCTGCGGCGTATCCAGCAGGCCTGCAACTTGCAGCAGCGTGGATTTGCCGGAGCCCGACGGGCCAATGAGCGCCACCAGCTCGCCCGCGTCGATGCGCAGGTTGGCCTGCGTCAACACTTCCAGCGCGCGGCCTTCGCCTTGCGTGTAATGGCGGGTGATGCCCGCGAGGTTCAACACGTTACTCATAGCGCAGCGCCTCCGCCGGATCGAGCTTGGCCGCACGCCGCGCCGGGTAAATGGTCGCCGCGAAGGACAGCCCCACCGAAACCAGCACGATGGTGAGCACTTCCATGGGGTCGGTCTTGGTCGGCAGCGTCGAAAGGAAGTAGATATTCTCGATGAGGATGGGCTGGCCGGTGAGCGCTTCCACGCCACGGCGCAGCGCCTCGATGTTCGCGGCCAGAATCAGCCCCAACACCAGCCCCGCCAGCGTGCCCGCAAGGCCGATCCATGTGCCCGCCAGCATGAACACGCGCTGCACGTTGCCGCGCGTGGCCCCCATGGAACGCAAGATGGCGATGTCGCGGCGTTTTTCGTTCACCAGCATCACAAGACTGGAGATGATGTTGAACGCCGCCACCAGCACGATGAGCGCGAGGATGACGACCATGACGTTGCGCTGCACCGCCAGCGCGGCAAACACCTGCGCATTGGTCTGCTGCCAGCTGAGCACGCGGGCTTCGCTGCCCAGCTTCTGCTGCAGGTTGCGGGCAATATCGTCGGCATCGTCGGTGTCGTTCACGAACAGTTCGATGTTGCTGGCCATGGTGGATTCATCCGCCCCGACGAGGCGGAAATAGACCTGCGCCTCTTCGAACGGCATGAGGATGATGCCACCATCCAGCGAATGCACGCCGAGCTTGATGATGCCGCTGACGGGGTAGGTCTTCATGCGCGGTATGAACCCGGCAATGGTGCTGCGCCCCTGCGGGGAAATGAGCGTCACCGAGCCACCGGGCTTCACGCGTAGGTTACGCGCCAACCGTTCGCCCAGCACCACGCCGGTGCCGTCGCGCAGGCCGTCGAAATCGCCATCCACCAGCGCGTCCTTGAACAGGCTGCGCTTATTGAACGCCTCCCACGGCGTGGCGATGACCTGCGCACCAAGCGCCGCACCGCTGGCGGTCGCCATGACCTGCCCTTCCACGCGCGGGGTCGCACTGGCTACGCCGGGCTCTTTGCGCACATAGGCCGTGGCGGCGTCATAATCCGTGACGGCGCCTTGCGCGCTGTAGATGGTGATGTGCCCATCCAGCCCAAGGAAACGCGACATCATCTCGTCGCGGATGCCGTTCATAAGCGAGGTGACGAGAATGAGCGTGGCCACACCCAGCATGATGCCGATCATGGCGAACCACGTGGTGAGCGAAATGAAGCCGCCGCGTTTGCGCGCGCGCAGGTAGCGCCATGCAAGTAAACGTTCGACTGGATGGGTGAAGGCCATGCGCTAGGCCGCCTTGCGGGCAGCGACGACTTTTTTCACCGCCTCTTCCATGGAAATTTCGCTTTTCTCGCCGGTGCGGCGGCATTTCACTTCCACCATGCCGCTTTCGGCACCGCGCGGCCCAATGGTCAGCTGCCACGGCAGGCCGATCAGGTCCATCGCTGCGAACTTCGCGCCACCGCGCTGGTCGGTGTCGTCATAGAGCGGGTCGAGCCCGGCGGCCTTCAAATGCATGTAGAGTTTTTCGCACGCCATGTCGCAGGCCGCATCGCCCGGGCGCAGGTTGATGACGCCCGCATCGAACGGGGCGACGCTGGCGGGCCACACAATGCCCGCATCGTCGTGGCTGGCTTCGATGATGGCACCAACAAGGCGCGACACGCCGATGCCGTAGCAGCCCATCTCCGGCGTGATCTCTTTACCGTCCGGCCCGGTCACGGTCACGCCCATGGCCTTGCTGTATTTGTTGCCAAGGTAGAACACATGCCCCACCTCGATGCCGCGCGCCTCGCGCAGTTGCTCTTTCGGAATGGGGCAGGCATCCGGCTTGTGCTGCTCGTCGGCCGCGGCGTAGAGCGTGCGCATTTCCTCACCGCTCATCTCCAGCTTGCCGGCGCGGATGTCGTCGAACCGCGCATCGTAATACACGGCGCTTTCGCCGGTATCGGCAATCACCTGGAATTCATGGCTCAGGCTGCCGCCAATGGCGCCCGAATCGGCATTCACGGCCACGGTGGTCAGGCCAAGGCGCTTGAAGATGCGGTGGTACGCGTCGTACATGCGGGCATAGACCTTGTGCGCATCTTCCACGGTGGCGTCGAACGAATAGGCATCTTTCATGAGGAATTCACGGCCACGCATGACGCCGAAACGCGGGCGCACCTCGTCGCGGAATTTCCATTGGATCTGGTACAGGTTCAGCGGCAGCTGTTTGTAGCTTTTCACGTAGCCGCGGAAAATATCGACCACCATTTCCTCGTTGGTGGGGCTGTAGAGCAGCTCACGGTCGGCGCGGTCCTTGAAGCGCAGCATCTCTTTGCCCAGCGCGTCGTAGCGGCCGGATTCCTTCCACAGTTCGGTGGGTTGCAGCGTGGGCATGAGCAGCGGCACGCAGCCCGCGTTCTCAAGTTCTTCGTTCACGATGCGCTCGATGTTGCGCAGCACCTTCAGGCCCAGCGGCAGCCAGCTATACAGGCCTGCGGCCTGCTGGCGCACCATGCCCGCGCGCAGCATGAGTTTGTGCGACACCACCTGCGCCTCTTTGGGGTCTTCTTTCAGCAGGGGCAGGAAATAGTGGCTAAGGCGCATGGCGCAGGCTCTCCGTTCGTTGAGCGCGCACTATGGCGCAGGCCCGCGAAATTGCAATGGCCCACGCTGGCTTATCGACAGGTTTTTCGCCTTATTTCTGCCAGGGCAGTTTATCGTTCAGCAGCGGCTTCGGCTTGTTCAGCGGATACATGTTCACCGGGTGGCGACCCGCCGTCCACACGCTGCCGGAATTCCAGCCGCGCACCTGCATGCACGGCTCGATGATGCGCATGCGCAAATTATCGAGCTGTGCGTTGTGCTGGTAGTCGGCGCCCACATGCACCATCTCGGTGCGGGGGAAGCCGCCACGCATGCCGTAACGGCGCACGGGGTACGAGCTGGGGCGGCTGTAAAGGTTGCGCGGGTAGAGCCCATCGGCCTCGGCTTCACAGATGGCGCGGTCGCGGCCGAAGGCCGCTTCCTGCTCGTAATAGAAGGCATGGCAGTTCTGGTATTCGGCATCGCCGGGTTTCAGGCCGTAGCTGGCGCAATAGCCGATCTCGGGGTTCTGCGGGCCGCCGGCGCAACCTGCCAGAACGGTGAGCAATGCAAGGCTAAGAACGTATTTCATGAGGAATCCTTAAGGGCAGTGCGCGGGTTTGCTGCCCGCCGCGGTGATGGGTTGGCCGTTCATGCGGGTTTCCCCGGTGGCGGTATCAGTGGTGATGACGCCAAGCTGCACGTTGCTAAAAGGCGCGCGCTCGCGAATGGCATCGTTGTTCGTGTAGTCACTGGCGGGCGCATCCAAAAAGGTGGGCACCTGCCCCATATCCGCCGTGCCGCCCATGGTCGCGTCGCTGTCGGTGGCGTTGATGGACGCATCCGCCGCCATGTCGGCCGGGGGTGCGCAGTCGTTGCTGCCCGCATGGTAGATGCCTGCAGGCTCGGCGCGGGCGGCCGAAATACCCAGCCCAATGAGCGGGCCCGCAAAGGCCAGCAGGCTGGTGATCAGCAGTTTTTTGCGCAGCTTCGGGTTCACCGGGGCCGACGGCGCATGCCCCGCACCGGGTGATGCCGCCATGCGCACGCCCCAGGGCAGCACCATGAACAGCGCCAGCCACCAGCTGATGATGTAAACGAGGATCAATTCGAACAGGCTCATGGCCGCGTTCATAGCAGGGTTTTGGCCAAATGTCACAGAATGTTCACAATCCCTGGCGCCCATTATGGTAGGATAACAACGTAGAAATAGGCTAACTTTTGGAACGTAATGGCTGACCTGACCACCACCCAGCTGAAGCTGCGCACTACGCCCACCGCGGGCGTGAGCAGCGAGCAGAGCCCGTATTACCGCCGGTTGCTATCGGCGGGCTATAAGGGTTTCCTGCAAGGCACCGTGGGCGGCAGCACGCTGTACGGCACCATCGGTGCGGGCATTGGTGCGCTGGTCGCCCTGCCGCTGACGCTGGTGGCGGGCCCCGCGGCCTTCGCCCTCATTCCCGCCATGGGCGGCCTCGGCCTGTATAAGGGCGCAAGCACCTTCGGCAATATCGGCTCGTTCGCGGCGATCACCGCCGAATCCGCCGAGATGAGCGAGAAACGCCGCTACCTGCTGGACCGTTACTACGACCTGCCGGACACGCCGGAGTTCGACGCCGAAGCCAACATGATCAAGGACCTGCTGGCCAAGCAGCATGAATCCAAACCGCCCGCGCACATGTTCCACCTGCGCCCGGTACTGGTTGGCGCGGCGCTGGGCGTTGGCGCGGCGTTACTGCTGATGACCCCCGTGGGCATGGCGTTCGCTGGCCACTTTGTTTTTGAAGCGCTTGGTGCGGCTGCTACCACTGAAGCATTCGGCTTTGGTTTTGCGCATGCACTGGCTGCAGGGGTTGGCGCGGCGCTTGGCGGTGCCAGCGGCGCCGTGATGGGGCTGGACCGTTTCTATGTGCGCAGCTGGCTCGATAAATCGGCCATGGCCATGCACGACACGAAAAGCATTGAAGAACAGGTGCGCGCGCATGAGCAGGAGATCGCAGCGCTGGGTGCCACCGCCCCCACGCAGCAGACGCTGCAGAACACGCCCGTGACCGAGATCAAAGAGATCCTGCCGGAAACGCCTGTTCCGGCCACGAAGGACACGGCATCCATGAAGATCAACGTGACGGAGCCGACGCAGGCACCCGCCCAGAAGGACGTGGCTGAATCACACCCCCACCCTGCTACGCCGCGCGGCGTGCCCATTAGCCCGCGCGTGATCGCCGGACTGGATGAGGTGCCCAGCACCGTGGCCAATAGCGTGCAGCATGAAGGCCCGCTGCACCAGCGCCAGATTGCCACCGCGGTTTAGCCATTGTCATGCTGAGCGTAAGCGAAGCATCTCTTTGCGGAGATGTGCCAGATCCTTCGCGTTGCTCAGGATGACAAACCTCTAAAACTACAATTGGTGCAAATGCACATCCAGCACGGGCTTTTTGCCCAGCTCGTCGCGCGTGAATTTGCGCAGTTGCTGGCGGATGGCCTCTTCCATCTGGCTTAGGCGACCGGCCCATTTGCCGCGCTCCACCACCTCGGCCACGGCATCGACCATGGCGTTCATCAGCTCGCGGTCCTCGGCGGCATCCATGCTGCCGGGGGCCGAGATTTTCGGGCGGCCCGCCAGTTCCAGATTCTTCTTCAGCACCACGGACACGATGATGAAACCCTCATCGCGAATTTTGCGACGGGTGCGGATGATGCCGGAATCGCTGGGAATGAAGGTGTTCCCATCCAGCGCGAGGTAGCCGGTATGTTCTTTGCCGATAACGCCGGGGTTCGGCCCGTTCAGGCGCAGGATACTTCCGTTCTCGGCCTCGATGGCGGTGGGCACCTGCAGGGCACGCGCGAATTTCGCATGCTCGCGGATGTGGCGCGCCTCGCCATGCGTGGGCACGGCGATTTTCGGGCGCACCAGCTGGTACATGCGCTCCAGCTCCAGCCGCGCCGGGTGGCCCGACACATGCACGAAGCCGTTATGGTGGTTGATGACCTCGACCCCCAGCTCGGTGATGCGGTTATGGATGTAGCCAACGTTCTTCTCGTTGCCCGGAATGGTGCGCGAGCTGAAAATGACCGTGTCGCCGGGGGCAAGGCGAATGGCCGGGTGTTCGCCACGCGCGATCTTCGAGAGGGCGGCGCGCGATTCGCCCTGGCAGCCGGTGCAGATGAACGCGACCTTGTCGCGTGCCAGCTGCATGCCCTGCTGGTCGGTCAGGAATTCGGGCACGTCGATCAGGTAGCCCGCTTCCTGCGCGGCGGCGACCATGCGCCAGATGGATTTGCCCGCCAGCGCCACCGAACGCCCGGCCGACACGGCCGCGCGAATGACCGTTTCCAGCCGCGCAATGTTGCTGGAGAAGGTGGTGACCACCACGCGCTGGTCGCACTGCGCGATAATGTCGGTAAGGCTGGTGCGCACGTCGGCCTCCGAGCCGGATTCGCCTTCCACGAACACGTTGGTGGAATCGCACACCATGGCCAGCACGCCCTCGTCGCCATATTTGGCGAGGGTCTGTTCATCCGTCGTCACGCCGATCTGCGGCGCGGCATCCAGCTTCCAGTCGCCGGTATGCATGACCACGCCCACATCGGTGCGCAGCGCAATGGCGTGCATTTCGGGAATGGAGTGGGTAATGGGCACCATCTCGAAGCCGAACGGCCCGAGCTGGTAGGTTTCCCCGGCCTTCACCTCATGCACCTTCGCTTTGCCTTTCAGCCCCTCTTCGGCCAGCTTGTTCTTCAGCACGGCAGCAGTGAACGGCGTGGCGTAAATCGGGCAGCCGATCTCGGGCCAGAGATAGGCGACTGCGCCCACATGGTCCTCGTGCGCGTGGGTGAGGATGAGGCCGACAATGTCGTTCTTGAAGGCGGCCAGCGCGTCGATGTTCGGCACGACAATATCCACCCCCGGCAGGTAATCATCGGCAAAGCCAATGCCGCAATCAATGATGATCCACTTCCCCTTGTAGCGGTAGAGGTTGAAGTTCATGCCGATCTCGTTGCTGCCGCCCAGCGGCACGAACAGCAGGTCGTTGTCGTATTGTTTGTAGTTGATGGCCATTTAGCCCCGTTTCTGGTGAATGCGGCACAGGCCGCGGATGGTCAGGTCAGCATCGACCAAATCGATCATGCTGCTTGCTTCGGCGTAAAGCGGGGCAAGCCCGCCCGTGGCGATGACCTTGCACGGCTCGCCGCGTTCGGCCTGAATGCGCGTGACGATGCCTTCGATCATGCCGGTATAGCCGAAATAGATGCCCGCCTGCATGGCGCCCGTGGTGTTGGTGCCCACGACCTTTTGCGGGCGGGCAATGGCCACGCCGTGCAGCTTGGCCGCGGCGGCGCGCAGCGCTTCCAGCGACAGGTTGATGCCGGGGGCAATGACGCCGCCGAGATATTCGCCCTTGCCCGAGACCACGTCGAACGTGGTGGCGGTGCCGAAATCAATCACGATGAGCGCCTGTTTATGTTCCGCCCATGCGGCGTAGGCGTTGATGAGGCGGTCGGCACCCAGCTCGCGCGGATTGTCGATGCGCACCGGCATGCCAAGGTCGATCTCACCGCCGGTGATGACCTGCGGCTCGCACGACAGGTACCCGCGCACGAAGCTTTTGATGGCGAAGTTCACGTCCGGCACCACGGACGACACGATGGATGCGGTGACGACCGACGGCTCGAAACCCTTGCCGCGCATCAGCGCGAACAGCCACACGGCATATTCGTCGGCGGTGCGGTGCACTTCCGTGCGGATGCGCCATTGCGCGTGCGTGGTGTCGCCCTCGCACAGCGCGAAAACAATGTTGGTATTGCCGATGTCGATGGCGAGCAGCACGGCCTATTCCTTGAAGAACACGTCACCGGCGGAAATGCCCGTGATGGCCCCGGATTCGGCCCGCACCAGCAGCCGCCCGGCCGCGTCGATGCCGTCGAACACGCCGGTGATCTTCTTCTCGCCAATGATGACCTCAACCTCGTGGCCAAGGCGGTAGGCGCGCTTTTGCCACGCTTTCTGCACCGGCTTGAAGCCAGCCCCCACCCATGCATCGTAATGGCTGATGAAATTGAAAATGAAGCGCGACAGCACGATCTTCGCCGAGATGATCTCCACCCCCGCATCGCGCAGGCAGGCAGCTGGGAACATCACATGTTCGGGGAAGCTGTCGATGTTGATGCCAACACCCACCACCACCCACTGGCACTCACGGCCCGAGGGTTCCTGCGTGGTGAAGGATTCCAGCAGGATACCGCCCAGCTTGCGGCCATTGAGCAGGATATCGTTCGGCCATTTGCAGGCGATCTCCTGCTGGTCGGGCACGATGCCTTCCAGCGTTTCCGCCGCGGCCACGGCCGCTACGAACGAGAGCTGCGAGCAGGTCGCAAGGTCGCATTCCGGGCTGAGCAGGATGGAGACGAACAGGTTACCTTCGGCCGAGACCCACTCGCGGCCCATGCGGCCACGGCCCGCCTGCTGGCGCTTCGCCCAGATCACCGCCCCATGGCTGGCGCCGCCACCGGCTAAGCGCTTCGCCTCTTCGTTGGTGCTGTCGAGCACGTCATACGAAAGAAGGTGGTAATCTTCGATCAGCTTACTCTCAAGGGACTTCGGCATTGTCCAAAAACACTCCGGCTGCGTTCGCGGCTGCATCAAGCAGCACCGAAGGATAGAGGAAGAAAAGCCCGGTCACAAGCGCGCAAATGAACAGGGTCGCCTTGCTCACGAACGGCACGTAACGCTCGAGGCCCAGCACCGGCTCGTCGAAATACATGAGCTTCACCACCTTGAGGTAGTAGAACGCCGCCACCACGCTGGTGAGCACGCCCACCACCGCGAGGATGTAGAGCTCCGCCTGAATGGCGCTCATGAACACGAACATTTTCCCGTAGAAGCCGGCGAACGGCGGAATGCCCGCCATTGAGAACATCATGATGAGCATGAACAACGCCGCGCGCGGGTGCGTGCGCGACATGCCTTTCAGGTCGTCGAGGTTCTCGACCT
>QFOX01000073.1 GCA_003241645.1 Azospirillum brasilense | reverse complement strand
CGATACGGGTATTCCGCAAAGATGCGGCCCGTCAGCATGAACACGATGATGGCAAGGCCGATATTGTAGCCCGAAACCATGCCCGCGGCGCCGTATTCGCTCAGGTATTCAGCGGCGAGCACGGCGATGACCATACCGATGATGAAGGTCCAGGTCACGGCCGAGAAGTCCTTCAGCGCGGTGAGGTACACCGACAGCAGCCACACGCCCGCGATGAGGAACATGTTCGAGAAGCCCGCAAGGCGCAGGCCCAGCGGCATTTCGAAGTAGATGGCGTAGAAGAAGATGGCCAGCAGCAGGTTGCAGGCGAACACCAGCACCATGCTTTCCAGCAGCACGGTGGGCACCGGGGTCACGTTCTTCACGTGGATCTGATCCGCGAGGTAGCGCGTCATGATGAAGTAGACGGGCGCGGAAAGCACCAGCGAGAACGAGAAGTTGTAAACGATCACGCCGCGGAAATCGAGCAGCTCGGCCGAGTCGGAGCCGCCATACATGTAGGTGGTGAAGGCCAGCGCGATCACCGTGAACAGCCACGGGCCCGCAATGGCGAAGGCCGAATGCAGGTAGGCACCGGCAATGCCCAGCAGGTCGTCGCGACGGGCGAGTTTATTCAGTTCAAATCCAATACCAGCCATGGGTTTCGTTCCTTACATTAGGCGCGGCGCAGATATTGCGCATAGAGGTTGCGGTAGGCCTGTTGTTGGATGGCCTCGTTGTAATAATGCTCCATGCGCGCTGCGATGGCGCCGGAGGCGTTCTCGTACAGCTCGTTGTCGGAGAGCAGGGTGTAGATCGCATCGGCGGTGGAGGCGGGCGACGCCAGCGGCGTTACGATACCACCGGCACCAAGTGCGGGCGTTTCTTCCGGCGTGCCTTCGATGAGTTCGCGGCACGCGCCAACATCCGTCGCCACGATGGGGATGCCCGCTGCACCGGCTTCCAGCATCACCAGCGGCTGTGCTTCGGAGATACTGGTCAGCACCAGCACGTCCAGCATGGGCAGGTAATCTTCCACGTTGGCCTGGCCGGTGAACACCACGTTATTGTCGAGGCCCTGCAGCTGAACGAGGTTCAGGCATTCCTGATAATATTCGCGGTCTTCGTCCGTCGGGCCGATAATGTAGGCCTTCAGCTCCGGCGTGGTCTGCTTCAGCAAGCCGCAGGCGCGAATGAAGGTCTTGATGTCTTTAATCGGCACCACGCGGCCGATGAGGCCAATGGTTGGCGTGGCTTGGCGGCGGTGCTGCAGGTTGGCGAAGCGCTTGATGTTCACGCCGTTGGGAATGACCATCATCTTCGCGGGGTCGGCACCGTCTTCCAGCTGCGGTTTCTGGTTGCCCTGAAACAGGGTGATGATGTGGTCGCAGCCTTCGTAGCACAGGCGCGAGAAGTTGTTGATCGAGTCGATCCACATGTCGCGCAGGTCGCGGCGCGGTTTGTCGATGGTCAGCGCTTTCGAGGCGGTGGCCTGCAGCCAGTCGGCCGAGGTCACCTCGATGCGGCGCTCGTTGGTGTAGATGCCATGCTCGGTCACCATCACCGGTTTGCCGGTTTCCACCTTGGCGCGTGCGCCCATCAGGCCTGCATAGCCGGTCGAGAGTGCGTGGTACACGTCGGCCTGCGGCAGCGGCGCCAGCAGCACCGAATACATGCCGCCGGCAATGGCGCGGTAGCTCCAGAAATAATCGAGGAAGCTCTGCTCGGGGAAGCCGGCTTCGTACAGGTCGATCAGCTGGGCCCATGCTTCTTCGCGGTCCAGCAGCACTTCGGTGCCGATGGGGGCGGAGACCGAACCCAGCACATCCATGATCTGTTTCAACTCGCGCAGTTCCATGGCGCGTTCCGAGGTCAGGGTGGCCAGCGGTTCGCGCAGGGCCTGGTGCAGGCGGCGGGCCAGCAGGCCGTTGATGTCGGCACCTTGCGGCAGGTCGTTCAGGCGAATGGTGGTCAGGCCGATGACGTTGCTGGGCAGGTCGTATTTCAGCTCCAGCTCGGCGTCGCGCGGCACGATGGCGCACAGGTGGAAGCTGAGGTGCGATTGCTCCTTGATGAGGCCATGCGCCCAACCGGAAACGCCACCCGTCACGTACGGGTAGGTTCCCTCGAGGATGAGGCAAACATCTGCTTTTTGTCCGACAGCACGCATCTTCTAACCCTTTATTCTTTTTCTTGTCCTACGCTACCTGAAGCCACAGCGACACGGCGTCGCGCACGTCTTTGGGCAATTCTTCCTGCCCCACCACGCTACGGCCGAATTCCAGCACCGCACGGCGCAGTTCACGGAACTGGCCAAGGCGGAACAAGCACTCGAAATACCACAGCACCATGTTGTTCACTTTCCAGCCACGGTCCATGGCGGAACGGAACCAGTCGGCCGCTTCTTCCCACTGCTTGTTGCGGTAGAGCAGGCGACCAATGGCGATCCATGCATCGGCCGAGTTCGGGTCCTTCTGCAGGTATGCCTTGTAGGTGTTGATGGCGCGTTCGCGGTTCAGCTTTTCCAGTTCGGGGTCGAGCACGCCGGTGAAGGCGTAATCGTCATAGAACTTGGCGAGTGCCATGGTCAGGTTCGGGTTGTTCGGCTCGCGGGCGCGGGCTTCTTCGATGCGTTCCAGCTTCACCATGAACTCGCGCTCTACCTTCGCTACGGCGGTGGCCGCCTGCACGCGAATGGTGTTGCTGGCATCGGCCAGTGCCACTTTGAAGGCGGGCGAGAAACGCGGGTTGAAACGCGTGGCCATTTTGGCCAGCGCACGGCGCTTCTGGTTCTCGCTGCCAAGGCGCATCACGTCCACGAAGGGCATCACGCCGTAGTTCTTCGGGTTCTCGTCCAGCCCTTCCATGATGCTGTCATAGATATGCTGGCTGTCGGTCACCTGATCGGTCGGGAAGATGCTCTCGTACCATTCCTTGAAGTGCTGCGCACGGTTGCGGAAAATCACCGTACCGAGGAAGCCGAACAGCGCGCCGAGCGAGCCGAAAATACCGGTCACGAACGACACGATGGCAAGAATGGCCAGATGCTGCACGTCCATGCCGCCGCGGTATTGCGCGTAGGTCACCATGGCCACCACGATCGAGATCGCGAGGTGGATCAGCAGGAACACGATGGGCCAGATGCCCGCACCCAGCAGCAGGTACAGGTTGAAGGCATGCAGCAGGCTAACCACCACCCCAAGGATGATGAACAGCCCGTTGGTGGCCGTGGCCGACGATACCTTGTTCGCGTCGTGCACGTCCTCGGGGGCGAGCACGTCCTCGACATACTGGTAGTAATCGATGGGGGTGTTAGCGGACTTCATGGAGCGCCTGCACGATGTAGCTGAAGTTCGCATCGCGCTTGCCGCGCAGGTGCTTCTCCATGTCCTTGGCGATCTTGTCGCGCACGATGGAAGCGCCCGCCTGCGTCGTCGCCGGCAGCAGGATGGAGTATTCTTCGCCTTCGGTCTGGTAGTCGAACGCCAGATCCACCGAGCGCAGCACGGTCTTCACCGACTCGCCGATCTGGCGGGCGATGGTGATGCGATCTGCGTCGGACAGCGATTTGGGATCGCTGATCTTGATCACCAGCATGCTCAGGTCAAAGCCCACGCGCTTGGCCAGCTTGGCCATGTAGTCGCTCTGGCGCTTGAAGTAGTTGAAGGTGAGGATGCCACGTTCCGGGTTCACGATGGCTTCGGATTTCACCGTCTGGTAGTTGCGCGCGTTGATCAGCGCGGTGCCGATCCACTCGCACAGCGCACGGAAGGTTTCCACCGTGTTGAGCGACAGTGAGATGAAGTCCATCTGCTCGATCTTCAGCATGCCCACCACGCGCTTCGTGTCGGGGTCGATGATCGGGCCGGCGAGCACGCCCTGGCCATCCAGTGCGGCTTCGTGGTCTTCGTTGGCGATCACCAGCGTGTCCTGCTGGCCAACGATGGCCTGATAGAGCGGGCTGTAGCTGTCGATCTCCTGCGCGTAGCCATCGGCCGGGTGCCAGCCATGCAGGATGGTGGCCGAGAGCTTGCTGTCATGGAAAATATACAGCGAGAATTTCTGCGGGCTCATCACCGATTTCACCAGGCGCTCCACGCCCTGCATCACCGATTTGGGGTCCAGCGTTTCCACGGCCTTGGCGGCGCGGTACGCTTCGATGCTGGAGGTCAGCTGGCCCGACACCTGCACTTCGAGCGATTCTTTGCGGTTCTTCACGAACTTGTACGAATCCGAGATCAGCTCTTCGCGCTGCTGGCTGTCTTCCAGGTCCTTGCGCATCTGGTTGCGCTCGCGGATGTGGCGCTGGCGCAGTTCGCCAAGGCCCCAGCCCACCACGAACCAGAGGATCGGGTTGATGGCGATCTCATAGAGGTGGTCGTAATGGTCCACGCCTTCGGGGGCGGGGGGAATGTTGCCGATCAGCAGGAACAGCGAGGATGCCGCTGCGGCGAAGATGCCCTCGGCCGTGCCGTATTGCGCGGCGATGAGAATGACCACCACCCAGAACGGATGGGGGTTCACATCCCAGTAGCGGGTGCCATCGAAGAAGATCGCATCAACGACGACGAACGCGATGAGCATCAGCACCGTTTCGATGATGGCCGAAGTTCTCAGGCCGAGGATGGTTGCTTGTTTATTCATGTCACACCTTCTTCTTCACATGTCTTGCTTTTAGAATTTGTACATCAGATGCGCGCCGAGATTGACGGCATCATCTTCCGAGGCGCTGCCGCTGCTGCTGGTGGCAAGGCCGTAACGGCCACGCACACCTGCTTCAACAGAGTCGCTCAGGTCTTGGGTCAGGCGGCCTTCCACCACGGGGCCGTTCTCGCCGAGGCGGTCGAACAGGTAGCCACCCATGAGCAGCACGTGGGTGCTGTCGGTCCAGTCGTCGCGGTAGATACCGGAGAGCTGGTGGTTCTCACGCGAGCGGAACGGGAACGGGCGGTAGGTGCCCGGGCCGGTGCCGCTGATCAGGCGGTCGTCGGGCTTGCCCATCAGGTACTCGCCGTCGAAGCCGTAGCCTACGCCAAGGTAGGGCTGCGTTTCCGTCTGCGGCTGGATCTGCTGCTGCAACGACACGCGGATCAGGCCGGTCTGGGCGGTGCTGTCCTGCACTTCCACGTTGTAGTTGTTGTACGAGGTTTCCACGCCGTAGCTGAGGGTCGGGTTGATCTGGCCGAAATGCTTCAGGCCCACGCGATCACGCGACGCGATGCCATAGACCGCCTCGGGGAAGTCCCAATACGGCTTGCGCAGTTCGCCCAGCAGTTCGGTGCGGCCCAGCGGGTTGCCGAAGCTGTAATACAGACCCGCACCGGGTGTATCTTCGTTGGCGAAGGCCGAAACCTGCACGCGGTCGCCGCTATCCAGGTAGTGGCCGAAGAAGATCTCGCCCGCCTGGAAGCTTTCGCTCTCACGCGTGACCAGGCCGGTTGCCGGGTCCTGGAAGCCTTTGGGGTTCACGCGGTCGTTCATCAGGTTGAAGCCGAGCTCGCTGCGGTCACCCACGCGCGCCGCACCCGAAAGGGTGGTGATGTGCTCGTGGTTGGCACCGTAGTTGCGATACTCGTGGTCCACTTTCAGGTATTGCGCGATGGTGCGCGCACCACCGTAGCTGCCGCCGCCCCGCTTGAGGTCCGACACCATGCGGCCGTAATCCTCGTTCTCGGGCGAGAGGCCCTGCGCGATCTGGTACATCTCGATCGCTTGTTCGGTGTTGCCCTCGGCCGCTTCCACGCTGGCGGTGTAGCCGATCAGCTGCGGTTCGTTGGGGTAGTATTGCTGGAGTGCGGCAAGGCGCTGCTTCGCGCGTTCGGTCTGGCCGGTCTCCTGCTCGATACGGGCATAGAGCAGTTGCAGGCGCAGCTGGGCCTGACGGTCCTGCTCGGCCTGCTGGTTCACCACCATGGCCTCGGCAGGCACGACTGCGAATTGCTGGTCGTTGGTGGGCACGAAGCGCACCACATAGCCCGGCTTGGCCGAAATGCTCAGCGAATCGTAGCCCAGTTCGGCATGCTCGACCCAGCCGAGTTTGCGCACCTGCGCCATATCCACGGGCGCATTACCTTCGGTGGTGCCGGTGAAGCCGATCTTCATTTCGCGGCCACCCGACAGGCGCTGCACCGAGCTTACCTGCGCGGATTCACCGCTGACCGCCGACGTGCGGCCGTAATAGGGCGAGCTCTTGTCGTACTGGTTGGCGATACGGGTCGCGTCGTCGAAGTACTTATACTCGATCAGCGCGCTCATGTAGTCGGCGAGGATGCCCTTATCGTCCGGGTGCTGGGCAAGCAACTGCTCGAAGCCGGCCTTGGCCTGCGCGTGCTGGCCGAGGTGGAACTGCGAGGTGTACACGCGCGACAGCGCATCGGGCGCGGTGGTCTGGCTGCTGGCGGCAACCACTTGCGCGTACTCAGCCTGTGCGGCTTGCAGGTTGCCCTGACGCTTCAGCAGTTCGGCCTTGTAGAAGTGCGTTTGCGCGGGGTTCGCATCCGCCGGGTTGGCAAGGGCGCGGTCCACGTATTGTTCGGCACTGCTATAGCTACCTTTCGCCATGCTCGCGGCGCTGAGGGCCGAGAGCGCTTTGGCGTTGCTGGGGTCCAGCTGTTCCACGCGTTTGTAAGCATTCGTCGACGCATCGTTGTAGCCGTAAGCATTGGCCACTTCGGCGTAATCCAGCAGGGCGGGAACATCGGTGGTCTGGGCGACCCAGTCGCGCATGCGGCCATCGAAATTCTCGCGGTTGCCGCTGGTGGCCAGCACGCGGAAGTATTTCTGGCGCAGGGCAGGGTTATACAGCGCGTCGGGCGTGCTGCTCACGTATTGCATCACCGCGCCATCGTCGCCGTAATTGTTGATGAGCTGGCCCCAACGCTCTTTGTCGTAGGGGTTCGCGCTGGCGGCGCGCGCCTGCAGCCATGCGATCTGCTGGCTGTTCAGCTTGCCACCCCACAGGTACATGAGGTCTTTCACTTCCTGGCTCTCGGGGCCTTTGTTGGCCGCGAGTTGCTCGAAGATCTTCGTCGCGTCGGCTTTGTGGCCGTCGTTCAGCAGGCCGAACGCCATGTCACGCTTGGTCGCAGCGCTGGTGCGCGGGTTGTTGGCGATGGCAATGCGCTGCTCGCGGCTGAGCTTCACCGTGCTGCCACCTTTGCCGGCCACGCGGGTCAGCTGGGTTTGCATGGTGCGCCATTCGCCACCTTTGGTCTTTGCGTTCTCGGTGATGAACGGCATCGCTACATCACGCTTGCCGTTATTGAGCAGGATGTAGGCGTAGTTCACCTGTTGGCGATCGTCGCCACGGCCGGATTGCAGCGAGGCCTGCGCGTAATCCGTCAGCTCCTTGCGGGCGGCGGCATCGGTGCGCGCTACTTTGTTCAGCGTGGCGAGGTAGAGGCCGTCATTGCTGCCGTCCTGGCCGATCTGCTCGCGCAGCAGCGGCAGGGCTTTGGCATGGTTGCCCGCCTTGATGAGCGCGGCGATCATGATCTCGCGGTTCATGGGCGAGGGGTCACGCGCATAGAGGCGTTCGGCGATGTCGCTGGCGACCGTGTTATGGTTGCGGTCGGATGCGATGTAGAACAGCTCATGCAGCTTCTGGATGGGGGCGCTGTTGGCGTTCTTCTCGAGCCACGGGGTGGTCACGTCGTCACGGCCGGAAGCGGCAGCGAGTTTGATGTGTGCGAAGATCACGTCCGGGTGTGCATCGGCCGCGATGGCACGCTGGCCAACGGGTTCAATGACTTCTTTCGCGCGGTCGGCGATGATGAACAGCTGCGCGTATTCGCTGATCTGCGCGGGCGTTTGCTGATCAACCGTGGGGAAGCGCGACACGATCGTGTCGAAGCACTGGGTCTTGCTGGCGCGCGCGCATGCTTCCGCAAGGCGCAGGCGCTGCACCGACGACAGCTCGGTATTCAGGGCGACTTCGATCTTGCCGTCCTGTTCCTTGGCGTTCTTCAGGATGGCGATGACCGCATCCAGCACGGGCTTGCCCTGCACCACGGTGGGTTGCTCGAAGCGGCTGAGCAGGATGTCGAGGGTGGATTTCGCATCCATCGCGCGGGCGAGCTCAATGATGTTGAGCGCCTGCTCTTCGTTGAAGGTCAAGGGGTCGAGCTTGTTGGCAATGGCTTCGCTGGCGGCCACGTCCTCGCGCTTGATGGCAAGCTGCAGGTAGGGGTGGTAAAGCTCGGGCGTCATTTTGCCGGCTTCATCGATCTTGGCGAGAATGTCCCACGCATGGTCTTCACGACCGATGGTGATGTTGGCGTTCACGTAGGCCACGACCAGCTCGGTCGATTGCTCCAGCAGCGTCAGGTGCGGTTCCACCAGCGCCACGGCCTTGTCGGCATGGCCGCTGTAATGCAGGATGTTGGTCAGGTCAGCGAGTTCTTTTGCGCGCTGGCTGGCCGGGTTCACCGGCGAGGCGATCTCGCCCGAAGGCGGGGTGACCTGCGGGGCCACCGGCTCGGCGGTCGCGGCGGGGATCGGGCGCTCGACCCATGCTTTTGCAAGGTTGAAGGCTTCGTCGATCTCGCCTTTTTCCGCGCGGATGTTCACTTCAATGCGCACGACCGCGTAGCTTTCGAAGGTGGGATGCTTGGCTTTCAGGTCGGCCACGGTCTTCAGCGCTTCGTCTTTCTTGCCGTTCACCACTTGAATGGTGGCCAGGTCCACGAACACTTGCGCCTGTTCGCCTTTGGTCACTTCCAGCAGCTTCACCAGTACTTCTTCCTGCTTGGGGTAGTTCTTGTCGGCGTTGTAAATGTCGCTCAGTACGCGCAGGTTCTCTTCGGTCGGCGCGGCGGCGGCAATGGCTTCCAGCTGCTCGTTGTATTTCGCGTTCTCACCGGCGAGCTGGTATTGCTCGGCCAGTTTTTTGCGGCCCTGCACGTCGGCCGGGT
>QFOX01000072.1 GCA_003241645.1 Azospirillum brasilense | reverse complement strand
TGGTGAAAATGAAGCCCGGCGCATAGGAGCGGATCATGTCCACGATGTTGGCGCGCGCGGCAATGTAGCCGCCGATCACGCCGAAGCCTTTGGCCAGCGTGCCCTGAATGATATCCACCTCGTCCATCAGGCCTTCGCGCTCGGCAATGCCGCCGCCATGGCGGCCATACATGCCCACGGCATGCACTTCGTCGAGGTAGGTGACGGCGTTATACTGGCGCGCCAGCGCGCAGATCTCTTTGATCGGGCCCACGTCGCCATCCATGGAATACACGGATTCGAACGCGATGATTTTCGGCGCGCGGATGTCGGTGGTGGCGAGCAGCTTCGCCAGGTGGTCCACGTCGTTGTGGCGGAAGATCTTCTTCTCGGCACCGCTCTGGCGAATGCCGTGGATCATGCTGGCGTGGTTCTGCGCGTCGGAGAACATGACGCAACCGGGCAGCATGGCGCCCAGCGTGCTCAGCGCCGCTTCGTTCGCCACGTAGCCCGAGGTGAACACAAGCGCCGCGTCTTTGTTGTGCAGTTCCGCGAGCGTGGATTCCAGCTGCACGATCTTGTGGTGCGTGCCCGAGATGTTGCGGGTGCCACCGGCGCCTGCGCCCATGGTGGTGATGGCGTTGCGCATCGCGTCCAGCACGGTGGGGTGCTGGCCCATGCCGAGATAGTCGTTCGCGCACCAGACAATGACTTCCTGCCCCGAACGGTGCGAATAGGCACGCGGGAACTGGCCGACCTGGCGCTCAAGGTCGGTGAAAACCCGGTAGCGGCCTTCGGCGCGGATTTGCTCTAATGCTGCATCAAACGCAGCATCGTAATCGATGGGGTGATGATTCTGCATAGTATTTTTATTGGTTAGCCGCCTTATGGCACGCGTGTGCCCAAACGGCAAGTTAATTCAGCCCGCGTTGCTGCGGAAAAAGCCAGATAATCCAAAGTAAAACAGTCAATAATAGCACCGCGCCAAGCTGGTGCGCGCTGGCCAGCGTAATGTTCATGACCGACAGCAGCGTGGCCACGCCAAGGCCGAACTGCAGGCCCACGCTGGCACCCAGCCATTGCAGGGCGCGGCGCTGGGCAGCATTGGCGGTGCGGTAATGGCGGGCGATGGCGAACAGCGCCAAGGCCACCACCAGATAGGCCCCCACGCGATGCTGGAACTGCACGGTGCGAATATTTTCCACATGGTTGAGCCACCATGGCTGCTGCAAATGCAGGCCGCTGGGAATGAAGGCACCGTCCATGAGCGGGAAGGTATTATAGCTGTAGCCCGCATCCAGCCCGGCGACGAGGGCACCCAGCACGATCTGCGCTGCGCTCAGCAGCAGAAGCAGCCGGAAAATCGGCGCGCGCGGCGGCGCGGGGGGGCGCTGCGCCGGGGCGATCTGCCAGCGCGTCCACACCAGCGTGGCGTAAAGCGCGAGGGCTAGGCTCAGGTGCAATGCCAGTTTAATAGGGCTCACGCGCGGTGCGTCCACCAGCCCGCTGGCCACCATGATCCAGCCAACGGCCCCCTGGCTTGCCACCAGCACGCAGGCGAACCCCATGCGCCAGAATAGCCGCTTGGGCAGCATGCGGCGCAGGCTGAAGAACAGGAAGGGCAGCACCAGCGCCAGCCCAATGATGCGGCCCAGCACGCGGTGGATATATTCCAGCCAGAAAATGCGCTTAAAGTCGCTGAGGCTGAAGGCGCTGTTGATCTTCTGGAATTCGGGCGAGGTTTTGTAGGCAGCGAATTCCTGCTCCCAGCCGTGCTGGCTCATGGGCGGCAGAATGCCGGAGAGCAGCTTCCACTCGACAATGGACAGGCCCGATTCGGTCAGCCGCGTCAGCCCGCCGATGAGCACCATGCACACGACCAGCCCGGCACACAGGGTGAGCCAGCCGCGAATCCATGGGTAATGCCGGGGCAGGGGTTGCATGAGCGCGCTCATAGCGCAGGGCGCGTTCGCTTGCCAATGAAATATCCGTCATGCGTTTCCCGCTTGCGTGACTTGCCCGATTGGGAGTAATCGCGGGGGCATGAACACGACCCTGAACAACCCGATACGGGATGCAAAACGCTGGCTATGGCTCGGCGGTATTGCGCTGGCCATTGCCGGCATCTTCGCCATTATTCTGGTGATCGCGCGCACCCCGCAGCTGGGCGGCCTGAAAGAGCTGTTCGGCGTGGCGCTGGTGGTGCATGTGGATCTGTCGGTGCTGCTGTGGTTCCTGGCGGTGGGGGGCATGGGCTGGGCCCTGCTGTTGCCGCAGGAGCGTTACCGTTACTGGCGCGTCAGCGGGTTCTGGACGGTGGCGGCCGCCACGGCGTTGATCGCGCTTTCGCCGGTCGATCCGCACTGGCAGGTCATTAAAAGCAATTACATTCCGGTGCTGAATAATTTTCCGTTCCTGCTGGGTCTAGGCCTGCTCGCCGCCGGGCTGCTGGTGAGCGCCGCACCCGTGGCGTTCCATTATCTGCGCCCCAGCATGTGGCGCAGCGTTCCGCACGACATGCATGGCTTCATCTGGGCGGCGTGGACGGTGCTGCTGGCGCTGGCGGCATTCTTCCTGTCGGCGTATCTGCTGCCAGCGGATCTGGGCATTGAGGTGCGCTTTGAAACGCTGTTCTGGGCGGGTGGGCACATTCTGCAGGTGGCCTACACGCTGCTGATGATGGCGGCATGGGTAGCACTTATCGAGCTGCTGTCCGGCGAGCGGTTGAACCGCCACGCGGTGGCGGCAAGCTATGGCCTGTGCGTGCTGACCGCGCTGGCGCATGTGGCGGGCTTTGCGCTGTATCCGTTCGATTCGCCGGAGTTCATTGGCTACCACACCAAGGTCATGATCTCGCTGGGTGGGGCAGGCTGCAGCATCCTCGCGCTGCTGGTGACGGTAAAATGCTGGCAGGCGCGCCGTGTGTTCACGCGCAGCGGCCGGGCCTATGCTTCGGCATTGCTGAGCTCGCTCACGCTGTTCGCGGCGGGCGGCACGCTGGGCATGCTCATCAGCGGGCAGAACGTGGTCATTCCCGCGCATTACCACGGGGCCATCGTGGGCGTGACGCTGGCGCTGATGGGGCTTGCCTATGCCATGCTGCCGCGCTTCGGCTATGCGCCCGTGGCGCAGCGCGGGCTCGCGTTCTGGCAGCCCATTCTGTATGGCGTGGGGCAACTGATGCATATCGGCGGGCTGGCCTATTCGGGCGGCTATGGCGTGCTGCGCAAGACCCCGGCAGGGGAAACCCCCAACCTCGCGCCCGACGTGAAGGCAGCCCTTGGCTTCATGGGCCTTGGCGGGTTGCTCGCCATTATCGGCGGGTTGATCTTTGTGATCGTTGTCTGGCAATCGGTGCGCAGGGGGCGCGCGGCTGCATCCGTATAAGCCATGAACCAATGGGTTTTTTATATGGCCTGTAGTTCGTTAACCTTGAAGAAATCCCGCGTCTGTGCCATAAGCAGCGCGTCATAAACGACCAACACCAACTGCCACGGAGGCACCATGTTTACCCTGAAACACACCGCAGCCATGCTCGCGACGATCAGCCTGCTTGCAGCATGCAGCGGCCAGCAAAATGCATACAATGCTCAGCGCGGCGGCGTCATGGGCGGCGGCGGGCTCAGCAAGTCCGATATTGGTACAGGCCTCGGCGCCGTGGGCGGTGCGGTAGCGGGTGCGCAATTCGGTAAAGGCAATGGCCAGCTCGCGGGTGTCGCCATCGGCACGCTGCTTGGCGCGGGCATTGGTAACGCCATTGGTGCCTCGCTCGACCGTGCCGACATGACCTACTACAGCCAGACGCAGCAACGCGCGCTGGAAACCGGCCAGCCGGGCCAGACCCTGCCGTGGACCAACAACCAGTCGGGTAACTCGGGCACCTTTACCCCGGCCGGTTACTACACCAACAATGCGGGCCAATATTGCCGCGAATTCTCGCAGACCATTACGGTCGGTGGTCAGATCGAGCGTGGCTACGGCACTGCCTGCCGCCAGCCCGACGGTCAATGGCAGATCGTTAGCCAGTAACGATTTACAATGCAGTGATGACGGGCCTGCCTGTGATAGGGCGGCCCGTCACACGAACCACGCCACCATGGTGATAACGGTTGCGATAAAGCCAAAGCCTCCTGCGGCCATATAGAATACATTGCCCGACTGATTCATGCGGTGCTGCATGTCGGCGAAGCCTACGAACCCCCGTGTGCGAACAATAAAACTGGTCTTTCCTTCTGCAATGCGCGTTTTGTTCGCCGTATAGCATACATAGCCGGTGACGAACAAAATGCTGCCAATAGTGGCGGGCAGCAAAAGCGCGACCAGCGGAATAACGAATGAACCAATGACGATAGCGATGCTGCTTTTAATGAGCGCACGTACTGGCGCCATCGTGGTCATGAATGCGGCGTGGTCCTCGGGGCTCATGGCCATCACAGGTCTCATTCCTTAATGGTTATGTTCGGGTCCTGCATAATACTGGCCAGGCCCCGCGACAAGCATTTGTCGCGGCCAGACCTTTTCTTTGTTGCCTTTCCCGCGTGAATCCCCCTATAAACCCGGCAAAACAACAGTATGAGTAGTGTCATGACCGACGAGACCGAACAGACCATCCCCACCGGCACCCTGATGAAGGGCAAGCGCGGCCTCATTATGGGCGTGGCGAACGACAAATCCATTGCCTGGGGCATCAGCCAGTACCTGCATGCGCAGGGCGCCGAGCTGGCCTTCACCTTCCAGGGCGAGGCGCTGGAGAAGCGCGTGCGCCCGCTGGCCGATTCAGTCGGAAGCACGATCGTGCTGCCGTGCGACGTGAGCAACGAAGAGAGCATGGACGCCACCTTCGCCGCGCTGGAGAAGGCGTGGGGCAAGCTGGATTTCGTGGTGCACGCCATCGGCTTCTCGGACAAGAACGAGCTGACTGGCAAATACCTGAACACCAGCAAGGCGAACTTCCTGAACTCGATGAACATCTCGGTCTACAGCTTTACCGAGGTCGTGCGTCGTTCGCACAAAATGATGAACCCGGGCGGTTCCTACCTGACGCTGACCTACCTGGGTGCCGAGCGCGTGATGCCGCACTACAACGTGATGGGCGTGGCCAAAGCCGCGCTGGAAGCCAGCGTGAAATACCTCGCGGTGGATCTGGGTGAATACAACATCCGCTGCAACGCGATTTCCGCGGGCCCCATCAAAACGCTGGCGGCCAGCGGTATCGGTGATTTGCGTTACATCCTGAAATGGAACGAGTTCAACGCGCCGCTGCGTCGCAACACCACCATCCAAGACGTGGGCGGTGCTGCGCTGTTCCTGCTTTCGGAGCTGGGCAGCGGCACCACCGGCGAGAACGTGCATGTGGATTCCGGCTACCATGTGGTGGGCATGAAATCTAAAGACGCGCCGGATATTGCGTTGGTTTAATTGTTTCTGCGGACGCCTGCTGTGTCGCGTTCTTGCTCGGATCCTCATGTAGCGCTGCTACACTCCGGTCCTGCGCGAGGCCGCTCCTGGCATTCGCCACACATAAACAAATAAACGTCATTCCAGCGAACGCTGGAATCCAACTTAATGACATTTCGCAGTGCGAATGCTATCGATACATCATGGCTAGTAATTCCTTCGGCAATATTTTTCGGTTCACCACTTGGGGCGAAAGCCACGGCGAGGCCATTGGCTGCGTGGTGGATGGTGTGCCGTCCAATATGCCACTCAGCGAGGCCGATATCCAGCCATGGCTGGATAAGCGCCGCACCGGACAGAACAAGTTCACCACCCAGCGCAAAGAGCCGGACACGGTGAAGATCCTGAGTGGCGTGTTCGAAGGTAAAACCACCGGCACGCCCATTTCGCTGATGATCGTGAACGAAGACCAGAAATCGAAAGATTACGGCGACATCAAAGATAAATTCCGCCCCGGCCATGCCGATTATACCTACGATGCCAAATACGGCATCCGCGACTATCGCGGCGGCGGGCGCAGCAGCGCGCGCGAGACCGCCATGCGCGTGGCCGCCGGTGCCATCGCCCGCACGATTATTGCGGCTTCCCCCTCACCCCAACCCTCTCCCTCAGGGAGAGGGAGGGACCCGCATGCGCGGGAGGGTGAGGGTATGCAAGTACGCGGTTATATGGTGCAATTGGGTTCCGACAAGATCGATCGTGCGAATTTTGATTGGAATGAGATCGCGAACAACCCCTTCTGGTGCCCGGATGCAAAAGCCGCTGCCCGCTGGGCGGAAACGCTGGATGCAGCACGGCTGGATGGTTCTTCGCTCGGCGCGGTCATCGAAGTGGTGGCGCAGGGTGTGCCAGCCGGCCTTGGCGACCCCATCTATGAAAAGCTGGATGCGCGGCTGGCGTTTGCAATGATGAGCATCAACGCCGTGAAGGCCGTGGAAATTGGCGCAGGCTTCGAAGCCGCGGCACTGCGCGGCGAACAGAACGCCGACCGCATGCGCGCGCAGGGTGACGGCGTCGCGTTCCTGAGCAACAACGCGGGCGGTATCCTTGGTGGTATCAGCAGCGGGCAGGAGGTGGTGGTGCGCTTCGCGGTGAAGCCGACCAGCAGCATCCTCACCCCGGTCGAAACGATCACCAAATCCGGCGAGAATACGGACATCGTCACCAAAGGACGGCATGACCCCTGCGTGGGCATTCGTGCAGTGCCGGTGGGCGAGGCGATGATGGCCTGCGTGCTGGCCGATGCGCTGCTTGGCGCGCGCGCGTTTGGGCAGAAAGTATAAGCACTAGGGAGCAGTGCTCCGAAACCATGCGGTTCCGATAAGCACCACTCCCCCCGTTTAGGTTCGGCTTAGACGAACTTGCAGCGCAATCGCATCGAATTCGAGGCAGCTATAGCCCTTCATCGTGCGGTTGCAATGGATCACCAGTTCCTCGCGAAGCCCATCAATTTCTTGAAGGATCTCCACGGTAACGGTCTGATTGCGCTTATCGAGTTTCACCTCGATGGCTGCAAACAGATCGCCCAGCACTGCACGCAGCGCGTCTTTAAGTTCCTTGTAGTAGGACTTCAGCACGGGATGTGCTTTCAGCTCCTGCTCCTCGATCAGTTCCACCACCATGGTGTCACCGCTGCGAGGCTTGCCGCGGAACTCGGAAACGGGCTGACGCAGTTGGGCAATGTTGCGTGACATAGTCGGTTCATCTTCCATACAGACGGGCATTCTCATCGACCTGATGAGGTATAAGCCCGGACTTCCTTCTGGCTAAGGCCCTGATCGCAAACACGAACAGACATCCAAAAAAGAAGAAAAGTCGCGCCCCTCATAGGTAGGAATGATGACGGTTTTATGTCAGTTTATGCGAAACCTTGCATTTTTTGCATGACGCGCCATATGGCACCCATCCACCCAACAGCAACAACAGGGATACCCATGGCCAAGACCGCAAAAAAAGCTGCCGCCGAGGGCAGCGCCCAGACCCACCAGTTCGCCGCCGAGACCGCGCGCGTGCTGAACCTGATGATCCACGCGCTCTACACCAACCGCGATATTTTCCTGCGCGAGTTGATCTCCAACGCGTCGGATGCCTGCGACAAGCTGCGCTATCAGGCGCAGCAGGACAGCGCCCTGCTGAAGGACGAGCCGGAGCTTAAAATTCACCTGAGCTTCGATGAGAAAGCGGGCACGCTGACCATTACCGATACCGGCATCGGCATGGATGAGGCCGACATGATCGCGCATCTGGGCACCATTGCCAAATCGGGCACCGGCGAATTCCTGAACAATCTCTCGGGCGATGCTTCGAAGGACGTGAACCTGATCGGCCAGTTCGGGGTGGGGTTCTATTCGGCCTTCATGGTGGCGGATAAGGTAACCGTGCGCTCGCGCAAGGCCGGCACGGATGCCTGCTGGCAATGGGAATCCGACGGGATGGGTAGCTATACCATCACACCCGCCGAGGCTGGCCCCCGCGGCACCGCCATTACGCTGCACCTGAAAGACGATGCGACAAAAGACTACACCGACCGGCACAAGCTTGGCTTCATCGTGTCCACCTATTCGGACCATGTGGGCTTCCCCATCACGCTCACCGATGCGGAAGGCGTGACCCACACGCTGAACGATGGCTCGGCCATTTGGGCGCGCGCGAAGGCCGACGTGACCGACGAGCAGTATCAGGAGTTTTATCGCCATGTGGCGCACAGCCCCGAGAAACCATGGGCCGTGTTGCACAACAAAGCCGAAGGCGCGCTGGAATACACCAACCTGCTGTTCATTCCGGGCATCAAACCGTTTGACCTGTTCCACCCCGAACGTCGCCGCCGCGTGAAGCTGTATGTAAAGCGCGTGTTCATCACCGACGAGGGCGTGGAACTGGTGCCGCCCTACCTGCGCTTCCTGCGCGGGGTGGTGGATTCGGCCGACCTGCCGCTGAATATCAGCCGCGAAACGCTGCAGAAATCGCCGCTGCTGGAGAAGATCCGCGACAGTGTGACCAGCCGCGTGCTGGGCGAGTTGAAAAAGCGTGCCGAGAAAGAGCCCGAATCCTACGCGGCATTCTGGGACAATTTCGGTGCGGTGCTGAAAGAAGGTTTGTGCGAGGCGAACACCCCGCGCGAAAAGATCCTCGAGGCGTGCCGTTTCTATTCAACGTATTGTCATCCTGAGCGTAGCGAAGGACCTAAGGCAGGAGATGCTTCGGCTGCGCCTCAGCATGACAAAAAGCTGGTGAGTTTAGACCAGTACCTTGAGCGTAAGAAGGAAGGCCAGCAGGCGATTTATTTCCTCACCGGTGACGACGTGCACGCCATGGCGAACAGCCCGCAGATCGAGGGCTTCAAAAAACGCGGCATCGAAGTGTTGCTACTGGCCGACCATGTCGACGATTTCTGGACCGGTGTGACCACCAGCTACAAAGGCACGCCGCTGCGTTCAGTGCTGAAGGCCGGGGGCGACCTTGATGCCTTCCCGCTGGACGAAGCCGAGGAAGCCAAAGAGAAAGAGGCCGAAACGAGCGATGCGA
>QFOX01000071.1 GCA_003241645.1 Azospirillum brasilense | reverse complement strand
TTCGATATTGCTATTCTCGGAAGCCACACCTTGACGCAGGCAGACCTAATCAACACTTAGGTTCCCTATTGCGGGGTATAGTTTGACGGGGGCGGGCAGCGAAACTGCACTGGATGCGTTAAGAAGGCAGCTTAAGCCGGTGATGTTTCACATCGGTGCCGTGAGCTTCTTTATCAATCTGCTCGTGCTGCCAGTATCCCTGTATTCCTTGCAGGTGCTGGATCGGGTGATGGCCACGAGCAGCATGTCCACGCTGTTCTGGCTTACCCTAATCATGATCGTGCTGTTCGCGGCATCGGGAGCATTGCAATCCCTTCGCAGCATTATGCTCCAGCGGGTGGGCGATTGGGGGCATGAAAAGATCTCGCTGGCCGTGCTTCCTATCACCCTGCATGCCGCTGCAGTGAACGCCAAGGGTAGCTCCCAAACTCTCCGTGATGCCAACGCGCTTAAGCAATTCCTGAGCGGCGCGGCCATTTCGACCATGATGGATGCGCCATGGACGGTGCTCTATCTAGCGGTGCTTTTTATGGTGCATTCAATTTTGGGCGTTCTGGTCACGGTGGGCGTCATCATGCTGTTCGTGCTGGCATGGCTCAATGAAAGCATGATGCGGCTCCCGCTCAAACGTGCCGGGTCGCACCAGTTGAAAGGCTATCAGGATATCGAATTCGCCACCCGCAATGCCGATGTAATCGAAGCCATGGGCATGCGGGATACGCTGATCGCCCGCTGGCATGGGGTGCAGTCCAAGGTGAATGAATGGCAAGGGCAAGCGGCCGGGCGCTCGGCGGTGATTCAGGGAGTAACCAAGTTCATCCGCCTTACCCTGCAAATCCTGGTCACGGGCGTGGCCGCATGGCTGGCTATCAAGGGGGAAGTGACGATTGGGGCGATCATTGCCGCCTCGATCCTTTCCAGCCGCGCGCTGGCCCCGTTTGAGGCCGCTATTGGCAGCTGGAAGGCGCTGACCGAGGCACGGGGTGCTTATGCGCGCCTCCAGCAAGCCCTGCAGGCGGAAATCCGCAACGAAGGCATTTCTTTGCCAGCGCCAGAAGGAGCCATATCCGTCGAAAACCTCTATTATGTGGCGGGCGCAGGGCAAGCCCCCATTCTGCGGCAGGTGAGCTTCCAGCTCGCTCCGGGTGAATGTTTGGGGCTGATTGGCCATAGCGGATCGGGCAAATCGACACTGGCGCGCCTGATCGCGGGGATTCTGCGTCCAGCCAGCGGCATCGTGCGGCTAGACAACGCCAACGTCTATACCTGGCCGCGACAGGAATTTGGCAAATTCACAGGCTATCTGCCGCAGGATGTGGAATTGTTCGGTGGTACGGTGAAAGATAATATCGCCCGCCTGCAGGCGGATGCTGCGGATCAGGACATCGTGCAGGCCGCAAAGATGGCCAATGCCCATGATCTGATCCTGCGGTTGCCGCAGGGTTACGAAACTGACATCGGGCCGAACGGGGCAAACTTATCGGCAGGACAGCGTCAGCGGATTGGCCTTGCCCGTGCGTTTTTCGGCAATCCCCGCCTGCTGATTCTCGATGAGCCAGATGCCAGCCTCGACGATACCGGCAAGGCCGCGCTGGCCGAGGCGCTCAAGCACGCCAAACAGCAAGGCATGACCGTCATCCTCATTACGCACCGTAAATCCTTGCTTTCCTATACAGACAAGATTCTGGCGCTGAAAAACGGCACCGTTGAATCTTACGCCTCGAGTGAGCAAATCATGCGCCCGTCGCCGCAGTTAAAACTCGCTACGCCGGAGCAAGCATGACCCGTATTCGTCGCACATGGGAAATCATCAAGCAGCGGGTCATCTATGCGGTGGCCTGGACGCGCTGGAAGCTATCGAAATGGTATGCTGCTGCCCGCCAGCTCACAGCAAAGAAAGTCATGCTCTATAGCCGCCGTTATGAGCACCGTCCGTGGGTGAAGAAGGTACGGGAAACCACCGATTTTATCGTCACCACCACCTGCAACCGCGAATACAAGGGCGAGAATGAAGCCGTGCGCGCCATTTATGGGCCGCTGCGCATCACCATGATTGCCATGCTGGTGCTGTTCTTCGTGATTTTCGTAATCGGCTCGCTCGCCCCCATCAAAAGCGCTGCACTGGCGAAAGGCACGATTGTAGTGCTCTCCAATAACAAAACCGTGCAGCACCTAGAAGGTGGCATTATTCGGGACATCCTCGTGTCGGAAGGACAACTGGTCAAAAAGGGACAAACTTTAATCGAGCTTAACGATATTTCGCCCAAGGCTGCCCGCAATATCGCTCGCATCGAGCTTTATATGGCGCGCATCACTGAGGCACGGCTGATGGCCTTAAAGCAGGAAAAAGAAGAAATGGAGATTGCGGCGGAGATTCTGGAAGCCGCTGCGGAAAACAAAGACCTGAAAAAGACCATCGACACCCAGCGGGATTTATTCCTGACGCAGCGCGACCTGCAGGAAGGCAAGATGGCGACGCTGAAACAGCGGATTGAAGAATATAATGAGGAAATCGGCGGATTTGAGGCACAGGTAAAAAGTGCCGAAGGCCAACTGGCGCTGATTCAGGAAGAGATCGAGCCGATGGAGCGCCTGGTTGCCAAACGCTATGCGGCCAAGCCCCAGCTTCTAGCCCTGCATCGCAAAAAAGAAGAGTTGGAGGGTAATCGTGGCCAATACACGGCCAATATCGCCAAGACCAAGCAGAGTATTGGAGAGGCGGAATTGCAGCTCACCACGCTGCGTCATGAATTCGCCAGCCAGATCGCGGACGAGCTGGGCGATGCGCAGGCTAAAATCTCCGACAATGAGGAACGGCTCGCCTCAGCCGCAGACATCATGCATCGCACCACCATCACATCTCCTTATGAGGGCATTGTCACGGGTATGAAGTATCACACGGTCGGCGCGGTAATTTCCCCCGGTGAGGCGTTGATGGATATCATCCCGCAGAACGAACCGCTGGTGATCGACGCGCAGGTACAGCCTGCCGATATCGATGTGGTGAGCAAGGGGCTGCATACGCGCATCGTGTTCTCGGCCTATAAAACGCGCAGCATGCCGCGCCTGACAGGGGAAGTGACCCGTGTCTCGGCAGATGTGCTGGCGACCAAGGATATCCAGCCTGTCCATTACTACAATGCACGGGTGGAGGTGAGCGGCGAGGAATTGGCACGGCTGAAATCGCGCATCCACTTATATCCGGGGATGCCCGTGGAAGTATTTATCGAAACGGGGTCGCGCTCGTTCATGGGCTACCTCTTTGCTCCCATCACCAGCAGTCTGGAGCGGGCATTTAAAGAGGATTAGGCAAAGATAAAATCTATCGGAGTGAGTTTTACTTCATTCGAGACCGTGGCCAGCAAAGTGTCGCCATTCAAGAAGATACCTTGCTGATGCCCCATGGTGTACTGAATGGAGACTTGGTGCTCACCCGAACCAAAGCCTGTCACGCCCAAGGCGCTTAAATCCAGCTTGTCCTCGCCACTGACGAAGTCATGGATTGCGTTATTATGTTGTTTGTAATCTGGCGCTTTGGTGAATACAAACATATCGGCACCTGAGCCGCCCCAATATTGGCCGCTATCGTTTGAATTGATATAGAGCGTATCGTCACCGGCCCCACCATGCAGGGAGTCCCTGCCGCCGCCACCGTCTAGCGTGTCGTTACCATCTTCTCCAGAGAGCAGGTCATTGCCATCACCGCCATGAATGGAGTCATTTCCTGTCCACCCAAAAAGACGGTCGTCTCCGGCTTCCCCATGAATGAAGTCATCGCCTTGGTCTCCGCCAATGAAATCATCACCGCTACCACCATTGAGGGTATCGCTTTCTGTCCATCCGAAAATCGTATCATTGCCTGCTTGCGCGATCACCATGTCTGCGCCTTGTTCGCCCATCAGCAGGTCATCGCCCGTGCCACCCAGTATGGTGTCGTCACCTTCCCAGCCAAAAAGGCTGTCGTCGCCATCGCCGCCTTCAATTCTGTCGTTGCCCCAGTCGCCGCCAATCAGGTCGTTCCCGTTGCCGCCATATAAGGCGTCATCCCCCGTCCACCCCCAAATTACATCGTTACCATCGCTGCCGGAGATGCGGTCGTTCCCTGCATTACCAAAGAGCATGTCATGCCCCAGGCTGCCAAAAATCGTGTCGTCATCATCCGTACCAAAAATCGTATCGTTTTCGCTAGTTCCCGTAATGATGGCCATGGCTCATTCCCTCATGATGATTGGGTCAGTGTATAGGATATCCGATATAATTTCGCGCCTGCGTTGACAATCTTAATCGAACTGTAACATCGGGTTAGCCGTATAAGTCTGGACAGTGGCTACGGAGAATTAGAAGAGTTCGTTCGGGTCTACGCCGGGCGGTAAGAATTTCGGATATTCGGTGGGTTTCTGCCGTGGAACGGGGATTGGTGCAGTCGCGTCCTCCAGATCGTCCTCGTCCTCATGCGTGTCCGTTTCTTTGGGCGCGGCCTGTACTTTAGCGAATTTCGTATCGGGGATAGCGCTGCCATACCCCAGCGCCGTGTAGAGCCTCACCAAATTGTCGGCGGCCTCTATCTTGGACTGCACATAGTTGGTTTCGGCATTGAGGGCGTTCTGCTCAGCATTGAGTAGGTCGAGCTGGGGCGCAAGTCCATTGAGATACTGTTCGCGCGCCACCTGTGCCGCTTCGGCCTGTTCCTGCGCCACATCGGCAAACATAACCTGTCGCTCGGTTTCACGCAGATAGCCGAAATAGGAGACTTCGACTTCCTCGATCGCCAGCAGCACGGTTTGCTTAAAGCCGTAGAATGCCTGCTCTTCACGCGCCTCGGCAATATCGACCTGCGCCTCAATCCGCCCGAAATTCAGCAATGGCAGGAGCGCATTCAGCGTAATGCTCCACGGGGAGCTGCTGCCATAGATACTGGAATCGGCGGTGCCAAAGAATCCTTCCAGCGACAATTTGGGGAAATAGCCCGCAAAGGCAACGGCAGAGAGTGCGGTGGCTTGCGCCAAGCGGCGTTCGGCGGCCTGAATGTCGGGTCGGCGTTGCAAGGTCGTAATGGGCGCGCGACCGACGACTCGTGCTGGCAGATTCGGTATCTCACCCTGCGATTTCAGCAGGTATTTCATGTTGCCGACCTTTTCGCCTAGCAGCACGGTCAGGCGGTTCATTGCTGCGTAGGCCGCTGCATCGATCTGTGGCAAGCGGGTGCGGGTATTTTTGAGCTGGGCGCTGGCGCGTAGCACGTCGAGTCGGGTGACCACGCGCTCATTGTATTGCGCCTGGGTGATCTGCACGGTGCGCTGCTGCAGGCCAATATTCCGCTCGGTGAGTTTGCGCTGCTCCTGCAGGCCACGTAGCTGCACATAATTGCGGGCAACTTCGGCTATCAGTTGCAGCTTGGTGATTTCCTTATCGGCAATGGCGGCTTCGGTACCTGCCTCTGCAGCCTCGGTACGGCGGCGGTTACCGCCAAATATATCAATCTCCCACGAGCCGTTCACACCGTATTGCTGGTTATTCTCGATCATGTTGCCGAAGGCGCCGCCCATGGTACCGCGCGAACCTCTGGCCGTGGCATCGATCTGTGGGAAAAAGGCTGATCGGTTGAGCCGTTCATTGGCACGCGCTTCGGCAATGCGGGCCGCGGCGATTTTCAGGTCGTTGTTGTTCTTGAGTGCGGTATCGATGAGCTGGTCAAGGGTGTCATCGTTGAACTGCGTCCACCAGCTCACAGGAGCTGCGGCATTGTCGGTCGTGACGGATGGTTCGTCCTCAATGGCCACCCAGTGCTCGTCCACATCTAGCTCTGGCGGCGTATAATCACGACCCACCGAGCAGGCGCTCAGGGCCAGAACGCTGGCGCTTAATAGCAATATCCCCCGTACCATCCAGGCACCATCCCATCGGCGTAATTTTTGTTATTATAGGTATTCCTGTATGTTTTACTTTCCGGTGCTCGCAAGTCAATCATTGCATGGCAGTGCTGGTGATAATGAAATAGGATAACGGCATGTATTTTTCGGCTGCAGATATTCGGAAGCTCTACACTGCTTATGAGGAGATAGAGGGGAAATACCAATCCCTGCTGCTGGCCTTTGCTATGCGGTCGTTTGCGAGTAAAGAGGCAGCAGAATTCGCCATGCATGGATTTACCAGACGGGTGAAGACCATGAAGCGGTGCATCGAGAATATTTACCGGATTTGCCCTCCGGATATCGACCGCAAGCCCAGCTCGGACGAGTTAAGCGATATCGCCATCAACCTGCAGGCATTCGTGCTGAATGTGTACGGGGCATTGGATAATTTGGCCTGGGTGTGGGTGAAAGAAAAAGGCATTGTCGGTAAGGCTGGCGCACCGCTCACCAACCGGGAGATTGGGTTTGCCGAGAAATATCGCACCGTTCGAGACTCGTTCTCGCCAGAGTTTCAGGCGTATCTGAAAACGCTGGATCAGTGGTTTGCTCATGTCGAGGAGTTCCGGCATGCGTTGGCGCACAGGATTCCGCTTTATGTCCCGCCCTATGCATCCAATGAGGAAGAGGTAAAAAAAGAGCGAGAGCTGGATGCGCTGCGCATGGCGGCGTTGAAAAAACACCAATTTGAAGAATACAAGCGTCTCAGCGATGAGATTGAGGCACTTGGTACCTTCGTGCCGTGGATGACCCATTCTTTCGGAGAAAACTCACCGCAGGCCGTTTTCCATGCTCAGATCATCGCGGATTGGAACACCGTCATGCAGGTATGGGAAAAATTCATCGAAGAACTGAATCGATAGACGACCCTTTCTTCACCGCATGCGCGCTTCATATTTCATACTAATCCACTGAATTCAGGACTCGAATTAACCCCTATATTTCTTGGGCATTTCCGCTAAAGTGCAGGCATGAAGAACACCATTGATGCCTTTGTCACTCACTTCGTAAAGGAGCTGGAGGAAGAAAACGCCGCGATTTTCGCAGGTGCAGGGCTGTCCATGTCATCGGGATTTGTGAGTTGGCGTGACCTGCTAAAGCCCATGGCAGATGAGCTGAAACTCGACATCGGCAAAGAACATGATCTCGTCGCGTTGGCGCAATACCATGAAAACGCAAAGGGCAATCGCAGCGATTTGAATCGCGTTCTGATTGAGCAATTTACGCAAGACCATGAAGCCAACGAGAACCATTATATCCTCGCGCGGTTGCCGATAAGAACTTATTGGACGACGAACTACGATACGCTGATCGAGACTACGCTCCAAAAGACCAGCAAGATTCCCGATATCAAATATGAAATCGCGCATCTTAAAAATACCCGTCCGAAGCGGGATGCCGTGGTGTATAAAATGCACGGCGATATTCAGAATCCTGATGGCGCGGTTCTGACCAAGGACGATTACGAGCATTATCCGACAACACACAGTCTCTTCGTTACGGCGCTGCAGGGCGACCTTATTGCCAAAACGTTCCTGTTCCTGGGCTTTAGCTTTACCGATCCGAATCTGGATTATGTCCTGAGCAGGGTGCGGATTCGTTTGAAGGGTAGCAGCCGCAACCATTACTGCATCATGAAGCAATGCATGCGGGAGGATTTCCAGATCGAGGAAGAATTCCACTATGCCGAGTTAAAGCAGCAATTGGCAATCAATGACCTCAAACGATTCTCTGTTCAGACCATCTTGGTGCCGACTTATGCGGATATTACGGCATTGCTGCGGCGCATTGAGGCGCGCTTCAAACAAAAGACCGTCCTGATTTCTGGCAGCGCCGCCGAATATGGGCAATGGCCAGAAGATGAAGCCGAAGCATTTATCCGCACCCTCAGCGCGAGGCTCACCGGAGGCGGGTTCAAGGTGCTCACGGGGTTCGGGCTAGGTGTTGGTAGCCACGTCATTACCGGCACGCTGGAATCTATCTATGCGAAGGGTGGCAGGCTGCACGACCAGCTTATCCTGCGACCATTCCCGCAAGGTAAAGAAGCAGAAAAGCAACGGGAAGCCTACCGTCAGGATATGATTGCGCATGCAGGCGTGGCGTTGTTTATGTTCGGCAATAAAATTGATCCCAATGATGCAGAAAAGAAAAACATCGTATTGGCAGATGGCATGCGCCGCGAGTTTGAGATCGCCAAGGAAAAAGGGCTGAAACTTATTCCCATTGGTATTACAGGCTATGTTGCTGCAGAGCTATGGCAGGAAATCAACAAGGATCTCGATAGCTATTATCCGGGGGCAAGCGATGCGTTTAAGGAGGCATTCGCTGCGCTGAACGACGAAAAAACCACCTTGCCGCAATGTACGGATATCATCCTGCGCATGCTGGGTATGCTCAAGCAGGAATAGCATGGTACGCAGCGTCTTTTTCAGCTTCCATTACCAGCGGGACATCATGCGTGTACAGGTGGTAAAGAATCACTACATTACCAAGGGTAACTATACCGCTGCCGGATTCTTCGATGGCTCCCTAGAAGAAAAATCCCAAAGGGAGGGTGATGCTGCCGTGAAGCGGCTCATCGATAACGGTTTGAAAGGCACCAGCGTTACCTGCGTGCTCATCGGCCATGAAACCTACAAACGCCGCTGGGTAGATTACGAAATTCTGAAAAGCATCGAGATGGGGCATGGTGTCTTCGGCATCCGTATCCACCAGATCAAGGATTTCCGTAATGGTGCGGTGGATAGCTGGGGTGCAAATCCGTTTTCATACCTTGGGTATGGTACCAAAGGCTCTTTGCTACGCCCGATGATCAAATATACCGAAGGATGGGCAGAGGCCCCCTATCTTCTGCCTATCAGCCGTGACTCGGCGCATTATTTGCCCGCTACGGGCGGCCCTGTTTTAGATGGTCTTTTCAACGTCTATGATTGGGTGACCGATGACGGGTACAATCATTTTGCAGATTGGGTCGAATTGGCCGCGTGGCAGGCAGGCAGATAAGCCTAGCTGCGCTGCGCAATCGCTGAGTTCACCCATGCTTCGATATTGTCTGCGATATAGTTATAGGCATCCTTGCTGTCCGAGTATGGCGGGTTGTGCGCGCTCACGATGCTGGAGAGCCGATTGCCATTCGACAGATTGATCTGATCG
>QFOX01000070.1 GCA_003241645.1 Azospirillum brasilense | reverse complement strand
GACGGGCAGGTGCTGCTGGCTTTCACCCGCCCGGATACGCTGTTCGATGACCTGCGCGCCCACGGCCACATGCCGCTGCCGCCCTACATTGACCGGGCCGACACGGCGGCCGACCAGCGCAATTACCAGACCGTGTATGCCCAGCATGACGGCTCGGTCGCGGCACCCACGGCGGGGCTGCATTTCACACCTGCACTGCTGGCCGCGCTGCAGGCGCGTGGCGTGCAGACCGCGTTCGTGACGCTGCATGTGGGGGCGGGCACCTTCCAGCCCGTGAAGGTCGAAGACACGCGCGAGCATGTGATGCACCGCGAATCCATTCACCTGAGCGCAGAATCCGCGGCGGCCATTAACGCTGCGCGCGCGGCGGGTGGTAAGGTGGTGGCGGTGGGCACCACCAGTTTGCGCATTCTGGAGAGTGTCGCGGCCGAGGACGGCACACTGGCGGCCTTCACCGGTGATACGGGCATTTTCATAACCCCCGGCTACCGCTTTAAGATCGTGGATCGGCTGATGACGAATTTCCACCTGCCAAAATCCACCCTGTTCATGCTGGTATCCGCCTTCGCGGGGCTGGAGCGCATGCAGGCGGCGTATGCGCACGCCATTGAACATGGCTACCGGTTCTATTCCTACGGCGATAGTTCGTTACTGGAACGCGCGGGTTGAGCGACGCGCTCGACCCACGGCACGTCGGGTGCCTCGGGGGCGATCGGGGCCAGCGCATCCATCCATTCACGTATGTAACGCGCCCGTGCCAGCGGGTCGGAACCCACGCCGTGCACCATCAGCGGGTTCAGCGCCGAGGCGCAGAAACAAGAGTGCGGGGTGATGATCTCGGCGTCGGCCGGGTCGGGGTTGATGTTGGCGTTCCAGCCGCCCTGCTGCTGCACCCAATCGCTCAGTTCGCTCGCGGGGCCCAGAAAGTACGGCTGCGGATAGTCAGGGAAGAACTGGCGAAACGTGGGGTCGAACACCACAATGCCCGCATCCGCCGTGTGCACGGCAAGGAAGGTATGTTCGTAGCGATAGAGTTCGGCATGGTCGATACCCAGCGCGTGGAAGCGCCCTGCGTAACGATCGCTGATTTCGTCGCACCGGTCGATCACGTCGCCCGCGCGCACGGCTTCCCACGGCGTATCCACCGGCGATTCGATGACCGCGCGCAGTTGGTCCATGCTCGGGCGAATGAGGGTGGTGCTTGCACTCATGGGCATAAGTCTATAAGGGGCGGGGTAGACAGAGGATGAAGCTTTCATGACATTCGGGTTCAGCATTCACGCAACCAGCGGCAAGGCCCGCCTTGGCACGGTGGCCACCGCGCATGGCGAGATTCGCACGCCTGCCTTCATGCCCGTGGGCACGGCGGCCACCGTGAAGGCCATGCATATCGACGATGTGGCCGCCACGGGCGCCGACATCATCCTCGGCAATACTTACCACCTGATGCTGCGGCCCGGGGCGGAACGCATTGCGCGCCTTGGTGGGCTGCACCAGTTCATGGGCTGGAACAAGCCGATCCTCACCGATTCGGGCGGATTCCAGGTGATGTCGCTGGCGGCCTTGCGCAAAATGAACGAGCAGGGCGTGACCTTTCAATCGCATATCGACGGCAGCAAATGGGAGCTGACGCCCGAGCGCTCCATGGAGATCCAGCACCTGCTGGGCTCCACCATCACCATGGCGTTCGACGAATGCACGCCGTTCCCGGCGACGCACGAGGTCGCGCGCGATTCGATGGAGCTTTCCATGCGCTGGGCGCAGCGTTCGTTCGATGCGTTCCAGCAGCGCCCGGGCTACGGCCTGTTCGGCATTCAGCAGGGCAGCGTGTACATGGACCTGCGCGCCCGCTCGGCCGAGGCACTGAACCAGATCGATTTCCAAGGCTATGCCATTGGCGGCCTCGCCGTGGGCGAAGGGCAGGAGGCGATGTTCCGCGTGCTGGACGAAGCGCCGGATATGCTGCCCGCGCACAAACCCCGCTACCTGATGGGCGTGGGCAAGCCCGACGATATTCTGGGCGCCGTGCAGCGCGGGGTGGATATGTTCGATTGCGTGCTGCCCACGCGCGTGGGGCGCAATGCGCGCGCCTACACCACCATGGGCGAGATCAACCTGCGCAACGCCCGCCATGCGGATGATCCGCGGCCGCTGGACCCGGGCAGTTCCAGCCCGGTGAACCGCTACAGCCGGGCCTACCTGCACCATCTGTTCAAGGCCGATGAGATGCTCGGGCCCATGCTGTTGACGCAGCATAACCTGCATTATTACCAGGAATTGATGCAGGGCATTCGTGCCGCCATTGGCGAAGGGCGGCTGGATGAGCACGCGCAAACCCTGCGTGAGGGCTGGAAACGGGGCGATTTTCCACCGAATTAATTTTCCTTACCGGGGCGCTTGACAAGCGCATGATTATCCGTAGATTCGCCCTTCTTTTCGGGCGTCATCGCCCGCCGGCGTGATCCGGTAGCTCAGTCGGTAGAGCACGTGACTTTTAATCACGGTGTCGTGGGTTCGATTCCCACCCGGATCACCACTTTCCCAAGGCAGGCACGTCGTACGGTCCTGCCTTTTGTTTTTTCCGCCGAACGCATCGTCCTTTTATGGGTTCAGGGCTATTGTGCGGCACGGTTCACTGGTCACATGGGGGGAACATGATGATTACATTGCTCGACAAGGCGCGCCATGGGTGGCGCAGCATGACCCGCACCGCCACCGCGCCGCATGAGATCGAATTCCAGCCCAGCAAGAACGAGCTTACATTGGGCGTGGAAGTGGAACTGCAGCTGATGGATGCGCAGACCATGAACCTTGCGCCGCGCGCTGAGGAAATGCTTGCCGCGCTGGCCGATAACCCCAAGGTGAAACCCGAATTCTACCTGAGCACCATTGAAGCCAACACGGGCATCTGCGCCGACGTGGGCGAAGTGGAGCGCGACCTGAAACCCACGCTGGACGCGATGGCGCAGGTCGCGGCCGAGCGTGGCATCGCGCTGGCCACCACCGGCTGCCACCCGTTCGCGCGCTACAGCGATTGCATCATCGCCGATACGGCGCGCTATCAGGAACTGATCGACCGCAACCAGTGGCTCACCCGCCGCATGACGGTGTATGGCCTGCATGTGCATGTGGGCATGAAAAGCGGCGACGATTGCATCCGCTACAACAATTTCTTCATGCATGTGCTGCCGCATTTGCTGGCGCTGTCGGCCAGCTCGCCCTTCTGGCAGGGCGACGATACGGGCCTATCCTCGTGCCGCCCGACGACGTATGAGGCGTTGCCCACCGCTGGCATGCCCTATGAAGGCGTGCATAGCTGGGCGGATTTCGAGAAGCTGTACCACACGCTCAAGGCCTGCGGTTCCATTCAATCGCTGAAGGATCTGTGGTGGGATCTGCGGCCCAGCCCCGGTTTCGGCACGCTGGAAATTCGCGTGTGCGACGGGCTGCCGAGCCTTGCCGGCACACTGGCCATCACCGCCTTCATCCATGGGCTGGCGCATTGGTTCCGTGACCATGGCGAGTGGATGGCACAGGTGCCGCGCCCGGCCAGCTGGGTGATGCGCGAGAATAAATGGCGGGTGATCCGCCATGGGCTGGAGGCTGAGTTGGTGACCAACAACCAGGGGGCAACCAAACCCATTCGGCAGGATATTGAAGAATGGCTCACCAAGATCGCGCCCTACACGGACGCGCTTGGCTACAGCGGCTACATTGCCACGCTGCGCGACATCATGGCGCAGGGCACCAGCAGTGAACGCCAGCGCGCCGTGTTCGCGCGCACGCAATCGCTGCAGGAAGTGGCCCGCCACAATGCCCATGAATTCGCTAAGGGCCACCCGGTCTGGGTGAAGTCCAACGCGGCATAGCAGCAGCGTTTAGCGCTGCACGCCGCGGCCACCGCCGGTGGGGAAGGCGGGCGAAGGTTCGTTTGCATTCGTTTCCGCGCTGTCCTTTTTCTTTTTCGCATCGCCAAACACGGGGTCATTATCCGTGCCGCTGGAGAAGGCTTTAATGAACGCATTGCGGAGAATGCCGCCCAGCGTGGGCCAGAAGGGCGTTTCAATGCGGTCCAGCGTGCCGGTGAGCGGCACTTTGGTGGCCAGCTGGTCGCGCGGCTGGTTCTGCAGGATCTCCAGCAGCACCGAGGCTGCCGTGGACCACAGCACTTCCAGCGGGTTCGAGCCCTCGGGAATGCGATCGACCGACAGGTTGCGAATCAGTGGCTTCACGTAGCCGCGCACGCGCCCATCCTGCACGCCCAGTTCGGAATACACGTTCATGGTGCCTTCCTTGAAATGGATGCCGGCGTAAGCATTGCTGAAATCATTGAAGGCGGTGAGGTTCGCGTGTTCCAGCTGCCCGTCCATATCCATATCGACATAGCGGGTCAGCGGGTTGAACTTGCCGCTCAGCTTCATGGCGCCATTGCCGATGCTGCTGCCGGTGAAGGCGAGCGTGGCGGGCAGGGCCATGTTCTTCTCGTCCACGTTGCGCAGGTTGGTCATCTGCCCGTTCACGTTGGTGATGCGCAGATCCACTTTCGGCGCGGTGGAAAAATCCTGATAAGTGATCTGGCTGCGGCGGATCTCCACGAGGTTGATGTCGATCGGCGCGAGCTGCTTGATGGGGTCGAACCAGTTGGTGCCCACCCCGGTCTGGGTGGTGCCGCGTTTGCTTTTGGCGAAGTTGATCTGCGCCTTATCCAAATGCACGTCCGATACGATATGGCCCTTGAACAGCGCGCCCCATTGCAGCGAGATATCGCTGGTGGCAATGCTCAGGAAGGGCACGGGAATGCCCGCATCGATCTTGTTCAGTACCAGTCCGCGAATGGTGTAGGCGCCGCGCAGCAGGTTCACGTCCACCGCTTCGACGGAGCCGCGATACCCATCGATGTTATTCAGCGTTTTATTGGCATAATCTTTCAGCCACACGGGCAGGTAAATGCGCGCCACGATCAGCGCGATCAGCACGAAAAGCAGCAGAAAACCGAACGCGTGGCGCAGGCGGAAACGCTGCGGGTGAATAAAGGCAGGCTTTTTCATGCAGGTAGTATGGGCAAAGCACCATCAATACGCCATGTGGCGCGGCTAAAGTGCCGCTTCCACCATGATCTCCACCGCCCAGTTGGGATCGGCCAGTTTGGCTTCCACCGTGGCGCGCGCCGGCGTCTGGCCCGGCACGACCCAGGCGTCCCACACGCGGTTCATCTCGGCGATGGTGGTAATATCCGTCAGCCAGATATTTGCTTTCAGGATACGCGTTTTGTCGGTGCCGGCATGGGCCAGCAGCGCGTCGATCTGCGCCAGCACGTCGCGGGTCTGCTCGGCCACGCTTTTGCCCGCCGCCTCGTCGGGCACCATGCCCGACAGATAGATCTTGCCGCCATGCATCACGGCTTCGCTCATGCGCAGGCCGGGTTCTAAGCGTTGAATGCCCATAAGTGACGTTCCTTAAATGTTGTAGGTCGTGATGTAGCGTTTCAGTTCGTCGCGGATCTTGCCACGCAAAATATACAGCGCAATGCAATTCGGCAAGGCCGCGCCAAGGATCAGCAGGTCCGAGAAATCCACCACGATGCCGAAATTCAGCACCCCGCCAACAAAGCAGCAGATGGCGAACAGCACGTAATACAGCTTCACCAGCTTGCGGCCGAACAGGTAGCTCCACGCGATCTCGCCGTAATAGCTCCAGCCGATGCTGGTGCCATACGCGAACAGGAACACGTTGATGGCGAGCAGGATGGTGAACCAGTCGCCCACGCTGGCGAACGCATTCGCGGCGATGAGCACGCCGTCGTTCAGGTTCGCGCCTTCATGCGCCCCGGTGATGACGATGATGAGCCCCGTGAGGAACGCAATGGTGGCGGCGAACAGCGGCTCAATGAGCGCCACCGCGCCTTCGCGCACCGGCTCCTGCGTGCGCGCGGCCGCATGCGCGATGGGGGCAGAGCCAAGGCCCGCCTCGTTCGCGAACAAAGCGCGCTTGAAGGCGATCACCAGCATGCCGAGCATGCCGCCCTGCACGGCGGAAGCATCGAACGCGCCGTGGAAAATAAGCCCCAGCGCATGGCCTAGATTGCCGATATTCGCCACCACAATGACCACCGCGCAGATGAGGTAGAGAATGCCCTTCATGGGGGTCACGGCTTCGGCGACCTTCGCAATGCGCTTGATGGAGCCGAACAGCACCAGCCCCACAAGCATGGCGAAGCCCAGCGCGAAGGCCCAGGCGGGCACGGTTGGCAGTTCGTGCGTCATGATCTTCACCACCGAGTTGGACTGGAACATGTTGCCACCGCCCACGGCGCCACCCAGAATGAACACGGCGAACAGCGCCGCCAGCACCTTACCAAGCGTGGCGAGGCCTTTTTCGGCCAGCCCGTCGCGCAGGTATTGGATGGGGCCGCCGAAGACCTTCCCCTCGGCGTCCACCTTGCGGTATTTCAGCGACAGCGTCACTTCCGCGAATTTGCTGGCCATGCCGAACAGGCCCATGATGACGATCCAGAAAATGGCGCCCGGGCCGCCGACCGCCACCGCCACCGACACCCCGGCGATGGAGCCAAGGCCGACGGTCGCCGCCAGTGCGGAAAGCAGCGCCTGCAAGGGGCTGACTTCGCCCGCGCTGCCGGGTTCGCGCACCTTGCCGCTGGCAATGGCGAACGCGTGGCGCAGCAGCCGGAAATTCACGAATTTCAGGTAGAAGGTGAAGAACAGGGCCGCCACCATCAGCCACAGCACAATGAAGGGAAAGCCCGCCACGTCGAAGAACAGCACGCTGGAAAGCACGCGCACCACGGGCGAAAGAAGGGTTTCCAACTGCGCGCTGATATCCATGGAATAGCCTCAAAATTCTGGTTCAATCAGGCACTTATCTAGCGCATCGTCATACGATTGTCACATGCTCATGTTAGGGTGAAGGCTGAAGGAGTCCCGTTTTTGGCCGATACCACCGCAGAACAACCCGCCGAACAGAGCCTGGGCGAGAAAAAGCTCAAGCTTGCGGGCTACAGCTACGTGCTGGGCGACGCCGCCATGATGGCGGCCGGCATGGCGCGTGGAAAAACGTTTGTGCAGGCGGCACGCAGCGGCGGGGTCTGGGCAGCAGGGGGTATGGCGGCTGGTTATTTTGGCAACCCCGGTACAGAGAAACAGCTGGCGTTGCTGGCCAACAAGCTTGAGCACCACCTGAAAAAAACAGGTTATGGCATTCCCGACGATGTGCGCGCCCAGAACACGCTGCTGAAGAAGGAAACCTTCTGGCAGAAGATCGAGGATTTTGTTTATGAGCATCCATCCGAAATGCTCAATGCAGCGTATGCGGTGGGTTCTGGCTTCTTGATTAAAGACGGATTGAAGCAGATCCGTGAAAATCAGGCACATTGGTGGCCGGGCAAAGGCAATACGGCGACCGATCTATGGATCGGTGCTATCGTGGGAACGGGCGCATTGATTGGTCTGTTCGCCAAAGAAGATCCGCAGGCACGCGAAAAAGCAAAAGATGGCACGCTGTTGGATAAAGCGGTGGCTTTCGTGAGCGAGAAACCGCTGCGCACGACCAGCGCCATCTATTTTGCCAATAACGGGTTCTTGGCAAAACAGGCATGGCAGGATTGGCAAGGCAGCAAGGGGGCTGGTCCTTTTGTTGAGCAAAAGGCAAAGCCGCATTATTTCTCGACGATGCAGCTTGCGACGTACCTGTTCGCGAACACCATGCTGGCGCTTTCGCCGCGCAACCAGATCGCACCGCATTTGCCGGCTGAGGGTGTTGCCCAGTTGGAAGACGCATCCGCTCGCATCATCGCGGCGCAGGCACCGCAAGTGCAACAGGCGCTGTTGGCAGATGTAAGCCAGTATCTGTCGGCGCAAAAAGGCATTCAGCAAAAACCGGAAGAAATCGCCACGGCGCTGGCCACGCGCATTACCGAAATCACCGGTGAACGCATGGCGCAGGCAGCGGGCAATGTAAGCTGGGCCGAGCGCGAGAAGGCACGTGCGGCCAGCGCGGCAGAGCTAGAGCAAGCAGGCGCTACGCGCTAGGCGCGGCCAGCGCTTTTTCGATCGCCTCTTTCAGCGACGATGCATCCGGCCCGGTGGTGGAGTGGAAATAATCCAGCGCCTTGCCGTCGCGGCCGATCAGGTATTTGTGGAAATTCCATTTCGGGCTGGAGCCGGTCGCCTCGGCCAGCCACATGTAAAGCGGAATCGCATCGTCACCCTTCACCACGGCTTTGCCCGCCATGGGGAAGGTGGTGCGGAAGCGCGTTTCGCAGAATTCAGCGATCTCTTCGTTGCTGCCCGGCTCCTGCGCGCCGAAATCATTGCTTGGCACGCCGATGATGACGAGCCCCTGATCCTTGTAGGTCTGGTAGAGCTTCTCCAGTCCTTCGTATTGCGGGGTGAAGCCGCATTTCGATGCGGTGTTCACCACCAGCAGCACCTTGCCCTTGTAGTCGCTGAGGGGCATGGGCGAGCCGTCAATGGCTTCGAGCGAGAAATCATACGCGCTGTGCATGGAATCCTCGGCGTGGGTGGGGGTGGCGAACAGACCGGCGAACAGCACGGCAAGCAAACGTTTCATGGGGCGCTCCTTCGATGCCCTATGCATAGCATGCCATGGGCATGCATGCCACCTTACGCTTTGGTTAGTTGAGCGTGTCGAGAATGCGCTGGGCGGCCGCGCCGCGGTCAGCGAATTCGGTGATGGGGCGGCCAATGACCAAATAATCCGCGCCGCGCGACAGCGCCTCGCGCGGGGTCAGTACGCGCTTTTGGTCACCCACGAACGAGGCTTCCGGGCGAATGCCGGGTACCACCAGCGTCAGCTCGTCGCCCAGCGCTTTGCGAATGGGTGCGATCTCGAACGGCGAGCAGACCACCCCGTCAAGCCCGGCGCTTTGCGCAAGGTCGGCCAGGCGCAGCACCTGGTCCTGCACCGTGTCCTGAAAGCCGATGATGGAAACATCGTCCTGGTCGAGGCTGGTCAGCAGCGTCACGCCGATCACCAGCGGGCGTTCCTTGCCGGTCACCTGCGCCACGCGGTCCGACGCGTCGATGGCGGCTTGCAGCATGTTGCGCCCACCGCTGGTGTGCACCGTCATCATGAACATGTTCATGCCCGCGGTAGCGGCAATGGCTTTCGCCACCGTGTTGGGAATGTCATGGAACTTAAGGTCAAGGAACAGCGGAATGCCGAGCTTGGTGATTTCTTTCACGCCCGCGGCACCGTTGGCAGTGAAGAATTCAAGGCCCAG
>QFOX01000069.1 GCA_003241645.1 Azospirillum brasilense | reverse complement strand
GCAGCGTGAGGTCCGGCACTTCGGCTCGCCATTTGGCGATGCGCGCCGCCGTCTTCTCCTGATTGGCCGGGCGGCGCATGCGCTTGAGCACTTCAGGCGCGCTGTGCTGGAACGGAATGTCGAGGTACGGCAGGATCTTGCCCTCGGCCATCAGCGGCATCACCGAATCCACACTGGGGTACGGGTACACGTAATGCAGGCGCACCCACACGCCCAGCTCGGCCAGTGCTTCGGCCAGCGGCGTCATTTGCGTTTTCACCATGCGCTCGCGCCACAGGCGCTCTTCATACTTCACGTCCACGCCGTAGGCGCTGGTGTCTTGCGAAATGATGAGCAGTTCCTTCACGCCGGATTTCACCAGCGCTTCGGCTTCGCGCAGCACCTCGTCCACCGGGCGGCTGACCAGATCGCCGCGCAGGTTGGGAATGATGCAGAACGAGCAGCGGTTATTGCAGCCTTCGGAGATCTTCAGGTAGGCATAGTGCCGCGGCGTGAGCTTGATGCCCGCCTCGGGCAGCAGGTCAATGAAGCGGTCATGCTGCGGCGGGGCGGCTTTATGCACCGCATCCATCACCGCTTCGTAGTGCTGCGGGCCGGTGATGGCGAGCACGTTGGGGAATTTGGCGGTGATGACTTCCGGCTCGGCCCCAAGGCAGCCGGTGACGATGACCTTGCCGTTGTCGTTGAGCGCTTCGCCAATGGCGTTGAGCGATTCTTCACGCGCCGAATCAAGGAACCCGCAGGTGTTGACGATGACAAGGTCCGAGCCCGCATAGTCGGGCGCGATGCTGTAGCCTTCCGCGCGCAGGCGCGTGAGAATGCGTTCGGAATCCACCAGCGCTTTCGCACAGCCGAGTGAAACAAAACCGACGCTGGGTCCGGCCGAAGGGTTGGGCGTTGCCATGGTAACTGATTTCCGTGTTATTTTGCGCGCCTTAGAGCATATTGGCGGCACGCTGGCAAGCGGCAGCAGGCAACAATAAAATCAATTCCAGAATGCCCTTGCAATCGATTTAATCAATGACCATGATTGATTCGCCATGGTTTACAGGCCCTGCCAATCCGGTAGGTTTAGCATGATCCATGCCCGCTTCAGGAACATGATTTCCCATAACAACAAAGGAATCCACGCATGAAAAACCGCGCTTTGCTGACAACGACCGCGCTCGTTGCCGTTGCCGCCCTCACCTTCTTCGTCGGCCAGCATTTCCCCGCCAGCACGCCGACCGACGCGGGCAAAGGCGAACTCGTCGCCGAAGCGGGCAGCAATGATACCGCCGCCCCGGGCATGACGCCGAAAAGCCCGCAATTCTGGTGGCCGCAGCAGCTGGACCTGAGCAGCCTGCGCCAGAACGACGCCGCCTCGAACCCCTATGGCCGCAATTTTGACTACGCCAAAGAGTTCGCCACGCTCGACCTCGAAGCGGTGAAGAAAGACATCAACACCGCCCTCACCACTTCGCAGCCGTGGTGGCCGGCGGATTATGGCAATTACGGTCCATTCTTCATCCGCATGGCGTGGCACAGCGCGGGCACCTACCGCCTGGCGGATGGCCGCGGTGGTGCGGCCGGTGGGCAGCAGCGCTTCGAGCCGCTGAACAGCTGGCCGGATAACGCCAACCTCGATAAAGCGCGCCGCCTGCTTTGGCCCATCAAACAGAAATACGGCGAGAAGATCTCGTGGGCGGATCTGATGGTGCTGACCGGCAATGTCGCGCTCGAGAACATGGGCTTCACGCCCTATGGCTTCGCCGGTGGCCGTGCCGATGATTGGGAGCCGGATCTGGTCTATTGGGGTGCAGAGAAATTCTTGGCCGACAACCGCAACCCGGCCGACAAAAAACTCGCCCACCCGCTGGCCGCCACGCAGATGGGCCTGATTTACGTGAACCCGGAAGGCCCCAACGGCAATCACGACCCCAAAGCCGCCGCGCATGACATTCGCGAAGCGTTCGGCCGCATGGCGATGAACGACGAGGAAACGCTGGCGCTGGTCGCCGGTGGTCACACGTTCGGCAAAGCCCATGGCGCGAAAAAACCGCAGGATTGCGTGGGCGCTGAACCCGCTGCCGAGAAGATCGAAGCGCAGGGCCTTGGCTGGCACAACACGTGCGGCAAAGGCAACGCGGAGGACACCACCACCAGCGGCCTTGAGGGCGCGTGGACCTCGGCCCCCACCGAGTTCACCATGCAGTACCTGAACAACCTGTTCGATTTTGAATGGGTACAAACGAAGTCCCCCGCCGGTGCCACCCAATGGGTGCCGAAGGATGCGGAGAACAACAAGACCGTGCCGGACGCCCACGTGAAAGGCAAACTGCACGCGCCGATCATGTTCACCACCGACCTCGCGCTGAAGGAAGACCCGGAATACCGCAAGATCGCGCTGCGCTTTAAGGATAACCCCGAAGAGTTCAAGGCAGCCTTCGCCAAAGCGTGGTTCAAGCTGACCCACCGCGACATGGGGCCGCGCTGGCGCTATTTGGGTGCGGAAGTGCCCAAACAGGAGCTGACCTGGCAGGACCCCATTCCCGCCGTGGATTATGCGCTCATTACCCCTGCTGATGCTGCCACGCTGAAGGGCCAGATCCTCGCGTCTGAGCTGAGCGTGCCGGAACTGGTGCGCGTGGCGTGGGCCTCGGCCGCAAGCTTCCGCGGCACCGACATGCGCGGTGGCGCCAACGGTGCGCGCGTGGCATTGGCCCCGCAAAAGGACTGGGAAGCGAACAACCCGGAAGAACTGGCAACCGTGCTGGCGAAGCTGGAAGAGATCCGCACCGCCTTCAACAGTTCGCTGGGTGGCGGCAAGAAGATCTCGCTGGCTGATACGATCGTGCTTGCGGGCAACGCGGCCATTGAAAAGGCCGCCAAGGATGCGGGCTACAGCAACGTAAGCGTGCCCTTCACCCCGGGCCGCAATGACACCACACAGGAGCTGACGGATGTTGACGCCTTCGCAGTGCTGGAGCCGAAGGCCGATGGTTTCCGCAACTATTACGGCGAGGGCAACGACAAGTCGCCCGCCGAAGCACTGGTGGAACGCGCGGGCCTGTTGAACCTGAGCGTGCCGGAAATGACCGTGCTGGTGGGCGGCCTGCGCACCCTTGGTGCCACCCATGGCGATGCCAAGGAAGGCGTGTTCACCGCCACGCCGGGCACGCTGAGCCAGGACTTCTTCACCAACCTGCTGAGCATGGACACGGTGTGGAAGCCAGCCGAAGGCAAGGACGGGGTCTATGTCGGCACCGACCGCGCCAGCGGCGAGCAGAAATGGACCGCCACGCCGGTGGACCTGATCTTCGGCTCGAACTCCGAGCTGCGCGCCGTGGCCGAGGTCTATGCTTCGGACGATGCGAAGCAGAAGTTCCTGACCGACTTCATCGCCGCATGGACCAAGGTGATGAACAACGACCGCCCGAACGCGTAAGCATAGGCGTCCGTCAAAAAAAAGAAGGCGTGCCATGGGGTCACCGTGGCACGCCTTTTTGCAAGTGAGGGGAGCTTATCAGGAGTCTTTGAAACCGAGCATGGGTTCCAACCGTTCGAACGTGCGGTTCATGGCGTAGGTCGAAAGGAAGGGAATCGGTAGGTGGCCATAGTTCAGCCAGAGCTGCTGTTCGGCTGCAGCTTCGCCTTTATCGGCCACGGCAGCGAAATACAGCGCGCTGGCAAGCCCGGTGCGATCCGCCCCGGCCCGGCAATGGATGAGCAGCGGCTTGGGCGCATCGCGCATGGCTGAAATCAGCGCCAGCGCCTCGCCATCGCCCAGCTCGCGGCTGGCCTTCATGCGGAAATTGATGAAGCGCACGCCCAGCAGCTCCGCCTCTTCGCGCTCGTGGTCGTACCATGGCGTGCCCGCATTATCGCCACGCAGGTTGATGACCGTGCGGATGCCGTATTGCTGCTGGTAACGCGCCAGATCGCCGGGGTGCAGTTGCGCCGAACGGTACAGCTCGCTGGGAATCGCTTCATGGAAATTTCCCGACCATTGCAGGATACCTAAGTAAGCCCCCGTCAGCAGCACCGCGGCGGCCAGCCCCGTTACGGCATAGGGGTAGCGCGTGTGGCGCCGCACGCCCTGCATGGCGCGCTGCATGCGCCGCCATGGATGGAATCGAACGGCACCATCGACAGGATGCTTTTCCATTCCGTATGCATTCCTGATAAGCATCGCATTACTGTGCATTGCAAACCACCCTGATGGAGTACCCCATGAAAACCCTCTACACCGCAAAAGTTCATACCGTTGGTGGCCGCGACGGCCATGCGAAGTCCGACGACGGCAAGATCGACCTCAAGCTCGGCCGCCCCGGCAGCAACGATGCCGGCACCAACCCCGAGCAGCTTTTTGCCGCCGGCTACAGCGCCTGCTTCGGCGGGGCGCTGGCGCACATTGCCAAGCTTGAGAAGATCCAGGTGAATGCTGTAACCGTGGATGCTGAAGTGAACCTGAACCAGAGCGATGACGGGTTCAGCCTTTCGGCCGCGCTGCATGTGACGGTGGATGGCGTGGACGATGCCACCGCCAAATCGCTGGCCGAGAAAGCCCATGCGTTCTGCCCCTACAGCAAGGCGACCCGCGGCAATATCGAGGTGAAGCTCACCGCCGAAGGCACCGGCGAGCAAGCGGCGGCCTAAGCCACCGCATGCGACAACGCAAAAGGGGAGCCCATGTGGCTCCCCTTTTTTGTCATGGCCCTACACGCGGTTATTGGTGGGGCGCACGATCAGCTCACTCACATCCACATGCGGTGGCTGGCTTACGGCGTAGGCAATCGCGTTGGCGATGCCTTCGGCAGGCAAAGCTTTCTCGCGGAATTCCTGCATGTAGGCCGCGGCGTTGGCGTCGGTGATCGTGTCGGCCAGCTCCGATGCCGTGACCCCCGGCGCAATCGCCGTGATGCGGATATGCTCGCCCGCTTCCTGGCGCAACGCGTCGGAAATGGCGCGCACGGCATATTTGGTGGCGCAATACACGCCCGCCGTGGGGAACGTATAATACGCGCCGATCGAGGTCAGGTTCACGAAATGGCCGGAACCCTGTTCGTTGAACACCGGCAGGGCTGCGGCAATGCCGTGCAGCACACCGCGGATATTCACGTCGATCATGCGGTTCCACTCGTCGATCTTCAGGGCGTCGTAGCGCGAAAGCGGCATCACGCCTGCATTGCTCACCAGCACATCGATGCTGCCGAATTTTTCACGCGCGGCGGCCACGAATGCCTGCATATCCTCCAGCTTCGTGACATCCAGCGCCTGGAACTCGGCCACACCACCAGCCGCGCGGATCTCACGTGCCAGTTTCTCCAGCCGCTCGGTGCGGCGCGCACCCAGCATGACGTTCGCGCCGCCAGCGGCCAGCACGCGTGCGGTGGCTTCGCCGATGCCGCTGCTGGCACCGGTGATGGCGATGGTTTTATGGTTCAATCCGTTCATGGTTCTCTCCTGTGGTTCGATCCGCAGCACAGCGCCGCGGCATGCATCATCCATACCCCCACCGGCCCGGCAGACGGTAGCCGAAGCCTCGCCAATTATTGCCTAATTCTACAGGGCTGCATATTTTTCTAACTTTTTTCCTTTATTCGAGATATACAGGAAGACAGGAAACAAAAGGATTCAGCCATGAAAACGTCATTTCCAGACGCTGCCACGATCAAAGCGATTGCCCGATTCTGCAATGCCGACGGGTTTAGCGACACCCCCATTCCCGGCCTCGACCTCATCCGCTGGAGCCACACCAGCGAGCCGATCCACGGCGTGTATGACCCTTCCGTGTGCATCATTCTGCAGGGCGCAAAAACGGTCGCGGCGGGCAAGCACCTCGTGCGTTACATGCCGGGCGACTACCTCGTCGCCTCGGTCAACATGGCCGTGACCGGCGAGGTCACACAAGCAACGCCCGAGCACCCCTATCTGTGCCTGCGCCTCACCCTCGACACGCTTCAGCTGAGCGAACTGGTGGGCACCATGCCATGGCAGGGCGAATCGGTGCAGCCGGGCATCTTCGTCAGCCCGCTTTCCGAGCCGCTGGCCGATGCGGTCACGCGGCTGGTGCAGCTGCTCGACAGGCCGGAAGATATTCCGGTGCTGGCACCGCTCGTGAAGCGCGAGATCTTCTACCGGCTGCTACAAAGCCCGTATGCCGAGGCCGTGCGCCAGATCGTACTTTCCGGCTCGCAGATGCAGCGCATCGGCAAGGCGATCGATCGCATCAAGCGCGATTTTGCCCAGCCACTGCGGGTGGATGACCTTGCGCGCGAGGCGCATATGAGCCCCTCGTCGTTCTTCGCGCATTTCAAACAGGTGACGCAGCTGAGCCCCCTGCAATACCAGAAGAACATCCGCCTGCAGGAGGCGCGCCGCCTGCTGCTCACCGAGGTGGCCGACGCGGCGAGCGCCGCATTCCAGGTGGGGTATGAGAGCCCCTCGCATTTCAGCCGCGAATATGCGCGCATGTTCGGGGCTTCCCCCATCAACGACATGAAACGCTTGCGCGCTGCCGCATAATTGCTACAAGCAGGGCTCGTTTTGGGGAGTAGCCTCCGGACTTATCCGGGATCCTGCCAACATACTTGTGCCCTGCACATGGTTGGATCGACGCCTTTTTAGAAGGCTTTTGGCAAGACCATCACGCTCGCACCACCCATCCGGGCGGCGGTGCGGGCGGATGGCTGTGCCCGGCGGAGTTAAAAGATGAGTTTTGTTTCCACCACCGCCCTCGCCTTCAGCATGTCGGCCGACGCATTCGCCGTATCCATCGCCAAGGGCGCCGCACAAAAGCAGCACCACTGGCGCGAGGCGCTGCGCTGCGGCGCGATCTTCGGCGTGGTGGAAGCCATCACGCCCATCATCGGCTGGTGCATTGGGCTGGCAGCCACGCAATACATCGCCGCCATCGACCATTGGATCGCGTTCATCATCCTCGGCATCGTCGGCGGCAAGCTGGTGTGGGAAAGTTTCCACGCCGAGGAGGAAGAAGCCGCCGCGCCCAAGCGCCACGGGCTGGGCGTGCTGGTGTTCACTGCCGTGGGCACGAGCATTGATGCGCTGGCGGTGGGCGTGACCCTCGCCTTCCTTGACGCGAACATCTGGCTCAACGCCGCGGCCATCGGTGCCGCCACGTTCCTGATGGCGAGCATCGGCATCAAGGCCGGGCACCATCTGGGTGCGCGCATCGGCAAATATGCGGAACTGCTGGGTGGGCTCGCGCTCATTCTCATTGGCAGCCACATCCTGCTCAGCCACATGGGCATGCTGTAGAAACATTCTGTTGTGGACGCGGCACGCACTGAGGCTTGGCACCCATGCGATGAATGGCTAGGTTGCGCGCCAGCACAGGAGAACCAAGCATGAAAACCAAAGCCGCCATTGCCTACGGCGCAGGCAAACCGCTCACCATCGAAACCGTGGATCTGCAAGGCCCGCAGGCCGGCGAGGTGCTGGTGGAGATCATGGCCACCGGCGTGTGCCATACGGATGCGTACACGCTCAGTGGCGACGACCCGGAAGGCGCGTTCCCGGCCATTCTGGGACATGAGGGCGCAGGCATCGTGCGTGAGGTGGGCGCAGGCGTGACCAGCGTGAAACCGGGTGATCATGTGATTCCGCTTTACACGCCGGAATGCCGCGAGTGCGATTATTGCCTGCACCCCAAAACCAACCTGTGCCAGAAGATCCGCCCCACGCAGGGCAAAGGCCTGATGCCCGACGGCACGTCGCGCTTCTCCATCGATGGTACGCCGATTTTGCACTACATGGGCTGCTCCACCTTCAGTAACTTTACCGTATTGCCGGAAATTGCCGTGGCAAAGATCCGCACCGACGCACCGTTCGACAAGGTCTGCTACATTGGCTGCGGCGTCACCACCGGCGTGGGTGCCGTGGTGTTCGACGCGAAGGTAGAACCCGGCAGCAACGTGGTGGTGTTCGGCCTTGGTGGCATTGGCCTGAACGTGATTCAAGGCGCGCGCATGGTGGGTGCCAACCGCATCATCGGCATCGACATCAACCCCGGGCGGGTGGCCATTGCCAAGCAGTTCGGCATGACGCATTTCATCAACCCCAAAGAAACACCGAACCTCATTGAAGCCATTTGCGACCTGACCAATGGCGGGGCCGACTATTCGTTCGAGTGCATCGGCAACGTCACCACCATGCGCCAAGCGCTGGAATGTTGCCACAAAGGCTGGGGCGAGAGCATCATCATCGGCGTGGCGGGTGCGGGGCAGGAAATCTCCACGCGGCCGTTCCAGCTGGTCACGGGGCGCGTGTGGCGCGGCTCGGCCTTCGGTGGTGCGCGTGGGCGCACGGATGTACCAAAAATCGTTGATTGGTACATGGACGGTAAGATCGACATCGATTCGCTCATTACCCACAAAATGCCGCTGGAAGACATCAACACCGCGTTCGACCTGATGCATCGCGGTGAGTCGATCCGCAGCGTGGTGGAATATTGATTCACCGTCATTGCGAGCGAAGCGAAGCAATCCAGTGTCATTGTCATTCTGAGCAACGCGAAGAATCTAGATCCTTCACTACGTTCAGGATGACAAATAATGGATTGCCACGTCGCTAGCGCGCCTCGCAATGACAAAAAGGGAGTAACGTTATGGAACAGTTAAGCACCCATCGCTGCCATGGCGGCACGCTCGGCTACTACCAGCACCAAAGCGCAGCGACGAACTGCGCCATGCGCCTGACCGCCTTCGTGCCGGAGAAGCCCAGCGGCATTGGGCTCATTTACCTTTCCGGTCTGACCTGCACGGAGGAGAATTTCACCGTGAAGGCCGGGGCCTATCGCACCGCGAATGCGCTGGGCCTGACCATCTTCGCGCCGGACACCTCGCCGCGCGGCGACGACGTGCCAGACGATGCGAGCATTTCGCTGGGCAAAGGCGCGGGATTCTATGTGGATGCGACGCAAGCGCCGTGGAGCACGCATTACCACATGTACAGCTACGTGGCCGACGAGCTGCCGCACCTGCTGCGCGAGCAATTCCACATCAAGAAATTCGGGCTGTTCGGCCATTCCATGGGTGGGCATGGCGCGCTCACCATCGGCCAGCGCAACCCGCAACTGTTCGAATCCATCTCGGCGCTCGCGCCCATCTGCCATCCCATGCAGGATGGCTGGGGCCCCGCCGCCCTCACGGCCTATCTCGGGCCGGACAAGACCCACTGGGCACCGTATGACGCTACCGAACTGATGGCGCATTCGGCCGGTGACCTTCCCCCCATTCTCATTGACCAGGGGCTGGACGACAGCGCCTACAAGGAAGGCCGCCTGAACCCCGAGGCCTTCCGC
>QFOX01000068.1 GCA_003241645.1 Azospirillum brasilense | reverse complement strand
TGCTGTAGATCAGGTCGGCCGGGTTGGCACCGGGCAGCAAGCGCCGCTCGACCACCGAGTTGACGCGCAGTTTGCCGAACTGGTCGCGGTCCACCACGGCGGTTTCGTGCCCGGCATCGTACACGGTGTAGCTGTAGCCACCGCCTTCAAGCGCACGGATGCGCACCACGTTAAAATGCTTGTCGTGCCCGCCGCGCATGTAGGTCTCACCGGTGGCGGCCAGTTCCTGCATGCGGTTGGAAACGAAATCCTGCACGCGCTCCGGCGGCACGTAATCGCCAAACGTATCGCGTGTGCTGCCGAGCCCATTATAATCATCGCGAATGCCCTGCAGGATCGACGACATGCGATCCATGCTGGCATTCTGTTGCGGGGTCAGGCGATCCGCCTCGAGCCCCTGATACATCTGGATCCATTGCTGGTAGCCCTGCGTGGCTTCCATGTTGTAGCCAACATCGCGGCTCAGCGGGCTTTCGGTCTCCAGCTCACGCACGCGCGAGATCGACGCACCATGCTGCATCAGCCCGGCACGCGCCTGATTCAATCGTTGCAAATGCTCTTGGGTATCGATGGGCATGGCTTACCAGTGGTTTACTTTCCCACTCTACGCAGCAAGGTTTAAAGAACCCTTAATCGTTCAATTTTTATGCGTTTAGGCGCTTTGGCGCTCTTCCAGCGCCAGCCAGCGTGCTTCGGCGGCCTCGAGCTCGGCCTGCAATTTCGGCATCGCCTTCATGATTTTATCAAACAAATCAGGGTTCTGCGTGTAAATGGCGGGATCTTCCATCTGCAAGGTCAGCTCATAGATCTGCTGCTCCAGCGTGGTAATGCGCGCGGGCAGGCTCTTCAGCTCGTGCTGCTCGGCGAAGCTGAGGGTCGTTTTCTCTTTTTCTTCAACTTTAACAGCAACTTCCACCTTCGCCGCGGGCTTAGTGGCCGCGGCGGCGCTTTTGCCCTGCGTGGCGGTGATGTAGTCCGAATACCCGCCGAAATAGGATTCGATCTTCCCCTGCCCTTCGAACGCCAGCACCTCGGTCACCGTGCGGTCGAGGAAGTCACGGTCGTGCGACACGATGATCAGCGTGCCTTCATACTCCGCCAGAATACCCTGCAGCATGTCCAGCGTATCCATGTCGAGGTCGTTGGTCGGCTCATCGAGGATCATCAGGTTGCCGGGGTTGATGAGCGTTTTGGCCAACATCAGCCGGTTCTGCATGCCGCCACTTAAGGTGCCCACGTCATCCTTCGCGCGCTTGGGATCGAACATGAAGTCCTTCAAATAGGCGGCTACGTGCTTGTGGCGGCGCTGCTCGCCACTGCCGAAGAATACGTAATCGCCATTGGGCGCGAGCGTTTTCCACAGGGTTTTCTTGGGGTCCAACTGGCTGCGATGCTGGTCGAAATAGGCCAGCTCCATTTTCTTGCTGCGGTAGACGCGGCCTGCATCCGGCTCCAGCTCGCCGATCAGCAGTTTCAGGAAGGTGGACTTGCCTGAGCCATTGCGCCCCAGAATGCCGATGCGATCGCCCTTGATGATCTTCAGCGAGAAATCATCCATGATCTTGATGGTCTTGCCCTCGCGCTCAAAGCGTTTGGTCACGTGCTTGAATTCCGCCACGATCTTGCTGCCGCCGGTGGCCGCCAGCGGGTCCAGCTCGATGCTGGCCTGTTTCTTGGCAAGGGCGGCTTTGTCCTGCCGGATCTTCTCGCGCAGGCGGAACAGCTCGTTAAGGCGGCGCTGGTTGCGCTTGCGGCGCGCGGTCACGCCCCCTTGCGTCCACTGTTCTTCCTGAATGAGTTTTTTCTGCATGTTGGCCAGTGTACGGGCCTCCTGCTCCATGATCTGTTCCTGCCAGTCATCGAACCCGGCATAGCCGGTGGGGCAGGTGCGCACCGCGCCATGGTCGATCCAGAACACTTTTTTGCTGAACGCCGAAAGAAACGTGCGGTCATGGCTCACGCAGACCACGGCGCTTTTGGTGCGCGCGAGGTAGCCCTCCAGCCACTCAATGGCCGTTAGGTCGAGGTGGTTGGTCGGCTCGTCCAGCAGCAAAATATCCGGCTCGGCCACCAGCGCCTGCGCCAGCGCCGCACGGCGCAATTGCCCGCCCGAGAGATGGCCCATCGGTGCCGCGGGGTCCAGATCCAGCGGGCCGAGCACGATATCCGCGCGGTGCAGCGATTCTTCGTTCTGTTCCTCGGGCGGCAGGCCAAGCTGCACGAAGTCGCGCACCCGCATGGCCGGGTCGAACCCCACCTGCTGCGCCAGATAGCCGATGCGGCTGCCCGGCAGCTGGAAGCGTTTGCCCGAATCGAGCTCCAGATCCTGCGTGATCAGCCGCATCAGCGTGGTCTTGCCCGCGCCATTGCGCCCGACAAGGCAGATCTTATCGCCCTCGAGGATGTGCAGGTTCAGCCCCTCGAAGAGCAATTTTGTGCCCATCGTCAGGGTGATATCTTCCAATGCCAGTAATACGCGCTCCGCCATGGGCGGGGGCTATAGCGAAGACGGCAAGAAAATACTAGCGTTTCAGCACGAATTGCCCTATTGCGGCGCACAAAGTTAACCAACCTTACGTTGGTCGTTTGTTTTATCGTGGATGAAATACGAGGAGTGCGCGCCCGCAGGAAGGGAGTGTACGCCTGGTACATGACCGACCGAGGACGCACACGACAACGTAGTTCGCCACGAGAAAGCATACCATGTCCGGATTACGTAATATCGCCATTATTGCCCACGTTGACCACGGCAAAACCACCCTCATCGACGTGATGCTGCGCCAGGCCGGCACCTTCCGCGACAACCAGCGCGTGGACGAGCGCGTGATGGACAGCAACGACCTCGAGAAAGAGCGCGGCATTACCATTCTGGCGAAATGCACCAGCATTCAGTGGAAAGACACGCGCATCAACATCATCGACACCCCCGGCCACGCCGATTTCGGTGGCGAGGTTGAGCGTATCCTCAGCATGGTGGATGGCGTACTGGTACTGGTGGACGCCGCCGAAGGCCCCATGCCGCAGACCAAATTCGTACTCATGAAGGCCCTCGCGCAGGGCCTGCGCCCCATCGTGGTCGTGAACAAGGTGGACCGCCCCGACGCGCGCGTGGAAGAAGTGGTGAACGAAGTGTTCGACCTGTTCGTGGCACTGGATGCGAACGACGCACAGCTCGATTTCCCGATCATCTACGCATCGGGCCGTAACGGCTGGGCGGTGAAGGACCTCGCCGAGACCAACCGCGAGAACCTGCATGTCATCATGGACGAGGTCGTGCGCCACGTGGAAGCACCGGATGCTGACCCCGAAGCGCATTTCGCCATGCTCACCACCCTCATCGAATCCGACAACTTCCTTGGCCGCATCCTGACCGGCAAGGTGGAATCCGGCACCGCAAAGGTCGGTATGCCCGTGAAAGCGCTGCGCCTTGACGGTACCGTGGTCGAACAAGGCCGCATCACCAAACTGCTGTCGTTCGACGGCATCGAGCGCGTGCCCGTGAACGAAGCACCCGCGGGCTCCATCATCTCCATCGCCGGCCTGACCAACGCCACCGTGGCCGACACGGTCTGCACGCTGGAAGTGAACACCCCGCTGCGCGCCACGCCGATCGATCCGCCGACCATGGCCATCACCATTGCCGTGAATGACTCGCCGCTGGCGGGCACCGAAGGCACCAAAGTGACCAGCCGCATGATCCGCGACCGCCTCTACAAAGAGGCCGAAGGCAACGTGGCCATTACCGTGAAGGATAGCGAGAACGGCGACGCCTTCGAAGTGGGTGGCCGCGGCGAGTTGCAGCTGGGCGTACTCATCGAGACCATGCGCCGCGAGGGTTACGAGCTTTCCGTTTCGCGCCCGCGCGTGCTGCTGAAGAAAGACGAATCCGGCCAGACCATCGAGCCGATCGAGGAAGTACAGGCCGACGTGGACGAGGAATTCTCCGGCGTGGTCGTGGAAAAACTCAGCCTGCGTAAGGGCAACATGATCGACATGCGCCCCAGCTCGGGCGGTAAGGTGCGCCTGAAATTCCTGATCCCCGCCCGCGGCATGATCGGTTACCAGGGCGAATTCCTGACCGACACGCGTGGCTCCGGCGTGCTTTCGCGCCTGTTCCACGGCTACGCGCCCTACAAAGGCGACATCCCGGGCCGCCGCAACGGCGTGCTGATCTCCAACGACACCGGTGTTGCGACCGACTACGCACTCTGGGGTCTTGAGGAGCGCGGCTACCTCATCATTCCGGGTGGCGTAAAAGTGTACCAGGGCATGATCATCGGCCAGCATAACCGCGAGAACGACCTCGAGGTGAACGCGCTGAAGGCCAAGCAGCTCACCAACATCCGCACCACCAGCAAGGACGAAGCCGTGCGCCTCACCCCTGCCCGCGTGCCCACGCTCGAGCAGGCCATTGCCTACATCGAGGAAGATGAGCTGATGGAAGTGACGCCGAAGAACATTCGCCTGCGCAAGCGCTACCTTGACCCCAACATGCGCAAGCGCATGGAAAAGGCCAAGACCGACGTTGCGTAAGCGCAGCACGGCCAACGAACAAAAAAGGCGTGCCACCGCGGCACGCCTTTTTTATTTCCACCGCCGCGCAGCCGTGGCTAGAGCTTGCGCTCCATCATCTTGTGGGGAATGCCCGCTTCCATGTATTCGTCGCTGGTCACGGCGAAGGCAAGCTTCTCATAGAACGGAATGGCGTGCGTTTGCGCACTCACGCGCGCGGCCTTGAACCCGGCATTGCGGGCATGGCCCAGCACATGCTGCAGCAATTTCTCGCCCACATGCTGGCCGCGATACGCGCCCCGCACCGCCATGCGCTCGATCTTGGCGACGCCCTCGGCCTCGCGCAGGCGCGCGGTGGCGGCGGGCTTGCCATCCACCCGGACGAAGAAATGCGTGCTGGTCTTGTCGAACGCATCCCACTCCTCTTCGGCGGGCACGTTCTGTTCGAACACGAACACTTCCATGCGAATGGCCATGCAAATGGCGAAATCCGATTCGCCCTTCACCTGTTCAATCACGACCTGCATACTTCCTCCGCGATCTGCTGCGCCTGCACCCGCAATTCCGGCACGGCGATGGATTCCAATAGCTGACCCGTCATCAACGGGCCAATACAAAACAGATGGGGGTAGGCTTCGCCCCAGGCGCGGCATTTCGCATCGGCAGCCAGACCCACGCCATTGGCGTGCGGCTCGATCATGCGCTGGGCCAGCAGGCTCTTCAGCAGCGGCGCGGCGGAGCGGCGCAGGTTCAGCTCGCTCCCCGTGCAATTGATGGTGAGTGTGGGTGTTACGTTGCTCGCCTTGAACTGCGCGCGGTTCATCACGGTCAGCTTCGCGTCGTCGCGCAGCTGCTGCGCCACCTGCGGCGCCATGCGGTGGCGGTGGACCCCCCAGAAGCTCGCTGCATGCCGCAGAAAGATCTGTTGCTGCTGTGTGCGCAGCGCCGCCCATGCCTGTTGGGTAAAGGGGCGCAGCCCATCGATCACGGCGCGCCAATCGGCCGCGGCGTGTGTTTTGCGCCGCAGCCACGCCGCCCATTGGCGCACGCTTTGCAGCGATTCGATCTCGCTGGCGGCCAGCGCTTCGGCGGGGCCATAATCGCGGTGCGGCTGGGGCAACAGCCCATGGCGCGAATAGGCGATGATCTCGCCGCTGTAGCCTTCGGCACGCAGGGCCAGAATCGTGTCCACGGCGGTCAGGCCAGTGCCGATGAGCAAAATGGGCCCCGCCTCTTTCGCGGCTTCTGCGAGCGCGCCCGGCACCCATGGCGTTTGCAGCATGCGCCCGGCCGGGGCTGGCAGCGTTTTGGGCTCATTCCCCGTGGCCAGCACAATGCGATCGACCGCGATCGCGTCGCCCCGTTCGGTGGTGATCGCCAATCCGCCCGGCTGCGGGGCCATAGCCACCGCCACACTGGGCACCAGCTTAAGGGAAACGTGGCGCTCCGCCGCCAGCGCCTGCGTCTGCTGCCAGACCGTACCGAGATATTCGCCAAAAATCTGCCGCGGCACAAAATCCTGCGGCGTGTAGTGCGGGTGGTGCTGCGCCAGCCATGCCACGAAATGCAGCGGCTCCTCGGCAAAGGCGCTCATATTATGCGCACGCACGTTGAGCAGATGCTCCCTATACGTGGTGCCGTAGGCCATGCCCCGCGCGTTCAGTACCGGGTCCATGATGTAGATCTCGGTTCCCGATGCCGCCCGGCGCACCAGATGGGTCGTAAGCATGAGGCCAGAGAACCCGAAACCGATGATGCCGATGCGTTGCATTTACACCTGGTAATCGATGTCGATCGCGTCGCGGCGCGCCTTCGGCACGCGGCTGCGCATGATGCGGTAGACCCGCTCGATCTGCGTGCTGGCGGCCTTCTTCAGCAGGAACGGGAACAGGCCGTGGATCATCAGCACCGTGGTGGTGTAGATGAAGCGCGCGCTCATTTTCGCCGTGAACCACAAATGCTGCAAATAGGTCTCGCCGGTTTCCTGCGGGTGCTCGGTGAAGGCGCGCTCCACATCGGCGGCAAGCCCGCGGGCTTTTTCTTTGTAATGCTCTGGAATACGATCGATCATGCCCGCTAATTTAGCGCAGATGGGCCAAAATGAAAACGCTCAAACGCGATTCACACCCAACAAAAAAGGCCCCCGAATGGGAGCCTTTTTTGTTGGTGACCTCTACGGGAGGGAAATAGAACTAATTAAGAAGTTAGAGGAGATAAGATTATGCCCTCTGCTTAGAAGAGAAGTGCCAAGCTTAAAGCCCAACACAGCTATTCTAAAAGTAGATGTGCTGCCGACTTTATTGCTTATAGGCCTAAAATAGTGAGTTAATTCCCTCGTTCCGCAATGAAATTTTAGTCCGTTGTCTATTCAACGCACATACGATCTTCTGGGGGCTTGCGGTCTTGAGGGACTTGTCATCTTCGCGGCTATTGATGTCGAGGAAACAGACTTCACCTTGCTGGCGAATATCTTTCAGGTGCAGTTGGCCGATTTCTTCTAGCCTTGCGCCCGTGTAAAGGCCGAGCAGCATTGTCCAGTAGCATTCGTCATTTTGACGCTTCTCTTTGAACATTGGCAGCGAGAATATGGCCTGCAGTTCCGCTTCCTCAAATGGATAGCGGTCATCGCGGGAATGCTTGGCATCGAGTTTTAGGCCTTGGGCAGGGTTGGATGTTACCAGCCCTTCCTTCATAGCTTTCTCGAAAAGGGCTGAGATTGCCGTTAGGTATTTGTTCACGCTCTTGGGCGAGATGAGTTCTTTGTCAGCCATTTCCCCAGCTTCGATGGAAGCCAGCTTTTGCGGCAAGGGCATACGCTGCCAGCTTTTGGATGGCTTGCGGGGGAGCTTTAGTAATGCGTCCCGATAGTCAGCTAATTGCGGCTTAGTGATCTGGCCCAGCGGAAGATCGCCATACAGTTCAATAAAGTACCGCACTGCCCGCTTCCATTCTGCGCGGGTGCTTTCAGTGGCATGGGGCTTTGTCTTGCTCCAGCTTTCAAACGCAGCGCTAAGAATCGGGGTCTGCTGATTGGAGGTTTTGGTTTCTAGGCCTGAACTAAGGGCAATCGGTTTGTAGGTTTTTGCCGCGCCGCCGAATCTTGCCGCCTGAAACTGCTCTTCCCAATGTTTGTGCAGCTCCAACGCCCGAACTGGACGTTCTTCGGGTGTGAACTTGCGGAGGGACTGCTTGATCTCCCACTTGCCGAAATGCTCGCGCAAGTCAGGGGGAACAGCTTTCCTAAATGTCGAGGCCTGAGTGTGGGTCATAAGTTTCCAATAGATGCTCATATATGTACGCGCTTTCTGTACCAGTTTGAGGCTGGTAGCGACGAAAGGGACTGTAGCTTATTGGAATTTCTACCCTTAGGTAGAGTTGGTGACCTCTACGGGAATCGAACCCGTGTTACCTCCGTGAAAGGGAGGTGTCCTAACCGCTAGACGAAGAGGCCATCACCGCTCGGCAGGGCCGAAACAGGCGGCTTATTCACCATGATGGGCCGCGCAAGTCAAGCCCTTTTCTGCAGGCATGCATTTATGCGGGTTTGGCCGCATCTTCGACGATGAATTGCGGCGTTTCCTGCCCCTGCCAGCGGTTCAGCGTCAACTCCCCGGCCAAATGCAGCTCGGGCAATGTGGCCAGCCATGCGCCCAGCTGACTATCGCCCACGTTGAAGGCCACCGCGTTCAGCCGCCCGCCCGCCGCATCGGCCAGCACCAGCCGCAGGTGTTTTTCCTTCATCACCTGCCGGTGGATGATGCGCGCATGCCGAATGCCGAAGCGCGGGCTGGGGTTGCCCAGCCCATAGGGTGCGGCGCGGGCGATATCGGCCAGCAAGGCGGGCGTGGCCGCAGCACAGCTGATCCAGCCATCCAGCTTGCGCACGCGCGATTCACCGTAGCGGGTGACGGCCTGTTCCAGCCGTGCGCAGAGGAAAGCGCGCAGCGCGTCGATCTGCTCTGAGGCAAGGCTGAACCCCGCCGCCATGGCATGGCCACCGCCATGGGTGAGGATGCCCTGCGTGACCGCGGCATGGATGGCGGCGCCCATATCGGCCCCGCCCACGCTGCGGGCCGAGCCTTTGGCCACCGCCCCGTCGATGCTGATGACGGCGGCGGGCCGCGCGAATTTCTCTTTGATACGCCCGGCAACGATGCCGATCACCCCTTGGTGCCACCCCTCGCCCGCCACTACGATGACCGGCGCGTTCTGCTGCAGCAGCGCCTGCTGCATGGCGGCTTCCAGCACCCCGGCCTCGATGGCCTGCCGCTCGGCATTGTGCAGGTGCAGTTGCTGCGCGATCTGCTGGCGCGCCGCGTCGTCCTCGGTGGTGAGCAGCCGCACGCCGAGATCGGCCTTGCCGATGCGCCCCCCGGCATTGATGCGCGGGCCGTAGATGAAGCCCAGATGGTAGGTGCTGGGCGGCTCATTCAGGCTGGCAATATCGGCCAGTGCGGCCAAGCCGCGTTGTTGCCGAGTGGCCAGCAGTTTCAGCCCCTGCGCCACGAAGGCGCGGTTCAGGCCGGTCAGCGTCATCACGTCGCACACGGTGCCCAGCGCCACCAGATCCAACAGGCGCAGCAGGTTCGGCTCGGTTTGCTGTTTGGTTGCTTCGCACATCGGCATGCTGCCTAGTGCTTCGCGCCGCTCCGCGGGCTCATGGCTGGCGCGGTCTGCTGACCGCGCATCCGCTGAGAAAAACCCCTCTTCACGCAGGGTCTTGTTCAGCGCCACAAGGAACAGGAACGTGACGCCCACGGCAGCCATGTTGCGCAGCACAGAGGTTTCATCGAACCGGTTGGGGTTCACCAGTGCGGCCGCTTCCG
>QFOX01000067.1 GCA_003241645.1 Azospirillum brasilense | reverse complement strand
GAGATTCAGGACACGAATCGCCGGACTCTGGCTGATGGCGATGCTGCTGAACGGCTGCAGCGTGATTGGTCGCGGGACTGATAGCTTCTGCACGGTCAGTAGACCCATCTATATCAGCAAGCAGGATGCGCTCACCGACATGACCGCACGGCAAATTCTTGACCATAACGAGGTAGGAAAAGCTCTTTGTAGCTGGTAATAATACCATTATATCATGCCCTTAAAGGCGGCTTCCCTTCGCGGGGAAGCCGCCTTTTTTCGTTTTTGGCTTCATGCAGGAATATGTGCCGCCCAAAATGCGGTCTCGAACCGCGTTACCTTATCGGGGCTGCCTTGGAACTGGATGGTTTTGCTGGATGACCACCAGTTTAAAACGGCTCCGGTCTCCGCTTTATATTGCTTGTGGTTTTCGTTGATCTCGCGCCACTCACCATCGATGCCCGTGAGCAGAACCTTATCCTGTAGGTCTTGGTAGCTGCCTGTAAATTTGCGATTGCTCATGCGCATGCTCCGCTATCGGCCAGTCGGAACCCGAATCGGTACGCTGTAAGTGCCGACACTTTGTACCACCTGCACCTGCTTCTCTCCGGCGACTTCACCTGCGCGGTTAAGAATGAGGATGGAGTATTTTCCCTTCTTCCAGCGGCTTCATGAATAAGCGGTAGGCTTCGGCGGGCTGGGCAACGAACTGCATTTCTACAAAGCCCGATGCCTCTCCGCCGCGTAAATCGAGCTTAAACTGGTGGGGGCCGGGAGAGAGTTGGAAGAAGTTATCCGTCCTATCGAAAAGAAGGTTGGATGCGGCACCACCACCATCAATCTGACGCAGACGAACCCAATAGAGCGGCTTTTTGCCAGCCCATGTTTCTTCGGTGCTATCGACCGCATAGATGGAATTAATGACTGCAGGTTGTTCTCCCGCTTGCTGCGGGACATATTCATAGGAGCGCGTGGCCACTCCGCAGCCAGCCAGTGTTAGGGCTAGCATCAGATAACATACGGTACGGCGCATAAGATTCTCCTATTCGTCTGCGGGTATATTGCGCACCATAGCCGGAATCTTTTATGTATGCCAATCCCTCCGTCTTTACGCGGCATCCCCCGCGAGCGATTTGGCATCCACGATTTTCTGGAATTCATGCAGGAGATCGCTGTGGTGCTGGGCTAGGTAACGCACAATCGCCACGTTGCCGAGCAGCTTGCCGAGATAGCCTTTGGCAAGCGTGAGGTGCAGCACATCTGCGCCGTAATTATCCTTAATCAACTGGTACTCGCGCTGGACGTTGGCCATCTCATGCTCCGCCCGCGCGACCTGTTCCTCGGTTAGCCCCTTGATGTTTTTTGGCTTGTCGGGCTGGGTGAGCTGGTCTTTTGGCGTGGTGATAAGCAGCGTGCGCGCATAGGCAGCGGAATATGTCCCGGTATCGTTCATGAGCATGACCGCCTCGATCTGGCGGTAGGGTTTCATGCGCCGCAGGATGGGGAATACATCAATTGCCACCATCTTATCCTTGAGCATGTCGGAGGCTTCCTGACAGATGCCTTCCAGCAGGTTCTTGCGCAGTACGATGCGCGCCACGTCGAGATCAAGTACCTTCGCCAGCTTCTCTTCTGACACCCCGCGCTCAATGGCGCGGCGGATCATGCGGTGTTCCTGAATCGGGGAAATGCGGCTCACATGCTTATTGTAGGTGAATGCCTCGTCATCGGAGGAGACAAGGCAGGCGACGGTGTCGATGCCTAAATCCTTCAATGCCTGGATGCGCATATGCCCATCGAGCAGGATAAAGCGTTGCTTTGAACGCCCCTCCGGCGCCACCACGGGTGGTTCAATGATACCCACCTCGCGGATAGAGGCGAGGATTTGTTTGTATTTTGAGCTGGTTTGCGCTGCGGCTGGCACGACCTTGATGGGAACGATCTGCGACAGGGAAAGTTCGGCCATATCGCTATCAAAGCCAATGGTAATGCTGCCATCGGGCATGGTGCTTAGGCTTTTTTTCTTTTTCTTCATCGCTTTCCTTCCACCAGTTCGGAGATCTGCCGGGGCATGGTGCGCAATCCTTCCGCTTTAAGCAGCGTGCGGAAATGCTCCTCTTCCAGCAAGCGCCGCAGAGCTTCCACAATGAAGAGCATCTGCCCATTCGTGGCATTGGCCTTGCGTGTCATCAACTTCTTTTTATCCGCCTCCTGCTGCAAGAGCTTGAGCACGTCATGCTTGGTAACCGTCGGGGGCTTGGCTTTGCCGCCCCGGCGCGGGGTGGCATTGCGGATGGATTTTCCCCGCGATTTGCGGACATCGAGCAGCTTCTTTGCTGCCTTAAGACGATTACCCCGTAACTGTTTGCTCTCATAGGCATCCTGCAACGCCCGCTGTTCATCGTCGGGGGAGTCGGCAATGGCCACAGCCACTGTCAGTGGTATCTGACCTGCCTCGACCGCCGCGATCAGCCGTTCTTCGCCACGGTTCAATAAATCGAGGATGGATTTGGTATAGGTGTCGCCCAATCCAGTTTTGTGGGCGATTTCCTTGGCATCATAGCCACGTTGCTGCAGCAGTTCGATGCCATGTAGTAAATCCATCGAGCGGTGCTGTTTGCGTGCAAGGTTCTCGACCAGGCTCATGATGAGCGTCTCTTCCTCGGTCGCCTGAATGATGATGGCAGGGATATGAGTCTGCCCGCACGACTGGAACGCTTCGATGCGTCCCTGACCGCAGACAAGGTCGTAATCCTTGCCGCTGTTCGATTTGGCACGGGTGATGGTGATGGGGCGTTTTAATCCTACCTTGGTGATGTTCTCGGCAATATCGAGGAATATCTTTTTACTGCGCACGCGCGGATTGAGGATATGGATACGGTCAATCGGCACCATCTCGATTTTGGCATTGCGGTTTTTCTTCATGCAACACCCCGAATCGGCGCGTGCTCGGCCAGTTGAAAGAATGGCTCCAGATCATCGAAACGGTAGGCATCCAATGCAAATCCATTATTTTCTGCCAGTCGCAGCTTCGGGTTCGCTACGTCGAGCGCGGGCAGCAGGTAATAATCCAACGCCTCCTGGTTAGCCATGTCCATGCGCACGGCAATGGTGATATCCGGCTCGTGACCGCTATCAAGCCGGATATTCCAGCGGTATGCGCCCGTGCTCGTCGTAGTGCATCGGCAAATCACCAACGATACACGCAGCTCGTCATTCACAAACAACAGATCGGTCGGGATATCACGCCGCACCTCGGCACCCAGCCCACGCAGTTTGCCCATCGTCTCCTCGACGGTGCTGGTATGATACTGGCGCAGCGCACGATTGATTTCGATATAGCGGTAATCCCGATCCGGCGTGTAGCCGATGAGCTGGTACGCACGAATCAGGCTGCCGAAGCGGGTTGCATAGGCAGTGCTGGATGGCATGCCCTCGGTTTCGTTAATGACGATGCCCGATAGCCAGCCTTTCTTCGCCTGTAACGCCCGCAGCTTGTCGAGCAGCTCCTCATCACTGAATTTCTTACTGCGCTCCTGAATGATGAGCTGGGCGGCATAGAAGGATGCCGTATCGACCACGGCCTCAAACACCCCATCGGCACGCACCCACATGGCGGGCGCATTCACCACGCGGCGTTTTTTCAGCTTGAAGGATGAGCGGTTGAAGACGTTGTTGCCGATATATTTCTCGTTGGTCAGCACCTCATGCACGGTGCCGCGTGTCCATGGGCGGTCGAGATCGGTGAGCGTGCCGCGCTGATTCAGCAGGGCGGCGATTTGCCCCTCGGTCATGCGGTGCTCGGTGAATGCCTGGTACATCCAGCGCACCGTGACCACTTCTTCTTCCGGCCCCGGCACCAGCACCACCCGGTCGGTCTGCAGACTCTTATGCTCGCCGCGCTTAAGCTCGCCCTTGCGATTGCCATGCTCATCGATGAGCACTCGGCGCAGGCCGTAGCCAGCGGGGCCACCTTGGCGGTAGCCCAGCTCGATCAGGCGGCATTGGCCTGCAAACACTTTGCCGGAGAGTTCGCGGCTATATTCGCCCGCCATGGCACGCTTCACGCCCTTGACGATAGTTGATACGGGGCTTCCATCATTCTCGAACTGTTCGGCCACATATTGTACGTCGATGCCAGCGCGACGGCAGATATATTCGTAATAGGCGCTTTCGTCGGCATCCTGGAACCGTCCCCAGCGCGTCACGTCGAGCACGAGAATCATCGAATACGGCACGCCGCCTTCCTGCACGTCCTCGATGAGCCGTTTGAGCGCATCGCGCCCGTCGAGGCTCAGGCCGCTTTTGCCTGCATCCTCATAGGTGGCTATAATCTCGATATGGTAGCGCGCGGCATATTCGCGGATGGCATCGGCCTGATTCTCAGTCGAATATTTCTGATGATCCGTGGACATGCGTACATACATCGCTGCCTTACGGGGTGGTTGGGTGTGTTGCTCAGTGTTTCCAGTGAGTTCGCTCTTCGTTCGCACAGTCTGATATTCCAGTATTTAGACCCCGCAGGGTACGCATTGGGATGTGAGTAAATCTTTCCCCTCTAAACTAACGAGGGGAACTGAATATGTCGTCACCGCAAACGGGTAACAAACTGACAGGAGATTTTAAGGACACGCTGGAGCGCAATATCGCATGGATTATCGCCACGGCATTGCGCAAGGATTACGGGGAGAAACGGCACGCCATCAAGCGCATCGCACGCGCAGTGCCAGTGGATAGTCTGAACACAATCAAATCATGGTATGAGGGCAGAAATCCGCCAAATTCTGTGCATCTGATTCTCTTGGCGCGACACTCGCCAAGCGTGGCGCATGCGGTGGCGGCCTTGCTGGGGACGGAAGCGACGGGTGCGCCCATGGACGGGGCAGCGGACACTACCGGCCGCAAGTCGAAAACACTGGCCATGGAAAGTATTTCTACCGCAACTTCCTTCGGTATAAATATGCAGCTCCAATATGCATGGGGCGGAAAACTCACCGTTCGGCAGCTTTGGTTTGTGGGGTTACTGCAGCATGGTTACCGCATGCGAGCATCGCATATCGTCCATGCCTGGGATATATCACGCCGCACGGCAGAAACCGATATCGCCAAGCTGATTGCGGCAGGCATTATCCGCTTCAACGGCGCGCGCAAGAACGGCGCCTATGAAATTTGTGCATTCAAGCAGGCAGCATAGATTGCGATTTTGATTTGTATTGCGTATGAATGGTCACGCGAATGGAGAGGATTTTTTGTGATCTGCGCCCCATGGTTAATACAACTTAATGGTTGTATTGACCATTCGATGATGCTGGTCGGGCTTTACGTCTAATGATTAACAAATGACATCACAAGGAAGTGATTAAAATGACCGCTGCGAAGAAATTTCCTGAAGGTAAGTTAAGGCAGTTAACTCCACAAAAATTGCATATATTGGTTGGAGAAATCATGTCGCTCATGTTGGCATCGCAATCGCACCGCCAGTATCAGTTGCGCGACATAGCTGATGTGCTGTTCCCGGCAATCAACCTCGGTCAGTACACCATTTATCGGGACGCGAACCGACAGCCTATTGCGCTTGTAACGTGGGGGCGCTTATCTGCCAAGGTAGAGAAAGAGTATCTTGCTGTAAATCATGTGCTTTCAGAGGAAGAACTCGCCAGCGGTGACCGACTGCACATTATGGAATTTATTGCACCTTACGGCCATACCAAGCAGGTGGAGGGGCATTTGCGCAAGCATGTGTTTCCGAACGAGTGCGCACATTACGTCCGCTTTACCGGAGACGTAAAATCGCCAGTGGAAATTACAAAACTCAATGGCGTGAATTATAAAAAACATCTGAACTAGTCACATGCGTCACATGCATGTGACGCATGCGTGAATCTCAGAATTTTACTGTGCAACAAATGCGAAGCGGCGCTCATTCTTGGATAGCACAGATGCAAGTTTTATTTTCACCGATGGGTTGCATTTATCGGTTGATGTAGAGCGCATGATTTGCTCTGTATGCTCATACTGAAATTTTGAGGGCGGCATGTTTCGGGGGAAATCGCAGACATTGCAAAGAAAATCAAAACTGCATCTAAGCGGTGCGATTCTGGTGTTAATTCTTTCCGTTCTTAGTGAGGCTGCCGTGGCAAAGGAAGTGGTCTGCCAAAAAGGGATATCACCTGCCAATCCTCGTCAAACAACAACGAAGATGGCGGGCAATCTGCCGCTGGATACCCCTATTACCGTCCTTTATAAGGGCAGCACCTATATAATTAAGCTGGGGTATATTCTGTCATGGGGAGTGCCTGAGTCTCCTGAGAATCCAAACGGCCTCAAATTGGATAAACCCAATAAATTCTCCGAATTGGCATTCAGCTTCTGGATGCCCAATTTAAGATATCAAGAAGTCAACGAATTATCTTATCGAAGCTATCGTCCCTGTGAGAATGGCAGGCCAGCACCTGAGGCTGGATCGGGTAAGTATATAGTTAAAGCTCGCGTTATGGATATTCCTGTGGGAGATCGTCCTATTACGCCAGAATTAATATATAAACGGCGCTTTGATTCAGACAAGTTGAAGAAAAAACATGAGAATCATTACGGTTTAACTAAGGTGATTCGGATCGATTATCCGCTACCGTTCTATGATTATTATTTCAGGCTGAACGATACACAGCAGGCATATATTGAGTGTACGCAGTCGGGGCGCGATGTCCCGAATCCAATGTGCCTAGGGAAATTTTACTATCCTGATACCCAAAATTATATGGAAATTAGCTTTCCTCCTGATGTCCTTTCTGAATGGGAGGCTATTCTTTTAAGCGCCCAGCGATTGCCGAAAAAATGGCGCATGCTGGATGCTGGCACTGCAAATCATTAATCTAAATTTTGAATTACGCGATAGTGGGGGTTAATATGACAAATCAGTTTACATTCAGTCCGTCAGAAATTGCGCAGATCAATTCGCTTACTAGCAATGGGACTCAAGATTTTCATTTGGCCTACGGGTATGTCTATGATTTGATCAAAAATAACCCTGCCGTTGATGCGGATACAAAATTATGGTTCCAACAGGCGCAGGCCATTAATGCTAATGATCTTGATTCGCCTGCGAACGTTTTTATTCGCGCGCACACATCCATCGGACAGGCTTGGAGTGGTAATACGCCAAGTAATATGCAAACGGTCTCTAACAGTATTGGAGCGCAGGTTTACAGTTCACTTATTACCAATAATGGTGTCCCGCCCATCAACCAATTTGTTGATTTAGATATTAATACCGCGATCTCATCTTATGGCATCTCGCCTGCAGGCTGGGGTGGTGCCACTTATTATTGGAACACAGAAATTACATGGCAAGGAAAGACCCAGACTGTTGGTGCTCATATCATGAGTGACCCAGTAGAGTTGGAAAAATTTATTTTTACTAGCTCTGCTGCCATGAGTGCAACTTTCGATTCTGGAGCTGTCGATAATTGGGATGACATTAAAACTACAATGCGCGTTGGATTCGACAGCTCGGTTCCAGATTGGGTGAAGACTCAAATTATTTCGCGGGCCATAAGTGGTGAATATGCTGGGCCACTGAACGTTGTATACGACAACGGTATAACTTGGCTGTATGATGTGGGGCAGGAAAAATGGGTTGGCGACACCTGGTATGGTGCGCTCGCACCGAGTGAGGCGCAGGCTGATCGATTGGATGCGATTAGGGATCTACGCGTAGAGCACCAGACGCACGGTTTGGTCACATACGATTACACTACTGGCCAAGTGCAGGGATTCCCGCACGTCTATTCTGCTTCTGGAACTTATGATATAATCAAAGATTTGGGATGGCGGAATCTTGATGGGTCAATAAATTTAGATGCATTCCTGAATGCAGGAAACTCGAACTTGATGGGGAGTTTCTTCACGATTGACAGCGATGATTTTTATATTTTCGGTGCACAAAATTCATTCAAGCTGAATACTCCTTATCTCGATTCTTTAGTTCAATTGGGTTATCTAAGTGGCGATGGTGTATTGTCCGTTTCGAGCGATGGATTCACGGGTGCATTGGGGCAAGCATGGGCTGATGTAAGCAGTGGGCGAACAACAATCAGCAATGTCAAAAGTTTCTTCGCTTCAATATTCGGTTTTGATACGGGTGAATTGGATGAATCAATCAAAAACTTCGATCGGTTTGTAGAAGAACTCAAAGCAAAAGATTACAGCCTGAATGACTATGGTGAAGAAGCGTTTGGAAGCGGTTCTGTTACCGATACTACTGAGTATGATCTCAGCTCCGGTGATTTCTTGGTTGCCAATGCAAGAATGGGTGGGACTTTATCGGATGAAAATGCAATTTTGGTCGCGTCCTCAGATGGTAATTTAGCCTTCACATTGGCGGCAAGAAATTTGACCACTAATGTAAATAATGAGACCTATTTCGTAAGGGATATTATTGACGCTTTTGATTCTGCTGCGCAGGCAGTCAGTAATTTTATTAACAACTTAGCAGAATCAGGGATAAAATGGTTCAATGAGGGTGGCGCGCAGGTAGCATTCTCAGCGTGGTTGTCACAAAACATCGACGATATTCTCGCAGGTGACATGAATGGTGAAGAGGCGCTCATTAGCCTTGGCCAGTACCTGGGGGGCAGCTTCCTTAGTAATTTCGTTGTCAATGACACGCTTGATGCCAAGGTAGCAATTGCACGCGTGCTGTACGAAGAATTCAATGTTGGGGATGTCAATCCCACCTACGTTGATGCGAATGGAGATTACCACCTCGTCATGAATAAAGACGAGAATGGCAACCCCACTACACCTGCCACTGAGGCGGGGGCTTATGCCAATGCGTTTGCTGCAAGTTTGACACAAATGACCTTGTCATTTGTCACCAGCGGGTTCGATGCCGAAACAGCGCTCAATGTTGGCGTTTCGACGCTGGCAGGTGAACTGGTGAAGACCTATCTGGTCGAAGAAGGCATTATTGGCAATAATATTGCCGCCGGTGCAGTTTCCACTGCCGTGATGACTGCTGTGCAAGGGCTGCTCGATTTTGACGGTGATTGGGCGCAATTAGGCGTTCAGGTCGGCATGGCTGTTTCGATATACGCTGCAACGCAGGGCGTCACAGCGGTATTGGCTGCAACTGAGGTTGGGCGTGCGCTGCAGGTTCCAATTTTGGGCATTGATCCTTTAACAATCATATCGAGCCTTCTTATTTCTTTCATTGCGCCAAAAATCATTTCCAAAATCTACTGGGGAAAGGTCTTCAAAGAGGGAGAATTCGGCAGTCCTCAACAAGTCTTCAACTCTATTTACCAAGTGCAGCAGATCGAGGTGAATGGTAATTGGGTAGATGCATTGGTGGCCGTGCATCCGCAAGGATCGACGATCATCGCACAGGATATATCCTATATCATTGGTAACTCCGGTTCCGATGTGTTGGTGGGCAATGATAGTGTTGGCACTATTGTTGCGAACGCTGGCGCAGATTACCTTGAAGCCCGTGGTGGCGATGACAATCTCCTAGGCGGTGATGGCAACGACATGCTCAACGGG
>QFOX01000066.1 GCA_003241645.1 Azospirillum brasilense | reverse complement strand
GCACGATTGCTGATCACTTCGTTGGCGTTCATGTTGGTCTGCGTGCCCGAGCCGGTCTGCCACACCACCAGCGGGAAATGGCTGTCCAGCTTGCCGTCCATCACTTCGGTGGCGGCTTTCACCATGGCGTCGCCCATGGTCGCATCCAGCCCGGCGATCTGCATGTTCACCTGCGCGGCCGCGCGTTTCAGCACGCCCAGCGCGCGAATCAGCGGCTTGGGCATGGTCTCGCCACCGATCTTGAAGTTCATCAGGCTGCGGCTGGTCTGCGCGCCCCAGTATTTATCGGCCGGCACGGCGATCTCGCCGAAGCTGTCGGTTTCCATGCGAACATCGGTGTTCATTTTTTCAGCGGCGGACATGCTCAGCTCCATTGCGTTCGTTGATTGCGCAGCTACATAGTAAGAACCATGGCACCTCGCAACGCTAAACCGAACTATCCACATTATTGGGCCGAGGCGACCGCCGCCCTCTCGGCGCAGTGCCCGATCATGCGTGGGCTCATCACACAATACAAAGGCGAGGGGCTCACCGGGCGGGGCGACAGCTTCTACACGCTCATGCGTTCCATCGCCGGGCAGCAGATCTCGGTCAAGGCGGCCGATGCCATCTGGGCGCGGCTCGAGGCCGCCGTGGTGCCGCTGACCCCGAAGAATGTTCTGGCCACGCCTGATGAAATTTTGCGCAACGTCGGACTTTCCATGCAGAAGATCAACTACTTAAAGAACATTGCCGCGTATTATGATGCCCATGGCGTGAGCGAGCAGTACTGGGCCGAACGCAGCGATGCCGAGGTGATGGCCGAGCTGACCTCGATCAAGGGTATCGGCGTGTGGACCGCAGAAATGTTCATGATCTTCCATCTTCACCGGCCGGATATCTTCCCCGTCGGTGACATTGGCGTGCTGAAGGCGATGGACCGCTATTTCCACCCGGATGCCAAAACCCGTAAAAAACCTGCAGCGTATCAAAAGCTTGCAACGCGCTGGGCACCCTACCGCACGGTGGCGACGTGGTATCTCTGGCGGGCATTGGATCCCGTTCCGGTTGCCTATTAATTGGGCAGAATGGGTGGGCCGCTTTGTGGCCAAAAAATGCCGCATTGTCATCAAGCTGTCACGAACCGGTGTTAGATTTAAGGCATGACCGTACAAACCACCATCACCGATGCTGATCGTACCCGCGAAGCGGCCGAGCTGGAACAGCGTGGCCGCGCGGCTGCCCGCCGCCATAGCGATTCGATCGAGGCCGCGCTGGCGCAGGGCGATGGGATGGAAGCCCTGAAATCGCTGCTTGGCTTCCTGTTCGACTTTATTTTCGGCACCGACCCCGATGCCCCCAACGAGGGCGTGGGCGACGATGCGCCCGTCTCGCGCACCGACCAGATCCGCACCGCGCGTGCCGTTGTTGATTCGCGTGCGTTGCCCCGCTGGCAGGAATACCAGCGCCAGCATGCGGGGCAGGAAGTCATTCACCGCAGCCCCGTAGCCGGTGCGGCGCAAATCACCTCGGATTTTGGGCCGCGTTCGGCCGCATCCACCGGTGGCATTGGTAGCCGCAACCATAAAGGTATCGATTTCGGTGCGCGCGACGGCGACCGCACGCCGGATATTCTCGCCTCGGCGGATGGCGTAGTCATTTTCTCGGGCCGCAAACAAGGCTACGGCAACACCGTGCTGATCGGCCACGCCGACGGCACCACCACGCTCTATGGCCACATGACCGGCGAGAACATGCCCGCCGTGGGCAGCGAAGTGCGTCAGGGGCAGGTCATTGGCGAAATGGGCCGCACCGGCAATTCCACCGCCGTGCACCTGCATTACGAACAGCGCCGCGACAACGTGGCCATGCGCCCGCGCATCAACGGCCAGCAAGTGGCCGTGGGCAGCCGCCTGAACGGGCAGGAAGTGCTTGCTTCCACCCATGACCATCGCGAGGGCGACGGGCACGACCACGCCCATGCCGAAACCCCGGTGCGCACCGCCGCTGCCCTGCCGCCTGCAGCCCGCGCTGCCGCGCGCGAAGCCGCCCGCCCGGCCATGGCCAGTGCCACGCCCACGGATGCCAAGCCGCATGCCGCCACCTATGGCAACGGCAAATTCGAAGTGAGCGACATTAAGGATGGGGCCGTCGCCATGGCCTCGGGCATTTCCACGCGCCTTGGCTCGCTGTTCCGCGCCTAGCTTTTTCCATTGAATCGCAAGCCTTTCTGAGTAGGATGCGCGCGTCTTTTTACCTCTCCCGCCGGGAGAGGTCGAAATTTGCTCCAAATTTCGGGTGAGGGGGCTGGCACGTTGTTGGCCCTCACCCAAAATCCCCTGCGGCGATTTTGACCTCTCCCGGCGGGAGAGGTAAAAAGGAGCCCCTCATGATCCCGCGTTATTCCCGCCCCGAAATGGTTGCCCTGTGGCAGCCCGCCAGCCGTTTCCAGATCTGGTTCGAGATCGAGGCGCACGCCGCCTCCGCCATGGCGGAGCTGGGCACCATTCCCAAGCAATCGGCCGAGGCGATCTGGGCGAAAGCCCCGCTGACCTTCGATGACGCGGCCATTGCCCGCATCGACGAGATCGAGCGCGTCACCAAGCACGACGTGATCGCGTTCCTCACCTACGTGGCCGAACAGGTGGGCGAAGAAGCCCGCTTCCTGCACCAGGGCATGACGAGCTCCGACGTGCTGGATACCAGCTTCTCCGTGCAGCTGGTGCGCGCCACCGACCTGCTGCTCGCGGGCATGGACCGCGTGCTGGAAGCGCTGAAAAAGCGTGCGTATGAAACCAAAGATATGGTGGCCATGGGGCGCAGCCACGGCATCCATGCCGAGCCGGTGACCATGGGCCTCAAATTCGCGCGCTTCTATGCCGAATTCAAACGCAACCGCGAGCGCCTGCTGGTGGCGCGCAAGGAAATCGCCGTGTGCGCCATTTCCGGCGCGGTGGGCACCTTCGCCAATATCGACCCGAAGGTGGAAGCCTACGTGGCCGAGAAAATGGGCTTGGAGGTGGAGCCCATCTCGACGCAGGTCATTCCGCGCGACCGTTACGCCGCCTATTTCGCGGCGCTGGGCATCATCGCCAGTTCGGTGGAGAACATCGCCACCGAAGTGCGCCACCTGCAGCGCACCGAAGTGCTGGAAGCCGAGGAATTCTTCAGCAAAGGCCAGAAGGGCAGCTCGGCCATGCCGCACAAGCGCAACCCCGTGCTTTCCGAGAATCTCTGCGGGCTGGCGCGCATCGTGCGCGGCTACGTGACCCCGGCGCTGGAGAACGTGACGCTCTGGCACGAGCGCGATATTTCGCACAGCTCGGTGGAGCGTGTGATCGGGCCGGACGCGACCGTAACGCTGGATTTCGCGCTGCACCGCCTTGCTGGCCTGATCGAGCAGCTGGTGGTCTACCCCGAGCACATGGACGAGAACCTGAACCAGCTCGGCGGGCTGGTGTTCAGCCAGCGCGTGATGCTGGCGCTGACGCAGGCGGGCATGAGCCGCGAAGACGCCTATGCGAGCGTGCAGCGCAACGCCATGAAAGTGTGGCAGGAAAAAGCCAACTTCCTGACCGAGCTGAAGGCCGACGCGGATGTGACCAAGCATCTTGATGCCAGCGCGCTCGAAGCCCTGTTCGACATGGGCTACCACACCAAGCACGTGGATACGATCTTCGCGCGCGTGTTCGCTTAAGGGCTGCACTCATGGATTCCCGCCTTCGCGGGAATGACGAGAGGATACATGGCTTTTGTTTACATCATGGCCAGTGACGCGTTCGGCACGCTTTATGTGGGCGCTACAAGCGATTTAGTAAAACGTGCATGGGAACACCGGGAGCATGTGGTCGATGGATTTACCAAACGCTATGCATGCACATTGCTCGTCTATTACGAAGTGCATGAATCCATGGGAGCTGCGATTCTCAGAGAGAAGCAAATCAAGAAATGGGAGCGTAACTGGAAGATCAGGTTGATCATGCAGGAAAATCCGCATTGGACGGATTTGTACGACTCTATTCTTTAATGTTCATTCCCGCGAATGCAGTCATTCCCTTGAGCTAAGTCATTCCCTTGAGTGTAGTCATTCCCGCGAAGGCGGGAATCCATGAGCGCCTCAATACTGCGACCCGGTCTCTTTGCGCTTCAACAGCAGATACACCACGAACGCGCCCAGCATTTTGCTGGCCACGGCGGTCAGTACGGTGCTGAGCGTGAACACGCCCGCCACGGTGAGCGACGCCAGCGCCCAGAAGGCGGCTGAATCCAGCGGTGCGCTGATGGAAGATGACAGGAGCACGCGCGCGGATAGCGGCTTTTTGCTGAAGCTGTACACCGCCCAGTCCACCAGTTCGCTGATGCCGAAGGCCGCCGCACTTGCCAGCGCAATGGCGGGTGGCGCCATCACGAACGACACCAGCATGCCAACGAACAACGGCAGGAAAATGGCATGGCCCACTTCGCGCTGCGCGAAATCGCGTACCACCAGAATCAGCCCGGTGACGATGGCCATGGGCGACCATGCCCCGCCATCGGGCATGGCAACGGTGGGCACGTGCGCAAAGCTCCAGTTGACGAAGGGAATCAGCAGCACATACAGATAGACCCACGGCGTTTTGCCGAAAGCCATCTTCCTGAGAGCCACCGTATGTTGCATGATCCCACCCATTTCGCGCTCGATGCCCGGCTTGCCCGCGACAGCCGCCACGTCACCGATCTGCCGTTATGCAACGTGCGCCTCATGGATAACAAGAAGTTTCCATGGCTCATCCTGATCCCGCAGGTGGGGGGTGCCAGCGAGTGGATCGACCTGAGCCGCGAGCAGCAGCACCAGCTTTCCGACGAGATCGCCATCGTCAGCCATATCTTGCAGGCGCTGGTCACGCCGGATAAGCTGAATATCGGTGCGCTGGGCAACATGGTGCCGCAGCTGCATATCCACCTCATCGCGCGCTACAAAGGCGATGCGGCATGGCCCAACCCGGTCTGGGGTGGCCCCAGCGAGTATTACACCGAGGCCGAAGCGGAACGCTTCATCTACGATGTGCGCTCGGCGCTGGATTCGCTGCAGCTGGCCTAGGTTTCACGCAACCTTCACAAACAATGCGCCGCTTTTGCGTTAGCAGGGGGCGCATGGAACCTATCGATACCTCACCCTTGCACCAATCGCTGGCGGAAAGCCGCGAACGCGCCGAACGCTACATCGCGGGCGTGGAAAGCGGTGCGCAGTTGCTCGGCATCTGCCGCAACTGGAAAAAACAGCAGCCCCCGTGCGACGTGCAGACCCTATGCGAAGGGGTGGGCCCGCATATCATGCGCGAATTCGTCAACGCACTGGCGTGCGAGCGTGCAGCGGGCTATCGCATGGCAGGCATTCTGCAGCAGATGGTGACGGCGGGCGTCGCCCTGAAAAAGGGCATCTACGGGGTGGACGAGCCCGAAAGCGGCACCATTCACCGTGGGCTTAGCTACGTGGCGAAGCAAATGGCCGCGGGCGACCGCCGCCACCCGCTGGTGCAGGCCGTGGAATATGCCGTGCTGACCGTGCCCGAGAGCTACCAGGTGAAGCGCTACCGCCGCGACCACGGGCCGGTGGCCGCCATCTACCACCGCGACGCACCCAGCGCGCGCCCCAGCAGTTTTGCCGAAGCCTTGCAACGGCTTACGGCGGTGCAGGGGCAGAGCCGCTAAGGCTTGCAAATGCTGCGTTGCAGCGATTTTTTCACCGAATCTTCACGCCTTTTTAAAGGTTTGTTCGCTACAGTGGGCTCTTGCAACGAGAGGATGCCACCATGGCCCAGCCCGCTTCATCCGAGATGCCCGCGCACGCGCCGCTCACCCACGCGCAGGGGGCTGGTATCGTCCGCGACCTGATGGCCGATCTCGCCGGGCAGCCGCGCGCGCTGCAGGTTTTGCGCGAGCTTGTGCATGCCCACACATCGCCCAATAAAGCGAATACGGGCGACGATCTGGAGCGCTACACCAGCCAATGTTTGCATTATATCGGCTTCGCGCTGGATAAACATTCCCACCCGGCCGCGCCGGAAGCGGGCAACCGCATGCTGCAGCTTCGTGAGGCGCTGGGGGCGCTGGAAGGGCCGCTGCGCCTCGAAACACAAGGCATGGGCGCGGGATTTGCCTCGCGCATCCGTGCGTCGCAATCCGAGCAACCGGGCTTCATGCTGGGCCGATCGTAACTGTTTTACGCTTCGCGCTTGACACGCGGGCGAAACCTTTTAAGTTCGCGCAACTTTTTGGGCGGCTCGGTAGCTCAGCGGTAGAGCAGGGGAATCATAATCCCTTGGTCGGGGGTTCAAATCCCTCTCGAGCCACCATTTCCTAGTTTTTACGTAACCCCTACTGTTCGGGAGATTGATGACCCAGCGATAAAACCTCAGCAATTCCGGTGTTTCCAGTTTGCTGACAATTTCCACTGTTCATCAACATCCGTTCAACCAAGGGGTATCCTCCGGGGTATCCGTAAAACACTAGGGGTATCATATGAAATCCGCTGCAAAGCCGGACTCCGCCTTCCGTAACGCCAAGCCTGAAGCCAAGCCATACAAAGTGGCCGATAGCGCTGGCCTTTACCTGCTCATCAAGCCCAATGGCTCCAAGCTGTGGCAGATGAAGTACCAGTACGCCGGGAAAGCCAAGGTGCTATCAATTGGCAATTACAAGCTGACCACGCTGGCCGAGGCCCGTGAGGCTAGAGACCGCGCAAAGAAGCTCCTCCAGCAGGGAATCGACCCCAGCGAGGCCAAGCAGGAGGCGAAGCGCCAAATCATCCGTAACGCCCAAAACACCTTCAAAGCCACCGCGCTGGAGTGGTACGAGGTCAATAAGGGCCGCTGGACACCGGGATATGGGGAAATAGTCCAGAGCCGTTTGGAGCGGTGCCTATACCCCGAGTTGGGGTATCGACCGCTTGCCTCCATTACCCTTAAACAATCCGCATAAGGAGAAATAACATGACCACGACTTTTGAAATCGAAAACCTCAACCTATCACTGGTTGATATTGAAGGCATTCCATCCGCAACAGGCCGAGTTGCTGCGTTTCGAGCTATCGCGGAGGCTTTCAAGCGTAACGAATTGCCGCCTGAAGAGTTGATGGAATGGTTCTGCGCTAGTGTTGACGAGCTAGCCGCCAAATATGCGAAGGACTCGACTCCAGCCGTGAAGCAGCGTCTGCTATCACGTTCATTCGGCTTTACGCCTAAGCAAGGTAGCAAATCCTCGGATGCAGGCGGGTACGCCATGACTAAGGATATTTGTGTCATTCGGCTGTCTGAGGGATGTGGTGATGAGGAGGATGCGTAGCCCCGAAAACGAAACCACCGGGAATGCTTGCGACACCCCGGCGGCTGAACAAACTGTCCATCCTGAAACTACTGCAACCGAGTCTTCCGAGCAAGCTGGGGCTGAGGCAACTCAGCCAGAGGAGCCGAAAGCCAAGGCTGGCCCCAAGTTGGTCGAGGAGTTCCTCACCATGAAGTTTGCCCCACGGTCTCCGCTGCTTGGGCCTATCATCATGCGCCGGAGCATCAATATGCTCTACGCGTGGCGGGGAACAAAGCTGATAGCTGGGTTCCCCTTCAGGACTTCGCACTCAAAGTGAAGCGTAGTGGTGCGGCTCTAGCTTGAACGTGTGATGATGAGGAGTCTTGAATATCTGTGGGCGGCCTTTGGTCAGGTTCACGGCTGGTACTATGATAGGGTGTTTGAGGTCGCCTATCTTGGTGTTGGAACCGAGGATTTCGGTGACCGTCGCCCTGAGTGCATCAGCTTTGTATTTTGGCGAAAATACCGAACGAAGGATGTCCCGTATTGCACCCGGCGTTGTGGACGGGTTATTTCGATTTGAAAATATCGTGGTTCCGTGTTTTTCAAACGCCAGTTTGATATCCGCTGCCGGTATTTCTGCCGCAAGTCCAAGGGCGAGTATGCCGCCTACTGATGTTCCTGCCATCAAATCGAAATGGCTGGCGAACGGTCGCCCGGTCTCTTGCTCTAGTGCGGCGATAACCGAAATAGTGTACAGACCGTAGAACCCACCGCCGCTGAGCGATAGGATGTTAAAGTTCTGTGATGGGGCAGAAGTCATGTTTTCAGGCATGCGAACCCAATAGTCTATAAACCCAATTTATTCAACTTTAGTTCTTTGTTTTTTCATGTCCGCGCACCTTCACGAAAGGCCGCTAATGCACCCGCGCGTTTGTTCTAATGAATGATAAAATTTGCCAAATTTGCGGATGTGAATTAATGACTGTTGCAAGGTGGAATTCTCCGCCCCGGGGCTTAAGAACCTCTTGTCGTGTGCGGCCCTAGTGCGCCGCAAGCACTCCCTTACCGTATGGTCTGGGAGGCATTGGTGTATGTCCAAGGCGAAAGCCTAAAGACCAGTGCGAACCTTTCACACGACAGGTTTTCTTAACTCCCAGATCGCCACGTTGGGAGTACTTCATGCGTCACTTATTTTTACCCTGTTTAGCTACCTTGTATCTAACCGCCTGCGCCTCTGCTGATGGCGTGCAATATGCGGAACACAGGAAACTGTCCGACAAGCAAAGCCAAATCATTGTCTACCGTGAAGACGGGCTGTTGGCAGCCCCAGCGCCAACCGTTAGCGTGAATGGACAGGAACGCTGCAAGCTACCCGCTGGCGGATATTTCACCATTGATGCAAAGCCGTTCCAGTCAGTGAGGCTCAAACTGAAGCGACTCGGCGACATTTGGCCGAGCGAGGCCACCGTGACCACGCAACCGGGCTTGAGGCAGTTCTACCGTGTAGATTTCAACACAGGCGGCATGATTGCCCATAGCGTGGGTGGTCTGGTCGGCGGCAGTGCCGTGTCGCAGCGTGGCTCGTTCGTTTTCGCCGATGGGGTGGATGCTGAGGCCGCAGAAACCAAGGAAGCAACCAATTGCCGAGGAGAGAACTAGTGGGCGCAGTTCTTGTGATGGCCGGACTATTTACCGGCGCTGGTTTTGCTATGTGGAAGACGTGTGAAGGAACGTTGCAAGAACTTGGCATGGCCATGACGGTGCTTGGCGGCATCGGCTTAGCGGTGCTGGCGTTCTAGCCAATTTCATCTCTGCTTATTGAACTCTCTGCCCCTTGTGCCTACGTTGACGGCTGTTAATGAACACGCGTGGAAAACTATGAGTAAGACAGCAGACGAACCGCATGACGTGGCAATATCGTTTTTAGTGAAGGACGAGGCGATTGCGCGCGAATTTTACCAACAACTTTCGCCGCACTTGAAAGTGTTCTTCTTCCCGCATACGCAGGAAGAACTGGCGGGGACTGATGGCATGGAATCAATGCGCCACCCGTTCCTGACTGCACGTCTTACGCTTGTGTTGTTTAGCGATGGCTGGGGCGACACCCCATGGACTCGCGTAGAGGCAACGGCGATTAAAGAGAGTTGTCTTGAACGCGGATGGGACCACCTGTTCTTTGTCGATTTGAATAAGGCGGCAAAGCTGCCCGTATGGCTTCCCAAGACCCACGTCCGCCTGAACTACACAGACTATGGCATTAAGCAGGCAGTGGGGGCAGTAAAGGCACGCGTGGAAGAACTGGGTGGAAAGCTGGAGCGCCCCAGCGCGCAAGCAGTCGCTCGCAGCGCAAAAATCGAACTCGCATATGAAGCAACCCGCCAGAGCAAGTTTCGTGACCAAGGTTGGATTTTTGGAGAAGTGCATGCGTCCGTGAACAGAGTGCTGCAGCACGTTGCCGATAAGGTACAGGCTATTATCCGAGAGGATGAACTAGAGGTTAGCCACGCAGTGGTCCCAAACAGCAACGGGTTCCCAGCGAGCTATGTTGCGAACTACAACCTTCACGGCTTGAGCATCAACTGGATACAGCGGAT
>QFOX01000065.1 GCA_003241645.1 Azospirillum brasilense | reverse complement strand
GGATAGTTCTTACGACCTGATTCTGGAAAAGGCGCTGGAAGTGGTGATGGAATCGGGTGCGGCAAGCCTCACCTTCGAGGCGGTGGCGAAAAAAAGCGGCATCAGCCGGGGCGGTATTTTATACCACTTCCCCAGCAAGCAAGCGCTGCTTCAGGCGATTCTCGATCAATATGTCACCAAGGATATGGAGTCTTTCAATAAACACTGGGAAAAATTAGGCGGCACGCCGGAAACGATGGTAAAGGCCGAACTGCTCTGCGCCACAGAAGAAGATATGGATCGTGATGACGAGGCCGCGGCGCTGCTCGCGGCGGTGGTGAATAACCCTGCGCTTTTAGACAATGTGAAGCCGATTATCGAAGGGCGCTATGATATTGCCCGCACTCAAAAAACATTCGAGCGGCAGGCGGCGGTGTTGCTGGCGCTTGACGGTATTTACATGCTGCGGGCTTTAGGCTTGCAGCCGCTGAACCGCAAAGAGCGCAAGAAAATCTATCAATACCTGCTTTCCCTACTCGCTGACACGGAGGCCGCATGATCGCATACGGATACTTAGTAGCCGCCATTACGCTGGAATGCATCGGCACCACGGCGCTCAAGCTCTCGGTGGGCATGAGCAAGCTCTGGCCGTCGATCACAGTCGCGGTTTGCTACTTGATGGCGTTTTGGATGATGTCGCTTTCGCTCAAAACCCTGCCGGTGGGCTATGTCTATGCGCTGTGGGCGGGTGTGGGCATCGTGGGCGCAAAGCTGATCGGCGCGTTTTACTTTAAGGAATCCTCGCACCCGCTGGAATTGCTTGGCATCGCGCTGATCGTGGCCGGAGTCGTGCTAACCAGCCTTTATGCACCTAAAGGCGGTCATGGATGAATAAAACCGCCGCATTACTTCTCACCTCTGCCCTTTGCCTTTCCGCCTGTGGTGAATTTCGTGGCATGCCATCGCTTGATGTGAAGCTGCCGGAAATCTTTGCCGAATCACCCTCGGTAGAGGCGGCAGAAAAACCTGCTACTCTCGCGCAGGATTGGTGGAAGCAGACAGATGATAAAGTGCTGGTGGGGCTATTGGAGCGTGTGGAGCAGCAAAACCTGTCACTGGAGCAAGCCCGTTTCCGGCTGCTTGCAGCGCGTGAATCAGCACGCACGCTGGACTATCTGCCAACACTCGGCATCACGACCGATGCGCAATATAACCGGCTGATCGAGGGAAATTTTGCCATCAATAACGTTGGGTTCGCAGGGGCTGGCGGGCAGCAAAAGACGACCGGCTTTTACAATGCACGGCTCGATAGCTCGTGGGAATTGCCGCTCTGGGGGCAGTATGGCGCGGCGGAAGACGTGGACAAAGCCACGCTTGCCTATGCCAAGGCCGATCTTGCAGCGGTGCGTGCGAATGTGACTGCTGAGGCCGTGCGCCTTTATGCGGAGATGCGCGGGTTTCAGCAGCAGCGCATCGCACAGGAAGCTATCGTGGCCGCTCAAGAGAAGATCGCGGAATATCACACTATCAAACATAAAGCGGGGCTGATTGCGGATAGCGAACTGGCAAGCGCCAAGCGCAACGCGCTGGATGCGAAAAGTGCTTTGCAAACCACGGTGAAAAACGAGGTCGCAGCCAAGCAGCAGCTGGCGGCGCTAATGGGGCAAGCCGCGCCGGAAAAGGAATGGGAAACCGCTGCTTCTATACCGAGCATTAAGCTGCCAGAACTCGGCGATACGCCCGTGGATGTGCTGCGCAACCGCCCGGATATTCGCCGCGCTGAGGCCACCGTGCTGCGCGAGGCCGGGCAGCTGGAACTACTGAGAGCGGATCGCTATCCACGCATCACGCTTGGTGGAAACTTAAGCCAGCTCGACAATCTCACCGGCTCGCCACTGCCGGGAAAGACCATCCAGCTGACCGGCACGCCTGCGATTTCAATTCCGCTGTTTGATTGGGGCAAACGGCTGGCTGCTGCCAAAACGCAGGATATGAAACTGTCTGAAGCCGCAAGTGCCTACCGCGAAACGGTGGTGAATGCGATGACGGAGGTGGAGAGTTTCTTAAGCGCGGCCAATGCCGCCAAGCGGAATAAAGAACAATCTGCCGAGAGTGCTGCGCTGGAGCAAAAGAACCAGCAGCAAGCGGCGCTACTTTTCAAGCAAGGCCTCACAGATGGCATCGCCACCGAAAACGCGAACATAAGCGCAATGCAGGCAGAGATGAATGCGCTGCAAGCAAACGTCGAACATATCAGCCGCATCGCAGCGCTGACCAAAGCCTTAGGCGGCGGTATTCCCGCCCCAACCACCTCAACGAACGAGCCAACCCCATGAGCCGCAAACTTCTTTTATTCATCATCATCGTTATCGCTGGATATGCCGCCTTCAAACTATTCGGAAGCGATGAGAAACCCAAAGCAACCGTAAGCACGGAATCACTGGCCGTATCGGTGGTACAGCCTTCCGAGCAAACGCTACATCAACGCATCAGCGCCACCGGTATGCTCATCCCGCGTGAAGAAATCGCGGTGCTGACCGAGCTTTCTGGCGTGCGCGTGAAAGAGCTTTTCGTCGATGTGGGCGACAGCGTGAAGAAAGGCCAGAAACTGGCCGTGCTGGACGCAGAAAGTCTGGAACTGCAAGCCCGCCAGTTGGAAGCGGAGTACCAGAAAGCGCGGGATGAATATGCCCGCATTGAACCGATTAAAGATAGCGGCGCGGTGAGCAAACTCTCGGTGGCTGAAAAACGCAGCGCGATGGAAGCCGCCAAAGCACGCGCTGAGGATGCAAAACTGGCAGTGCGTCGCGCCACCATCACCGCACCGCAAGCAGGCGTGATTTATGAACGCCGCGCCACGCTCGGCCAGCTGGTAAATGCCAGCGAGCCGCTGTTTCGCATCGCGCAAGGTAGCCAAATCGAAGCGCAGTTGAAGGTGCCGGAAGCGGACATGGCGCAGGTGCGCCTGAAGCAGCCGGTCACGCTATCCGTCACCGGCAGCGATCAGGAATGGCAAGGCACGGTGCGGCTGATTGCGCCGCAGATTAATGCAAACACACGCACCGCTTCCGTGCGCGTGGCGATTGAAGGAGAAAACACGCTCATCGTCGGCAGCTTCGTGCGCGGGGATATTCTGGTGGGCGACACACAAGGCCTTGCCCTGCCAGCCACCGCCATTCAGGAGGATTCCGAGGGGCGCTTCGTATGGGTGGTGGATGCCGAAAACAAAGCCGCTCGCCAAGCTATCACACTCACATCAAGGCAGGATAATACCGTGCTGGTGGAGGGCGTGCAGCCGGAAATGCGCGTCATCGCCAAAGCAGGCGCGTTCGTGAAAGCGGGTGATGTGGTTAGCCCCATAGAACCAAAGGCGGAGGCCAACTAATGTCGATGCCGCTTTCCACCTGGGCGATTCGTAACCCCATCCCACCTATAGTGTTGTTTCTGGTGCTCACGGTGGCGGGGCTGGTGGCATTCTTTAAGCTGCCGGTTAATAATATGCCGAGCGTGGTGGTGCCGATTGTGAGTGTCACCATCAGCCAGCCCGGAGCCTCAGCAACCGAGATGGAAACGCAGGTCACGCGCCGGGTGGAAGGCGCGATTGCCGGTTTGCAGGGCGTGAAGCATATCACTTCAAATATTTCCGAAGGTACCTCCGTTTCCACCATCGAGTTTCACTTGGAAACCGATTTCGACCGGGCGATGAACGACACGCGGGATGCGATCTCCAACATTCGTGACCAGCTGCCGCGCTCCATTTTAGAGCCGAACGTGCAGCGCGTGGAAATCGATGGCGGCGCAATTTTAGTCTTCAGCGTCGAAGCGCCGGAGATGCGCACCGAGGAACTCAGCTGGTATATTGACGATACCCTCAGCCGTGAACTGCTCTCGATTCGTGGCGTGGCCAGTGTGCAGCGTTCCGGTGGCATCAGCCACGAAGTCACCGTGACGCTCGATGCTGCCAAACTTGCGGCCTTCGGTGCCTCCGCTGCCGATTTCAGCCGCCAGCTGGCGCTCACCAATATCGACCTTCCCGGTGGCCGGTTGCGCGTGGAAGGCACGGAATATAGTTTGCGCACGCTGGGCAATGTCAAAACGGTAGAAGATTTGCGCGACACGCGCATTGCTTTGAGCGGTGGGCGTGAGGTGCGCCTTGGCGACATTGCCACCGTGACGGATGGCGGCGCGGAGGTGCGCTCGATCACCAAGCTCGACGGCAAACCCGCCGTGACGTTCCAGATTTTCCGCTCCAAGGGCTCAAGCGAAGTGACGGTGGGCGATAAGGTGGAAGCAAAACTGGCCGAACTCGAAAAAACCAACCCTCAGATTACCTTCAAAAAAATATTCTCGCTGGTGGAGTTTACCGAGATCAGCTTCCACTCGACCATTTACACCTTCTTTGAAGGTGCGGTGCTTACCATTCTAGTGGTGTTCCTGTTCCTACGCGACAAACGCGCCACGCTGCTGGCTGCCATCACCATTCCGCTTTCCATCATCCCAACATTCCTTTGCATGTATTTCTTGGGCTTTACGCTCAACGCCGTGAGTCTGCTTGCCATTTCGCTGGTTACCGGCGTGCTGGTGGATGATGCAATCGTGGAGATTGAGAACATCCACCGCCACATGAAAGAAGGCCGAAAACCCTACGATGCCGCCATGATCGCCGCCGATGAAATCGGCCTTGCGGTGGTGGCAACGACGCTGGTGATCTGCGCCGTGTTTGCCCCTGTGAGTTTTATGGGAGGCCTCGCCGGACAGTTCTTCATCCAGTTCGGGCTTACCGTTTCCATCGCGGCGTTTTTCTCGCTGGTGGTGGCGCGGTTGCTCACGCCCATGCTTGCCGCTTACCTACTCAAAGCGCCGAACCACCACGACGATAAACCAAGCCGCTTTGCTGACCGGTATCACCGTCTGGTGGAATGGACGCTCGGTAACCGCCTTAAAACACTCGGCATCGCTGCACTCAGTATGGTGTTTTCCTTTAGCTTGGTGCCGTTCCTCTCCACCGGATTTATCCCGTATGAGGATTATTCGCAGTCGCGCATGACGATCGAACTGCCACGCGGCGCAACCGTGGAGCAGACCGACGCGGCGGCTGGGCAGGTCAAAGAGCTTCTCAAACAACAGCCGGAAGTGATGTATGTCTTAAGCAGCGTGGCGGGCGGTTCGCAGGGCATGAGCAGCCCAACCAACACTGGCGGCGGTGCGGCGGGTGTGAATATCGCGAGCTTAGACATCAAGCTGGTGCCTAAAGGAGAGCGCAGCATAAGCCAGCGCGACTTTGAAAACCGTATCCTGCCGGAGCTTAAAAAACTGCCGGACATGCGGATTGAGTTTGCCAACTCTGCCGGGGCGAAAGACATCATGATCGCGCTGGTGAGCGAGGATACGGCAGCGCTTTCCCAAGCTGCCGAAGCCATCGAGCGCGAAATGCGTGGGCTAACGGGCATCTCAAGCGTCGGCACTTCCGCCAGCCTTCAGCAGCCGGAAATCGTGATCGTGCCGGATTTTGCAAAGGCTGCAGAGCTGGGCATTAGCGTGCAGGCCTTGAGCGATGCCGTGAACATTGCCACCATTGGTGACATTGAGGCGAACCTCGCCAAGTTCAACTATGGCAACCGGCAGATACCTATCCGCGTGCGGCTGGCAGGCGGTGAAGCCACCTCGCTCGACACCATCAGGAACCTGCACATTCCTACTGCTTCGGGTGGGAGTGTACCGCTTTCAGCCGTGGCGGAAATTCGCTTCGGGTTTGGACCCACCAGCATCGAGCGCTATGACCGCCAGCGCAAAATCGCGCTTGAAGCGAACCTGAACGGCATTCCGCTCGGCAAAGCGCTGGAGGAAATCTACGCGCTGCCTTCCATGAAAAACCTGCCTCCCAGCGTCAAGGTGCTCAACACAGGCGATGCGGAAGTGATGGCCGAACTGTTCGCCAGCTTCTTAACCGCCATCGGCGCAGGCCTGATGATGGTCTATGCGATTCAGGTGCTACTCTACAAAGACTTCATCCAGCCGTTTACCCGCATGGCGGCGCTGCCGCTTTCCATTGGCGGCGCGTTCCTGATGCTGCTGCTCACCGGCACGGATCTCAATATGCCCGCCGTGATTGGCATTTTGATGCTGATGGGCATCGCCGATAAAAACTCCATACTGCTGGTGGATTACATGCTGGAGATGATTCACGCAGGCGTGCCGCGCCGCGAGGCGATTATGCGTGCCTGCGAAGTCCGCGCCCGTCCTATCATCATGACATCGCTGGCCATGCTGGCTGGCATGATTCCCATCGCTCTGGGCTTGGGGCTTGATACCGCCTTCCGCGCACCAATGGCCATAGCCGTGATCGGCGGGCTGATTTCTTCCACCGCCTTAAGCCTCATCTTCGTGCCGGTGCTGTTTGATTATGTGCGCGACTTCGAGGAATGGATTACCCCGAAACTAAAGAGGTTATTGTAAGGATTCCTATGAGCTTTGTTTTTACCTATCTACATTTCCTGAGCTTTATCACCCTTGCTTGCCTGCTGGCGGGTGAGTTTTTTCTGCTTAGAAATCCGCTTAACGCATCCACGCTGAAGCTGGTGAAAAAGATTGATACCGCCTACGGTATTGTCGCGGGGCTGGTGCTCGCAACCGGCATTGCTCGCATCTATCTGGAAAAAGGCTGGGAGTATTATTCCGGCAGCCACATTTTCTGGACGAAAATGGCGCTGTTCATTCTCATGGCCGTGGTGTCCATCTATCCCACGATCCGCTTCATCAAAGCCAAGACAGAAGCGGATTTTGAAGTGCAGCACTACATTAGCACCAAAAAAGCAATCCTCACGCAGCTGCTACTTATTCCGCTGATTTTGTTTTGTGCGATTTGGATGGCGCGGGGAATGTATTAAGGGGTTTTTATGCAGAGCACGAACAAAGTCGCACTCGTCACCGGCGCATCGAGCGGTATCGGCAAAGCCATTGCACAGCGCCTGCATAAAGAAGGCTGGAGTGTGTGGGGAACATCGCGCAATCAGCCGGATTCAAACTGGCCGGAGGATGTGCGGCACGTCGTGCTAGATGTTACCGACGCTGCTTCAGTAGCCGCTTGTATAGCCCATGTTATTGCCGCTGCTGGCCAACTTGATTTGGTCGTGAACAATGCCGGGGTGACGTTGCTCGGCGCGATTGAAGAAACTTCCGATGCAGAGGCGCTTGGCGTGCTGGAAACCAACCTGCTAGGCGTTCACCGCGTGGTGCGCGAGGTATTGCCGCATTTCCGCACCCGTGGTGCTGGCAGGTTTGTGTGCATCGGTTCAATCGCTGGCTTCCTGCCCAAGCCATATGAGGCGTTTTACGCAGCAGGCAAGCATGCACTGGAAGCCTACTGCGAATCGCTCGATCATGAGGTGCGCCATCTCGAAATTCGCTGCGTACTGATTGAGCCGGGTTATGTCAAAACCGGCCTGAGCGCCGCCGCCAAACGCAGCGCCATACAGCTGCCTTGCTATGCGGAAGTCATGCAACGTATTGAAACCGGGCTTGCAGAGGAAATCGAAAATGGCTGTGCGCCTGATGAAGTGGCCGGTGCGGTATTGCAAGCGGCTACAAATCCCGATCCTCATCTGCGCTATTTGTTCGGCAAAGATGCCCGGATACTGCGTCTGTTTCGTACCTATTTGCCGGAGCGTTTTTTCGGATCACAGCTGCGCAAGCGATTTGGCCTTCCTTAAGCTTGCTTCTTGTAATTTCTACGCTTTCCGATATTTTCAGCATATAAATTTTCGGTAAAGCCAATGAAATCAGACATTATAACTATCAAAGAAGTCGCTGAATTCCTTAAGCTGAAGGAGAAAACCGCATATGCGCTTGCCGCACGCGGTGACATCCCCGGCTTTAAGGTGGGTGGATCATGGCGCTTTCGCAAAAGCGAGCTGGAAAAGTGGATTGCTTCCCAGCAGAATTCGAATGGGAAGAAAAAGAAATGACAGTATCAATCGCCGAAAAACAAGAGCCATTGTCAAAAGGAGTTGTTCCGTTTGTAACGGAAGTGGCTCGATATTTCATGGATTTCCTCGAAACAGATTTTCACAAAGTCAGGAATCCAAAACGTCACATCCAGCATCGTAATAGCAATAACCTACAAGTCACCATCAATCTGAATAAATACAAGAAATATAGCGCTCTTACTTGGAAGGTAATTAGAAATGGCTTCGAAGATGACGCGCTTAACGAGTTAAAGCGCGGCGTTCACACCACTGCAATCCCTCAATCCCTGCTACAGCTGATTCAAGATCAGATAAATGCAATTGAACCTGATGCGATTGAGGTGGTGATAAAACTATTCCGCCACGAAATTGACTTAGGCATTTCCAAAAATCCGAATGATACAACCGCTGCTATCACCTTTGCACTTGATGGTATTGCACGCGTGATCCGTGAGAAATTCCTCACTTCCTTCATTGAAAAGATAAAAGAACCTCTGGATAAAATCCGCACTGCCACGGTTGATTCGGTTTATCAGGTGGAAGAAGAGCTCACCGACGTGCTAATTCGGCCATTCGAAGATGTGGTTTCTTCAATTGTTAGCCAGATCAGCTTGGGCAAGGAGATAGTATCCGAAGTTGAACACGATTGGGATAATACCACACCAAGCGAGAAACTGGTTTATGCCAGCCCTGTACCGCTCAATGAAGAACAAAGACAAATTCTTGCCGCGCTGAATAAGAAGAATTGCAAATACATCACTGTAGAAGGTCCGCCGGGTACGGGAAAAAGCCATACGATTACCGCGATTGCTTGCGACGCAATACTAAAGAATCAATCTATTTTAGTGCTTTCTGATAAAAAAGAAGCGCTTGATGTAGTGGAAGACAAAATCACCGAAACTATGAATAAGGTGAGACTGGATAATGAGTTCCAAAATCCAATTTTGCGCCTTGGTCAAGCAGGCAATACCTATTCAAGAATCCTTTCCACCACTTCGATGGAACGAATTAAAGAGCACTATAAGGCGGTTAGGAATGAGTACAAAAAAATTGAAACAAATATAGAACAATCCGTTTTCAGCCTAAAAAATCAAATCGGTAGTACCATCAACGCTTACGAAAAAATCAAACTGGCCGATATTGCTGAATTTACCACGTTGGAAAGCAAAATTACCGCTGACGAAAACTTGCCCGTGGATCTGGTTGAGTTACACGGCGATCAGCTTTCCGATGATAATTTGGTAGGCCTTCGAAATGATATGCAGGAATTGAAAGCCAAACTGGATGATCCGCAAAGCAAACTGGCTAACCTTTTCAAGAATTACTACCCTACTGATAGTAGCGTTACCGCATTCCGGCATTTCATCACTTTCCTCGGTATTGTGGATGAGTTGCGTATCAAAGCAAACGAAGCACTCTCGCATGTTGCACATATTCGTAACCTATCTGCGGATGGACTATACTCACTGGAAAGCTACATCACAAAGTGCGGCCAGTTAAAATCTGGCTGGTTTGGTTATTTCTTGAAGGGAAAGCAGATTGCCGCATTAAATAGCGAGTTGGCGGCAAAGTTGCCCAACGACTTTGCCGAGCCGCACTTGCAGCTGGAAAAGTTGAAAGATATAATTGGTCTATTCAGATTTTGCCAGCAGCTTAAAGAGGCACAGGAAATTGCCAGCGGTTTTGAGTTTAATCAGGATTTCAATAAGAGTATTCACCAGCTACTTACCCTTAATCTGCATTTGCCAACGGCGAGCGAGCGCAAAGAATTGCTAGATGCAATTTCTAACATTGAAGCAAAGCTAAACCAATACGCTAAAACCGCTACGAAGATAGGCACTACCACTGGCAATATATTCAACTATATCGATAACGCGCTCACCCAATACCCTGATTCTGAATTTGAGCAGCTGGCTCGCTACCTCTGCCTTAAAAACGACCTGCAAGACTATTTCAACAAAATCCCTGAGCACAATTATAAAAAAAAAAAAAAAACGATTGAGGAACTCGTT
>QFOX01000003.1 GCA_003241645.1 Azospirillum brasilense | reverse complement strand
CGTGATCGCTGCCGTCAGCGACGTCTTGCCGTGATCCACGTGACCGATCGTACCAATGTTGCAATGCGGTTTGGAACGATCAAATTTTTCCTTAGCCATAACGGACTCCTATTTCCTTATCTGTATTAAGCAGCTGCTTTTTTCTTAATTTCTTCGGCCACGTTCGAGGGCACTTCCTCGTAGTGGTCGAACACCATGCTGTAGCTTGCGCGGCCTTGCGACATCGAACGCAGCGTGTTCACGTAGCCGAACATGGAGCCCAGCGGCACCATGGCGTTCACGACACGCGCGTTACCGCGCTGATCCATGCCCTGCACCTGGCCACGACGGCTGGAGAGGTCACCGATCACGTCACCCATGTAATCTTCCGGGGTCACGACTTCGACCTTCATGATCGGCTCGAGCAGCTTCGGACCGGCCTTCTGCATGCCTTCACGGAAGGCAGCGCGGGCGGCGATCTCGAACGCCATCACGCTCGAATCCACATCGTGGTAGGCACCATCGGTGAGGGTCGCTTTGAAGTCGATCACGGGGAAGCCGGCGAGTACGCCGCTGTTGAGCATGGACTCGAGGCCCTTTTCAACACCCGGGATGAATTCTTTCGGAACGGTACCACCGACCACTTTCGATTCGAACACGAAGCCCGAACCCGGCTCCAGCGGCTCGAAGGTGATGATCACGCGCGCGAACTGACCCGAACCACCCGACTGCTTCTTGTGGGTGTAGTCTTCTTCGTACGCGCGGCTGATGGTCTCGCGGTAGGCCACTTGCGGGGCGCCCACGTTCGCATCCACCTTGTAGGTACGGCGGAGGATGTCCACTTTAATGTCGAGGTGCAGCTCGCCCATGCCCTTCAGGATGGTCTGGCCGGTCTCGTGGTCGGTGCTCACGCGGAAGGACGGATCCTCAGCGGCCAACTTCGACAGCGCGATGCCCAGCTTCTCCTGGTCGGCCTTCGATTTCGGCTCGATCGCGAGCTCGATCACGGGCTCGGGGAATTCCATTTTCTCGAGGATCACCGGCTTGTTCGGATCGCACAGCGTGTCGCCGGTGCGGGTATCTTTCAGGCCCGCGAGCGCCACGATGTCGCCTGCGTATGCTTCTTTGATGTCCTCACGGCTGTTCGCATGCATCAGCAGCATACGGCCCACGCGCTCTTTCTTGTCGCGGGTCGAGTTCGCTACCGACGAACCCGAGGTCAGAACGCCCGAGTAGATACGGCAGAAGGTGATGGAACCCACGAACGGATCGTCCATGATCTTGAACGCCAGCAGCGACAACGCTTCTTTGTCATCGGGCTTGCGAACCAGCTTCTTCTCTTCGTCGCTCGCATCTTCTTTCGCATCGGGATTGATACCATCCAGCGCACCACGATCGAGCGGGCTCGGCAGGTAGTCAACCACGGCATCCAGCATCGGCTGAACGCCTTTGTTCTTGAACGACGAACCGCAGAGGATCGGCACGAACGCGAATTTCACGGTACCGGCGCGGATGCAACGCTTCAGGTCGGCTTCCGACGGCTCCTGGCCTTTTTCAAGGTAAGCCTCGAGCAGCGCATCGTCCTGCTCAACGGCAGTCTCAACCAGCTTCTCGCGGTATTCTTTTGCCTTGGCAGCGTACTCAGCGGGGATCTCGACTTCGTCAAATTTCGCGCCGAGCTCTTCACCGCTCCAGATCAGGGCCTTCATTTTCACGAGGTCGATCATGCCCTGGAAATGCTCTTCTGCACCGATCGGCAGCTGGATCACCAGCGGCGTCGCGCCGAGGCGGTCGATGATCATGTCCACGCAACGGTAGAAATCAGCACCGGTACGATCCATCTTGTTCACGTAGCAGATACGCGGCACGCCGTATTTGTCGGCCTGGCGCCATACGGTCTCCGACTGCGGCTCAACGCCGGCCACGGAATCGAACACAGTCACGGCACCGTCGAGCACGCGCATCGAACGCTCTACTTCGATGGTGAAGTCTACGTGGCCGGGGGTATCGATGATGTTGATGCGGAACTGCTCATCTTCCTTGTGCCAGAAGCAGGTGGTCGCTGCCGACGTAATGGTGATGCCGCGCTCCTGCTCCTGCTCCATCCAATCCATGGTGGCAGCACCTTCGTGCACTTCACCGATCTTGTGCGACTTACCGGTGTAGTAAAGGATCCGCTCGGTCGTGGTGGTCTTGCCCGCATCGATGTGCGCGCAAATGCCGATGTTGCGGTATTTTTCCAGTGGGGTTGTACGGGGCATGGTCTACTCTGATTCCTTGATTCTTAAAAACTACCAGCGGTAATGGCTGAAGGCTTTGTTCGCCTCGGCCATACGGTGGGTATCCTCGCGCTTCTTGATGGCGTTGCCGCGGCCAGCCGCTGCATCCATCAACTCACCAGCGAGGCGCTGGCGGGTGGTCTTCTCACCACGGTTGCGCAGGGCAATGATCAGCCAACGGATGGCGAGCGCCTGCTGGCGCTTGCTGCGTACTTCGGTCGGCACCTGATAGGTAGCACCACCGACGCGACGCGAGCGCACTTCCACGCTCGGCTTCACGTTGCTCATGGCTTCGTTGAAGATCTCGATGGGATCGCGCTTCATTTTCTCGGCGATGATGTCGAATGCACCATAGACGATCTCTTCAGCAGCGGCCTTGTTGCCATCATACATGATGGTGTTCATGAATTTGCCAACCACCAGGTTTCCGAACTTCGGATCCGGCAGAATTTCGCGTTCTTTTGCAGCGTGACGACGGGACATAATTTACCTCAAACCTATTTCGGACGTTTCGAGCCGTAGTGCGAACGGCGCTGGCGGCGCTTCGGAATACCTTGGGTATCCAGCGTGCCGCGGATGATGTGGTAACGCACACCCGGCAAATCTTTTACGCGGCCGCCGCGGATCAGCACAACGCTGTGCTCCTGCAGGTTGTGGCCTTCACCGGGGATATAGCCGATCACTTCGAAGCCGTTGGTCAGGCGGATTTTCGCGACCTTACGGAGTGCGGAGTTCGGTTTTTTCGGGGTAGTGGTGTAAACGCGGGTGCAAACGCCGCGCTTTTGAGGGCAAGCCTCCATCGCGGGCACCTTATTACGCTTTGCGTTCGGCGTGCGCGACTTGCGGACCAACTGATTGATTGTTGGCATAGAGTATCCTTTTCCTTATCCGCGGTTGTTCCGGTCACTGCACCGAAGCCGCGATAGCGGTTAATATCAAAACGGGGAAATCGCGCTCAAATGCTGGCAAATGCTTGCGTTTTTTACATTTTTGCACGGGTTGCCCCGCGTTGGGAGCGCGTTTTATAGAGGTTTTTGCGCCCGCGTCAAGCGCCTTCGTAAAGATTTTTTTAACCGCTGGCGGGCCCGCAGGTTCGCCGCGCAATTCTTAACAGCCACCACGCCTTGCCCCCACCCTGTCACCGAACCACCACATCTAGAAAACGAACGTTCAGCGGCAATGTAAGAAACCCATAAAAACGCATTGCCTTAGCTGAAAAAATCCGTAAATTCGGACCACAGCTGCACGCCTAGATGTAGTTTTAATAATCGTTACGATCGACCTAACACTGAGGATTCCATGGTGAAGCACGCCAAGCCGCGCGTAACCAAGCCAACCAAGCCGCTGATCATTTCGCCGGTGCCCGCGCATGCGACCGGCCCGGTCAGCCGCCCGGTCAGCGCCAAGCGGGTCAACCGCCTGCGCGTGAGCTGGTTCGTGGTCGGCACCGTCTTCGGTGTCGCCAGCTCGTTCTTCATGAACCTGCTTGTCACGGCGGTGATTGTTCCCGAATATGAACAGGTTGTATCGCGCCGCCATGGTGGCGAGGTGCCCATCGCCGAGCTGGGCAGCAGCCAGAAACCCAGCCTGCTTGCCGCCCATATGGCGCAAGAGCCCGCCCACGCGAAGCAAACGGTGCTGGAAGCACCCCTGAAGCTGGCCGAGGCCGCCGTGCTGGCCGAGCCCGAGGTCAAAACCATTACCTACCCGCTGAACCTGACGCTGGAAGTCGGCAACGGCGACACGCTCATCGACATGCTCACCGAGCAGAACGTGCCCACCGCCGAGGCGCATAACGTGGTGGCGGCGCTAAAACCCCAATTCAACCCGCGCTCCTTGCGCATTGGCCAGAAGATCTCGCTTACCCTCGCCCGCCATGAAACCGTGGGCGACGCGGCGGCCGTCAAAGAACTGGCCATTAAACTGCCGAACCTGACCACCGTGGAGCTGGAGCGCCTGCAGGGCGACAAGTTCAACGTGGCGGCGGTGAAAGAACAGCTCACCAACACGGCCACGCTGGCGCGCGGGGTGGTCAAAAGCTCGCTCAGCCAGGCCGCGGCCGAGGCTGGCATCAATGGCGGGGCCTTTGCCGAGATTGTGCAGGCATTCAGCTATGATGTTGACTTCCAACGTGAAATCCACCCCGGCGACAAAATCGAAGTGCTGTTCGACAAGAAGCTGAGCAAAGACGGCGCCGTGGGCGGCTACGACAACGTGCGCCACGCCTCGCTGACGCTGCTGGGCAAGAAGCACGAGATCTATAAGTTCAATGGCAGCTGGTACGACGCCAAAGGCAACGCCGTGAAAAAATCGCTGCTGCGCACCCCCATCAACGCCGCGCGCATTACCAGCGGCTTCGGCATGCGCCGCCACCCGATCCTTGGCTATTCGAAAATGCACCAGGGCACCGACTTCGGCGCGGGCACCGGCACGCCTATCATGGCGGCGGGCGATGGCATCGTGAAATTCAAGGGCTGGGGCGGCGGTTACGGCAATTTCGTGCAGATCCAGCACAACGCTACCTACACCACTGCCTACGCGCATATGAGCCGTTTCGGCAATATCCGCCAGGGTGGCCGCGTGAAACAGGGGCAGGTCATTGGCTATGTGGGCACCACCGGCCGTTCCACCGGCCCGCATTTGCATTATGAAGTGCGCCAGAATGGGCGTCAGGTGAACCCGGCAGCGAAGCAGTTCAACCTTGCCAACGGCCTGACCGGCCGCGAGCTGGCCAATTTCAACGCCCGCAAAACGGCCATGGGGCAGGAAATGACGAAGCTCGCCACCACGCCCGCCAAGCCGCAACAGGTCGCCAGCCGCTAATCCTTCAGGGAGTTCCCCATGCCCAGTAAACGCGTGCGATGGGTGCGGCGCGGGCTTTGGCTTGCACTGCTGCTCGGCGGATTCGTGTGGGTGGCGCAGGGCATCGAGCAGCGCATGGTGTTCCGCCCCTCGCCCGGCCCGACCCAACCGGCGGATGCCGGCCTGCCGCATTACCAGCGCCATGAAACCACCGCTGCCGACGGCGCAACCATTATGTACTGGTCGAACCTGCAGCGGCCGGCAGGCCCATGCCGCGGGCCGGTGGTGCTTTATTTCCACGGCAATGGCGGTGGGCTGCATGGCCACACCGCCCTGCTCGACGGGCTCGACGCACGCCAGCTTTGCGTGGTGGCCATGGAATATCGCGGCTACCCCGGCGCACCGAGCCATGCCAGCGAACGCGCGATCGTGGGGGACGCGGTGGCCCTGTACGATGATGTTGCGCGCCGCTACCCGCAGCGCCCCATCATTTTCTGGGGCTATTCACTGGGCAGCGGCGTGGCCGTGCAGGCGGCCGTGCAACGCCCGCCTGCCGCACTGGTGCTGGAGGCCCCGTTCACCTCGGTAGTGGCACGGGCGAAGGAGCTGTTCCCGTTCGCCCCCACCTTCCTGATGCGCAACCGCTTCGATTCGTTGGGCAGCATCGCACAGCTGCAGGCGCCGCTGCTGATCCTGCATGGCACGGATGACGGGATCATTCCCCTCGCCATGGGCGAGCAGCTTTATGCCGCCGCCAACCCGCCCAAGCAGATGCAGCGCTATGCCAGCGCGCACCACACCGACCTGTGGCAGACCCGCGCCTACGACGATGCGGCCGCCTTTATCCACAAATTTGCAGAATAATACGCCGCCATCGCATTTTTCTTATTTTCGCTAAGACTTTCTTAACCAGTGCGGGTGCATACAGCCCGCCCTATGTCAAAACACTCTGTATTCCTTTGCTTTCTCTCGCTACTTAGCCTCGCGCCAAGCCTGTACGATCCGCAACCCCAACCCCTGCCTGCCGCCACCCCCACCCAGCTGGTGCTGCCGGTGGCGTGCCCGGCCACGCTGTATAGCGAGGCCATCCTGTCGCCCGGCCCTGCATGGCCGCACGGCTAATCAATTCTTAACCTGCATGCATTAGGGTTAGGGCATGCAGCTCTTTATCGCCCTGACCGCCCTGTTCATGCTCAGCACCGCGCCGAATGCCCATGCCGGTGACATCATTGTGATCGAAGAAGTGGCCGAGCCCAGCGGCCCGATCGACACCGCGCCGCTGGATGCGGTGAAGGAGCTCAGCGGCACGCAGCGCAGCCTGCTCAGCCGCGCCATCAGCCTTGGCTGCACGCGCAAGGCCGGGGCCATTCCCGAGCTGGCCGAGATCAGCCAGCGCACGGGCCGCGACGCGGGAAAAACCTATTGCGGCTGCATGGCGGATTACATGGCGGAGAACCTGTCCATCGGCATGCTGAAAACGGTGGCCAGCACCCGTGCCCTGCCCCCGGACATGCAGGCCGGCGCGCGCGAGCATGCGCAGCGCTGCATCCAGCTGGCCAACCGATCATAACTCCGCGAATCGTTTGAAATCCAACGTGCATTCCGATATATTCATGGGATGGAATTAGCGCACCGCAGCACAGGCACCCATCAACGGGCTTTTTCGCTGGTCGAGTTGTCGATCGTCCTCGTCATCCTCGGCCTGCTGACCGGCGGTATCCTCGGTGGGCAATCGCTTATCCGCGCGGCGGAGCTGCGCAGCGTCACCGCCGATTTCAAGCGCCTGCACACGGCCGTGTTCACCTACCGCGATAAATACCTGGAATTGCCCGGCGACCACAGCCGGGCGTTTGATTTCTTCTCCACCAATTGCGGTGCCACGGCCGTGGCCTGCAACGGCAACGGCAACGGGCTGATCGGGGATGTATTAAATGGCCAGACCCATGGCGAAGGCTACATGGCGGTGAAGCATCTCGCCTTGGCCGGCCTGATCGAAGGCAGCTACACGGGCCTGCCAAGCACCCCGGCCGTGCCGGGCGGCAATGTGATCGCCTCACGCATCAACAGCGCCGTGTTCTGGCTATGGTTCTTCAAGGAAGGCACCTATTTCCAGAACGGTTGCTGCACCACCGACACTACGGCCCAATATAACTGGATCCATTTCGGTGCGATCGTTCCTGCCGGCACATGGCCTTCGAATTATTCCCTGAAACCGGAAGAGGCATGGAACATCGACACCAAGATCGATGACGGCAAGCCCGGCACGGGCTTACTTTTCGGGCCCTCGCGCGACACGCTCTGCAGCGACAATGACGACCGCAACATCGCGGCCTATGACCTTGCCCGAACCGGCACCATCTGTCGCCTGGGCATGAAAATCTAGGCAGGCGCTTCGGCCCATCGCGGCTGAATCGTTTGGAATGACACATCATTTAGGGTATATTCATGGCATGAACCGACTGCAGCGCACCGCCTTCTGGCATCAACAGGCCTTCTCATTGGTCGAACTGTCGATCGTCCTCGTCATCCTCGGCCTGCTGACCGGCGGTATCCTTGGTGGCCAATCGCTCATCCGCGCGGCGGAGCTGCGCACGGTGAGCGCGGATTATGCACGCTTCGTCACCGCGACCCAGACCTTCCGCGACAAGTACTTCGCCCTGCCCGGCGACATGAGCAACGCCACCAGCTTCTGGGGCGCGGCCCATGCCACCCCGGCAACCTGCGTGACCACCACCACGAACGACGCGCGCACCTGCAACGGGAATGGGGATGGCATGATTGTACCCTCCACCGGCTCGGCCGAACATACGCGCTATTGGCAACAGCTGGCGAATGCCGGGCTGATCGAGGGCACCTACACCGGCATCAACAGCGACACCAGCAACCCCTCCATCAGCCCGCGGGTGAACGCCCCGGCAGGACGCATCAGCAGCAGTGGCTGGCATGCGTGGTATTGGGGCCTGCAGGCGGGCTCTGCTTCGCGCTTCGCCCTGACCTACGACAATGCGTATTATTTCGGTTCCGTGCCCGCCAATTCATGGCCCAGCGGCGCGATCATGAAGCCTGAGGAGCTATGGAACATCGACACCAAGATGGACGATGGCAAACCCGCGCAGGGCAAGGTCATCGCGCATCTGGTTTCGACCTGCACCACCACCAACGACGGCAACGTGCTGACGGCGGATTACCTGCTCAGCTCCACCGCCACCGGCTGTGGGGCCATTTTCCGCCAGCTTTATTAGGCGCTTACTGCTTCTTTTTGCGTGCAGGCTGCGCGGCAGCGGGCGTGGCACTGCCCAGGCCGATATGCAGCCCAAGGTCCGTGCCGCTGATGACCACATGGTCGCCATCCTTCACCGCACCTTCGAGGATCATGTTCGCCAGACGGTCCTGCACCTGCTTCTGGATGACGCGCTTGAGCGGGCGTGCGCCATAGACCGGGTCGTAGCCCTTGCCCGCCAGCCATTCGCGTGCGCCTTCGTCCAGCGTCAGGGTGATCTCGCGGTCGCGCAGCAATTTCTCCAGCCCCGCGATCTGGATGGTGACGATATCGCCCATATGCGCACGGCCAAGGCGGTGGAACAGGATGATCTCGTCCAGTCGGTTGAGGAATTCCGGGCGGAAGGCGGCACGCACCGCGTCCATCACCTTGTCGCGCACGGTCTCCACATCTTTGCCGTCGGGCAGTTCGGTCAGGTGCACCGCCCCTAAGTTGCTGGTCAGGATGACGATGGTATTGCGGAAATCCACCGTGCGGCCCTGCCCGTCGGTCAGGCGGCCTTCATCCAGCACCTGTAGCAGCACGTTGAACACATCCGGGTGGGCTTTTTCCACCTCGTCGAACAGGATGACCTGATACGGGCGGCGGCGCACCGCTTCGGTCAGCGCCCCCCCCTGATCGTAGCCGACATAGCCCGGGGGCGCGCCAATGAGGCGGGCGACCGCGTGCTTTTCCATGTATTCGCTCATGTCGATGCGGATCATCGCCGTGTCGTCGTCGAACATGAAGCTGGCCAATGCTTTGGTCAGCTCGGTCTTGCCCACGCCGGTGGGGCCAAGGAACAGGAACGAGCCGATGGGGCGGTTGGGGTCTTTCAGGCCCGCGCGCGCACGGCGCACCGCGGCGGACACGGCCTTGACCGCCTCTTCTTGGCCGATCACGCGCTCGCCGATCTTGCCCTCCATCTGCAGCAGTTTCTCGCGTTCGCCTTCGAGCATTTTCTCCACCGGCACACCGGTCCAGCGCGACACGATGGCGGCAATATCCTGCTCGCGCACGGTCTCGCGGGTGCCGCCCGCGGTGGGCTGGGCCTCGGCCTCAGCCAAGTGTTTCTCCAGCTCGGGGATGACCCCATAGGTCAGCTCGCCCGCGCGGCTCCAGTCGCCTTTGCGCTGCGCTGCATCCAGTTCGTTGCGGGCGGCTTCCAGCTTTTCTTTCACGCCTTTGGCGTCGTTCAGGCGCGATTTGTCGTCCTGCCATGCTTTGGTCATGCTGGCGGATTCGGCCTCCAGCTCGGCGATCTCGTCTTCCAGCTTGGACAGCCGGTTGCGCGAGGCGGTGTCGTTCTCCTTCTTCAGCGCTTCGCGCTCGATGCGCAGCTGGATGAGTTTGCGGTCCACCTCGTCGAGCGCTTCGGGCTTCGAATCCACCTGCATGCGCAGGCGCGAAGCCGCCTCATCCACCAGATCGATGGCTTTATCCGGCAGGAAGCGGTCGGTGATGTAGCGGTTGGACAGCGTGGCTGCGGCCACCAGCGCCGCGTCGGCAATGGTGATGCCGTGGTGCAGCTCGTATTTCTCTTTCAACCCACGCAGGATGGAGATGGTGTCCTCCACCGTCGGTTCGCTCACGAACACGGCCTGGAAGCGGCGGGCGAGTGCGGCGTCCTTCTCGATGTATTTGCGGTATTCGTCCAGCGTGGTGGCACCCACGCAATGCAGCGCACCGCGCGCCAGCGCGGGCTTCAGCAGGTTGGAGGCATCCATGGACCCTTCAGCCGCGCCAGCACCCACGATGGTGTGCAGCTCATCCACGAACAGCACCACTTCGCCCGCGGCCGCATCGATCTCGTTCAGCACGGCTTTCAGGCGCTCTTCGAATTCGCCGCGGAATTTCGCGCCTGCCACCAGCGCGCCGAGATCCAGCGAGAGCAGCTTTTTGCCCTTCAGCGCTTCGGGCACGTCACCATTGATGATGCGCAGCGCGAGGCCTTCGACAATGGCAGTCTTGCCCACGCCCGGCTCACCGATGAGCACCGGGTTGTTCTTGGTGCGGCGCGCCAGCACCTGAATGGTGCGGCGGATTTCCTCCTCACGGCCGATGACAGGGTCCAGCTTGCCGCTGGCGGCCAGTTCGGTGAGGTCGCGCGCATATTTCTTCAGCGCTTCGAACTGGTCCTCGGCATTGGCGCTGGTGGCGGCGCGGCCCTTGCGCACATCGTTGATGACCTTCTCGAGCGCCTGCGGCGTGACGCCGGATTCCTGCAGCAATTTCCCCGTCGGTGCATCTTTCGACAGGCTCAGCGCCTGCAGCATGCGGTCGGTGGTGACGAACTGGTCGCCGGCCTTTTTGGCGATGTCCTTGGCCGATTCCAGCACGCGCGCGGTCTCCGGCGCGAGGAAGAGCTGCCCCGCCCCCATGCCTTCCACCACCGGGATCTTCTTCAGCGCGTTCGCGGTCAATTGCTGCACCGCAGCAAGCGAAGCGCCCGTCGCGGCGATCAGCTTCGGCGCGCTGTCATCGTCGGTCAATAAGGCGCTCAGGATATGTTCCGGCGAGAAGCGCTGGTGGTTGCTGCGCAGCGCCAATGTCTGGGCGGCCTGCAGCGCCTTGCGCGATTTCTCGGTAAACTGTTCCAAGTCCATGGTTTCCTCGTGGCTCAATTTTTGTTATATTACACCCATATGGGAAATATTGCACGCCCCTGCAAGGCCATCGCCCTCGCCAGTTTTATCCTGCTGGCAGCAAGCGCTGCACGCGCGCAGGTGCCGGTGCTGGAACCGTTCGACCATAAGCTGCGCTACGACGTGTACTGGAACAATATCCCCCTCGGCCGCATCCGGCTGGAAGGCAAAGAGGATAGTTTCGGCTATACCGTGACCGCCGACACGAAAACGCGCGGTATTGTGCGCATGTTCGACGCGACGCAGAGCGTGATCACGGCCACAGGCCGCATTGCCGAGCCGGACGAAGAGAACGCCCTGACGCAAAAGACCTTCTATGCGCACCGCTATGATTCCACCTCCACCAACGAGGACGAGGTGAAGACCACCACCCTGCGCTATGGCGAGGACGGGGTGCTGACGAAGGTGAAGCGCAACCCGCCGGATGATCCGGCCAACCGCCCGCCCGTGCCGCTGGAGCAGGCCAGCAAAGGGCTGGACCCGTTGACGGCCATGCTGGCCCTGCGCTACCGGCTGCGCGACAACATCGCGCTGAACGAACGCAAGACCGTGATGCGCAGCTACGACGGCGCACGGCTGGCGGATTTCACCTTCACCGTGGTCAGCCGCGCGCAAATGGAAGTGATGGATGCGCACCGCGAAGCCATCAACGTGGTGATGACGCGCACGCCGATTGCCGGCTACAAAGCGAAGGAACTGAAGAAATACAAGGAAGGCGACCCCACCGTGCACGTGTTCTTCAGTGCCGATGCGGCCTTCATTCCGCTGGGCGCAGAGATCAAGCTGCGCTTCGGCAGCATCAGCGTGAAACTTACCGAGATGGAATAAAAAAAGGCGGGGAAATTTCCCCGCCTTTTTGCATTGGCTAGATGGCGCCGATCACGCCGCCGGGCAGCGGAATTTCTTCCGTGTTGGCGTTGGCGGCCTTCGCGCCATTATGGTCGTTCGACGGTGCGCTCTGGCGGCGCGGCCCGCGCGTCATGCGCGGCTGGTTGCCCAGCTGGATGGGTTCCTCCGCCGGGGCGGCATTATCTTCCGCGGCGTCGTTCGGGGCATCGCCCTCGGCAGCGGCGTCGCTACCTTCCGCGTTGCCGCCCTGCGTCGCCTGCTGGGCTGCCTGCTGCTCGCGGTGGCGTTCCTGACGCTCCGCTTCGATGGCACCGATATCCGCCAGCACGCGGTTATAATGCTCCACATGCTGCAGGTAATATTCCACGTCCACGCGGTCGCCATTGATCTGCGCGTCGCGGGCATGGTTCATGAACTTCTCGCGCATCTGCGTGGCGTGGTGCTTCTGGCGCGCGAGGTTCTGGTGGTCGCGGTTACCGCCGCCGCCACCTTGATTGTTGTTGTTACTGAAACGGCGACCGCCGTTATTGTGGCGGTGCTTCTGGTTGCTGCCGCCGCCCTGATTATTGCGTCTACGCATGGTCATTCCTCGTTGCGTGGTTATCTTTGCGGAATGCGACCACCCGGTCGATCCCATTTAAATCCCTGGCGATCTCCACCAGGGTAAATCCGTGGGCCTGCCCGTGCATGGCCACATCCTGTGCCTGGCCTGCGCCCACCTCGAACACCAGCAGGGCCTGCGGCGCCATATGCGCGCCCACCGTTGCCAGGATCGTGCGGTAGCAATCCAACCCATCTGCCCCGCCGTCGAGCGCCAGCTTGGGCTCGTGGTCGCGCACATCGCTCATCAGCCGGGCGATCTCGCGCGTCGGAATGTAGGGCGGGTTGCTCACCACTATATCGAATTGGGCGGAGGTTTCCAGTGTTTCGCACCAGCGGCCGCTCACAAAGTCGCAGCGCGTGGCGCGCAGTGTGTTGTGCGCGTTGCGGCGGGCCACGTTCAGCGCCGCGGCCGAAACATCCACCCCCACACCTTTCGCATTGGGGTATTCGCCCAGCAGCGTCAGCAGCAGGCAGGCCGTACCCGTGCCAAGATCCAGCACACGGTGGGCCGCGTCGCGCGCGGGCGCATGGCGCAGCACGCATTCGATGATGGTCTCCGAATCGGCCCGCGGCGTCAGCGTGTCGCGCGTCACGGCGAAATCGTCGTTCCAGAAATGTTTGTAGCCCATGATCTGCGCCATCGGCTCGCGCGTCAGGCGGCGGGCGATCAGCGCTTCCAGCGCGTGCACTTTCTCTTCGGTCACGGCTTCGTTCGCGTCGCGCACGATCACTTCCGGGGCCATGCGCCACGCATGCTGCGCCAGCAGCCGCGCTTCCAGCCTGGCCAGCTCACCCACCACCGGGGCGAGCGATTCACGGGCCGTTTGCAGCTGTTGCGCGATGGTGGTCATTACTCGCGCACCTCGGCCAGTTTGGCGGCCTGATCCTCGGCGATGAGCGCATCGCAGAAGGCAGCAAGGCCCGAACCCTCGACCACCTGATCGAGGTTGTATTGCGTCATGTTGATGCGGTGGTCGGTCACGCGGCCCTGCGGGAAGTTGTAGGTGCGGATGCGCTCGGAACGATCGCCGCTGCCCACCTGCCCTTTGCGGCTGGCGGAGCGTTCGGCTTCGCGCTTCTGGTATTCCGCGTCATACAAACGTGCGCGCAGAATTTTCAACGCCTTGGCTTTGTTCTTATGCTGCGATTTCTCGTCCTGGCACTGCACGGTCACGCCGGTGGGGATATGCACGATGCGCACTGCCGAGTCGGTGGTGTTCACCGACTGCCCGCCGGGGCCGGAGCTGCGGAACACGTCGATGCGCAGGTCATTCTCGTTGATCTGGATGTCCACGTCCTCGGCCTCGGGCAACACGGCCACGGTCGCCGCCGAGGTGTGGATGCGGCCTTGCGTTTCGGTGGCGGGCACGCGCTGCACGCGGTGCACGCCGGATTCGAACTTCAGTTTCTGGAACACGTTCTTGCCCGAGATGCTCGCCTGCGCGTCCTTGTAGCCACCAAGGCTGCCTTCGGACACTTCCAGCACCTCAAAACGCCAGCCCTGAAGCTCGGCGAAACGCTGGTACATGCGGAACAGTTCGGCCGCGAACAGGGCCGCTTCGTCGCCACCGGTGCCGGCGCGCACTTCCAGAATGGCGTTCTTCGCATCCGCCTCGTCCTTCGGCAGCAGCAGCACCTGTAATTCTTCGGTCAGTTTAGGCACCAGCACGTCGAGCTGGGCTTTTTCTTCCAGCGCGAGTTCGCGCATGTCGGCGTCCTTGCCGTTGATCATGGCCTTCGCGTCTTCCAGCTCCTGCCGTGCGGTCTTCCACGCCAGCGCGGTCTCCACGATCTCGGTGAGGTCGGAATATTCCTTGCTGAGCTTGGCGAATTCGCCGCCCTTCAGCGCTTCGGGGTTGGATACGGCATCGCCCAGCTCTTTGTGGCGGGCAATGATGCCATCAATTTTCTTTTCAAACGACATTAGCGGCTCATGCGGGAAAGGGTAGGAATGATCTGCGACTGCGGCACGGTCTGCTGGCTGCCGTCTTTCAGGTTTTTGATGGTGGCGGTGCCGGCGGCGAGCTCGTCGTCGCCCAGCATGATGGCAAAGGTCGCGCCCAGTTTATCGGCGCGCTGCAGGCGTTTGCCGCCTTTGCCCTTGTAGGCGATCTCGGTCTTGAAGCCGGCATGGCGCAGGCTTTGCGCGATGCCCCAGGCCGCGCCCTCGGCGGCGTCCTGCATCGGCACCACGGCCACGTCGGCCACGGCCGCGCGCGCGGGCATGCTGCCCAGTTCCTGCATCAGCGCGGCGAGGCGCTCGACCCCGGCGGCGAAGCCGATGCCGGCGGTGGCGGGCCCACCCATCAGTTCCACCAGCCCGTCATAGCGCCCACCGGCAAGCACGGTGCCTTGCGCACCCAGCTGCGTGGTCGTCACCTCGAACACGGTGTGCGAATAATAATCCAGCCCGCGCACCAGCTTGGTGTTGATGACCGGGGTGATGTTCAGGCTGGCGAGCCCTTCCAGCACGCGGGCGAAGAACGCCTTCGACGCATCGTTGAACGCGTCGTGCAGGTTCGGTGCTTCGGCGATGATGGCGCGGTCGCCCTCGTCCTTCGAATCGAGGATGCGCAGCGGATTTTTCTCCAGCCGTTTCAGGCTATCTTCCGACAGGCTGCTGCGGTGGCCCTGCAAATAATCGACCAGCTGGTTGCGGTAATTGCTGCGCGATTCAGCGTCGCCCAGCGAATTGATCTCCAGCTGCACGGACTGGCTCAAACCCAGCGATTCAAGGATATGCATGCCCAGCGCGATGATCTCGATATCCGCCGTCGGCTCCGACGCGCCCAGCAGCTCCGCCCCGATCTGGTGGAACTGGCGCAGGCGGCCCTTCTGCGGGCGCTCGTAGCGGAAGGCCGGGCCATGGTAGAAGCATTTGTACGGCGCGAATTGCTGCAGCCCGTTGCTGATGTAGCTGCGCACGATGGCGGCGGTGAATTCCGGCCGCAGCGTCAGGCTTTCGCCGCCACGGTCGGTGAAGCTGTAGGTTTCTTTCGACACGATGTCCGAGGTTTCGCCAACGGCGCGGTGGAACACTTCGGAGAATTCAAAAATGGGCGTATCCACCCGGCCATAGCCATAGCGCTGGGCAATGGCCTGCGCGGTAAGCGCCACGTGTTGGTGGGCGGCGAAATCATCGGCCAGCAGGTCGTGCGTGCCGCGAACGGGTTGGAGGGCTTGGGCCATTAACGTTTCAATTCACTTATCCTAGGTTGGCGAAGCGGCGTCGCTCGCCTGCTTCTTCCACGCACGCCCTTGCATGCGGTGCTTGGTTGTTAGCCGGGTGGAATGCGGCTGGCAAGCATATAATACGTCATTGCGAGGAGCGAAGCGACGCGGCAATCCAGGGATACGGGCTCTCAGGACTGGATTGCTTCGCAGTTTGCTCGCAATGACGATCAGGCCGCCTTGGGATGTCCGAATTTTCGCGCCACGTAGGCTTCGAGCCGCGCCTTGAATTCCTCGGCGATGCTGTCGCCGCGCAAAGTGGCGACCTTCACGCCATCCTCGAACACCGGGGCCACCGGCGATTCGCCCGTGCCGGGCAAGGAAATGCCGATATGCGCGTGCTTGCTTTCGCCCGGGCCGTTGACGATGCAGCCCATGACCGCCACGTTCATGGCCTCCGCCCCCGGATATTCCTTGCCCCATACGGGCATGCGCGCGCGCAGGTATTTCTGGATATCGTCGGCCAGTTCCTGGAAATAGGTGCTGGTGGTGCGGCCGCAGCCCGGGCACGCCGTGACCAGCGGCGTGAAATTGCGCAGCCCCATGGTCTGCAGCAATTCCTGCGCCACGATGACCTCCTGACGGCGGTCGCCATTCGGCTCGGGCGTCAGTGAAATGCGGATCGTATCGCCGATGCCTTCCTGCAGCAGCACAGCGAGTGCGGCGCTGGAGGCGACGATGCCTTTGCTGCCCATGCCCGCCTCGGTGAGGCCAAGATGCAGCGCATAACGGCATTGCGCCGCGAGCGCGCGGTAGACCGCGATGAGGTCCTGCACACGGCTGACCTTGGCCGAGAGGAAAATATTCCCCGGTGCCATGCCCAGCGCTTCGGCGCGCGCGGCGTTATTGAGCGCCGATTGCACGAGCGCGTCGCGCGCCACTTGTTCGGCTTCTTTCGGCTGCGGCAGGACCGCGTTCGCGTCCATCAGTTTCGCCAACAGCGCCTGATCCATCGAGCCCCAGTTCACGCCGATGCGCACAGGCTTATCGTTATGCAGCGCGATCTCGATCATCTGCGAGAACTGGCTGTCCATTTTCTCGCCGAAGCCAACATTGCCGGGGTTGATGCGGTATTTCGCCAGCGCCTGCGCCATTTCGGGAAAGCTCGTCAGCAGGCGGTGACCGTTATAATGGAAATCGCCCACCAGCGGCACATTGCAACCCAGCGCGTCCAACCCCTCGCGGATGGGGGCCACGCCGCGCGCGGCGGCTTCGTTGTTCACGGTAATGCGCACCAGCTCCGAGCCCGCATCCGCCAGCAGCTTGACCTGTGCGATGGTGGCGGCCACGTCGGCCGTGTCGGTGTTGGTCATGGATTGCACCACGATGGGCGCATCACCACCGATGGCGACATGGCCAATGCGCCCTGCATGCGACACGCGGCGCATCATTCCTGCTCCTCGGTCGCGTCTTCTTTTTTCTCTGCGGGCGTGTCTTCTTCGGCCGTGGCGTCCGGCTTTTTCGCGGGTGCGTTTTCCGCCTTGGTATCGGCGTTCGTTTGCTTTTTCTTCAGCTCCGCCGCGAGATCCTTCGGTGCTTCGGATGCGGCCTTGGGTGCGGGTTTTTCTGCTTCGTCCTGCGCCTCGTTTTCAGCAGCGGCAGCGTCCTCGCCCAGCGGCGAAGCATCCGGCTCCACCGCGGCAGGGGCCATGTCGGGCACGGCATGCGGGTTCACCCATTGGCGGGTGACGCGCTGCGCGCTGAAGCAGCCAAGCGTGCGCTCGGCAACGAGGCAATCGAACGTGTCGCGCGTGGGCATCAGCTGCGTGCGCATGCTTTCCAGATATTCCTCCGGCACGGCGGGCACGCTCGCCACATCCGGCTGGTTTTGCTGCGGTGCATCGTCGCCGTTGAAGAACAGGAAATAGCCCAGCGCCGCCACCACCAGCACCACCAACGCCATGCTGCCATTGCGGCGCGACGCCATGGTCCAGCGCGTGGAATCCGGCAGGGTGTGGGCCTGCACCTCGCGCGCCAGCTCGGCGCCGAAGCAGCGCTCGACCACATGGTCGGCATCCAGCCCCAGAAATTCAGCGTAGGTGTGCACATAGCCGCGCGCATAGGCTTTGCCGGGCATCGCGTCGAAATTCGCTTCTTCGATCGCGGTCACGTATTTCGCGCGGATATGCAGCCGTTCCGACACGTCCTGCTCGCTCAGGCCGTAATGGCGGCGCAGGTCGCGCATGTAAGCGCCGATATCGGCACGCGACAAATGATCCGGCAAACGCATGGGGGTGTGAGCACTCATGGCGCGGTTTTAGTGAATTACGCGCGCACGTGCAAGCGGCAGCATGCGGGTGGCTACACTTCCACGCCGTGGTCGCGGGCAAAGCGCTCCAGCGCCGGGCGGATGGTGTGCAGCGGCTCGGTGCAGACGTAATCGAGGTAGCTGCGCATGGCGCGCACATCCATGCTGCGCAGCATGGCTTTCACCGGGCCGATGGACGCTGGCGGCATGGACAGCGCGCGCACGCCGCAGGCGATCAGCGCCATCGCATCCAGCGGGCGGGTGGCCATGTCACCGCAGAAGCCCAGCTCGACTTTGTATTCGGCGGCGGTGGTGGCGATGGACTGGATGGCGCGCATGACGATAGGGTTCAGCGGGTCGTAACGCCCACCCACTTTCGACGAGCCCCGGTCGCACGCGAACAGGAACTGCAGTAGGTCGTTGCTGCCGATGGAGATGAAATCCACCCGCTCGCACAGTTCCGGCAGTTGGAACAGCAACGACGGGATCTCCAGCATGGTGCCGGTCTTGACGGCCTTGGGCGGGGTGATGCCCTCGTCCTTGGCGCGTTGCAGTTCGCGCTGCAGCAACAGCTTCACGGCGTCGAACTCGCTCACCTCGGCAATGAAGGGGAACATGACATAGAGCTGTTCGCCCGCGGCGGCGCGAATGAGCGCGCGGAACTGCTGGCGCAGGATGACCGGACGATCCAGCCCGATGCGTGTAGCACGCCAGCCCATGGCGGGGTTTTCCTCGTCCTCGGTCTGGATGTAGGGAACCTGCTTATCCCCACCAATATCGAACGCGCGGAAAATGACTTTCTTGCCCCGCGCCTTCTCGATCGCGTCGCGGTAGATGCGCTGCTGCTCTTCCACCGTGGGCAGTTCGCGGCTGGCCATGTAGGGCAGCTCGGTGCGGAACAGGCCCACCCCATCCACGTCGGGCGCGGCGAGGTGGTCGGGATTGACGAAAAGCCCGAGGTTCAAATTCAGCGAAATGCGCTCGCCATCTTTCGTTTCGGCGGGCAGGTCGCGCGTGGCGGCATAGATGGCGGTCTGGAAGGCGCGCGCGGCGATCTCGGCATCCACCGCGGCCTCAATATCTTCCGGCGGGCGCACATAGACCTGGCCCTGGTCGCCCTGCACCACGCACAGATCACCCGGCTGCACCATGGTGAGAATGCTCTCGACCCGGCCGATCATGGGAATATCCATCATCCGCGCAATGATGGCGACATGGCTCGTCGGCGTGCCTTCCGCCATGATGACGCCCTTGATGCGCGACGCATCGTATTCCAGCAGTTCGGCCGGGCCCAGCGACGCGGCCACCAGAATGAACGAATCCGGCAGCACGCCCTGCGCCGCCGAAGGGTTGATGCCCTGCAAGTGGTACAGCAGCCGCTCGGAGAGGTCCTCCAGATCGTGGATGCGCTCCTGAATGTACACGCTGGTGATCTGGCTCAGGCGCGCGTGCATTTCTTCCTGCACTTTGCGCACCGCAGCCTCGGCGGTGAGGCCGGTGTGGATGGCTTCGACGATGCGGTCGATCCACCCACGGTCCTGCGAGAACAGGCGGTAGCTTTCGAGAATATCGCGGTGGTCGGAGCCCTCTTCCAGCCCGCTGGCGGTGATCATCGCATCCACCGATTCCTGCAGCGACGCGAGCGCGTTGTGGAAGCGCCGCTCCTCCTCGTCCGGCGAGTCGCTCACCAGCTTGGTGATCTCGATCTTCGGGCGGTGCAGCACGATGGGTGCTTTGGCAATGCCGCCCGCCAGCGTCTGCCCGGTGATCTGCTGCGATTGCAGGGTCGGGTGTTCGGTGCCGGTGATCTCGTAAAGGTCCACCACCTTGCTGCCGATGGCCAGTTCGGAAATGACCATGGCCACCGCGTGCAGCACTTCGGCCAGCTCGTCGGAATAAGTGCGCGCGGCCTTGCTTTGCACCACCAGCACGCCGATGGTGCGGTGGCTGTGCAGCAGCGGCACGCCGATGAAGCTATTGTAAATTTCCTCGCCGGTTTCCGGGCGGTAAGCGAATTTGGGGTGCTTGGCCGGGTCGGCAAGGTTGAGGTCCAGCCCGCTGGCGGCGACCTCGCCCACCAGCCCCTCGCCCACGCGCAGGCGGGTCACATGCACCGCGTCGCGTTTCAGGCCATGGCTGGCGAACAGTTCCAGAATATCGCCCGGCCGCGCGAGGTAGATCGAGCACACATCGGATTGCAGCGCTTCGGCGATGGTCTTCACCAGCGTGTCGAGCCGGCCTTGGGCAGAGTCACTCGGCGCCATCATCGCGTCGCGCACTTTGCGCAACAACAGGATGGGCGCCTGAAGCGCCGACATCGCTGGATCAATGGGGATGATGCTTGCCAAAATTCACCTGCCGCTAAGACGTTTGTTCCATCCGCTGCAACGGTATCGGCGCGTGCGTATTATCGATACTGCAAAGATTGCAGGCCTGCCGTGCTATTGCGACAGGTATTCTGTGGCCTGCTGCACCAGTTCGTCAACAATTTCTTGGCAGCTTTGAATGCGCTGCACCATGCCCACGCTCTGGCCCGCCATCAGCGAACCACGCTCCACGTCGCCGTCCACCACGGCTTTGCGCAGGCTGCCGGCCCAGAAATGCTCAATGGCCAGCTGGCCTTCGTCCTTGGTTTGTGCACCTGCGAAGACCTTCTCCACCGTTTCTTTCTGGAAGCGGGTGAACTCGTCGGACGCTTTGTTGGCGATGGCGCGCACGGGAATGACCGGAAAATCCGGGTGATACTGCACGCTGGCGACCGCATCGCGCGCATTGGCGTTGATGAAGGCTTTCTTGAAATTCTCGTGCGCCACGCATTCTTCGGCGCACACAAAACGCGTGCCCAGCTGCACGCCGGAGGCGCCCATCTCGAGGTAGCTGACCATGGCTTCACCGCGGCCGATGCCGCCCGCCACGAACACCGGCACGTCCTTGATCACGGGCAGGATCTCCTGCGCCAGCACGGAGGTGGAAACCGGGCCGATATGGCCACCCGCTTCCGCGCCTTCGATGACCAGCGCATCCGCCCCCATTTTAACGAGCTTCTTGCCCAGCGCCGCCGTGGGTGCGAAGCAGATGACCTTCGCCCCGCCCTCCTTCAGGCGCGCAATGGTGGGGCCCTTCGGCACGCCGCCCGCCAGCACTACGTGGGTCACGGTGTTGGCGATACAAATTTCGACCAGCTCCGCCAGCTGCGGGTGCATGATGATGAGGTTCACGCCGAACGGCTTCTGCGTGAGCGCCTGCGTGGCCTTGATCTCTTTATCCAGCAGCTCCGGCGGCATGGAGCTGGCGGCGATGACGCCGAACGCGCCCGCATTGCTCATGGCGGCTACCAGATTCCGCTCGGACACCCAGCTCATCGCCCCGCCCATGATGGCGTGTTTGGAGCCCAAAAATTCGACTCCACGGGCCCAGAGTTGCGATAGATTATGTGTCATGGCGTTAAACCGTAGTTGGAGTAAATGAGTTTCACCTTTTCATCGCGCTCCAGCGAAACGGGCGAAACCAGTGATTGCTGCATAACAGTTGCGTAACAGGCATCAAAACTTTTTTGTCCATCACAGGGCGGATAGTTGTGCCAGCGCTTTCTGATAAGATCCCGAACAAAGAAATTATCGACGCTGAGATCACCTACTTTTTCTACTGTGCCGACAGGAATGCCTGCACCCTTTTGGAACGCTTTGTAGACGAGTTCGCTGCAATAGATTCGCTTCTCATCGTCGAGAAAATAGAAGTCATAAGGCTTGCCCAGATATGCTTTCGCGGCAGCAACCGTGGCCTTACCCTGCTCAGCGGTCAAACCATCCACGCGCGCAATGGCCACACGGTCGCGCATGCCCTGGTTCACCCATTTATCAAGCGAGATGACACGTACCGGGCCGACCGCTTCGATGACCATGGGTTTGCCATCGCGCATTTCAACAACACCCACGTGGCTATACACGCTGTGTGTCGCAAACATGATAGCCAGCGTTTGGGACGTGTTGATGGTCTGGAAAACAATGTCGCCATCTTTCAGCGGCGGAAGGTCCTCATAGCGATAAGGCGTGACCAGCGTATATGCCAAGTACAGCAGAATGCTTGCAAGGCCACCCCACACGCTAACCCGCACCAATTGACCGAGATACCGTGCGGCGCGCTTCATACAGGTGCGAACCTAGTTCTTCTCTTCCGCAGCGTCGAGGCCATAGGCGGTGTGCAGGGCACGCAGCGCCAGCTCGATGTAGCTTTCCTCGACCAGCACCGAGATCTTGATTTCCGAGGTGCTGATGACGATGATGTTGATGTTCTTCTCGGCCAGCGTTTTGAACATGTCGGCGGCCACACCCGCATGGCTGCGCATGCCCACGCCGATGACGGACACTTTCGCTACGTTGCTATCGGTGTGCACGGTCTCGAATTTGGGCATGTTCGCGCCCTTGACGATCTCGAGCGCGCGGGCCAGTTCGCCCTTGCTGACGGTGAAGGTCAAATCGGTCGACTTGCCGTCTTCGGTGACGTTCTGCACGATCATGTCCACGTTGATGCCGCGCTCGGCCAGCGGGCCGAAAATGGCGGCGGAAACGCCGGGGCGGTTCTCGACATTCACGAGGGTGATGCGCGCTTCATCGCGGCTGTAGGCAAGGCCCGTTACGCGTTGTTGTTCCACAATTTCCTCCTCATCGACCAGTAAGGTGCCCAGCGCTTCATCGAAGGTGGAGCGCACGCGCACCCGGACTTTATAGTTCATGGCAAGCTCGACCGAGCGGGTCTGCAGCACCTTGCTGCCGAGCGACGCCATCTCGAGCATTTCTTCGTAGCTGACCTTTTCCAGCTTGCGCGCTTTGGTGACAATGCGCGGATCGCTGGTGTAGACGCCGTCCACATCGGTGTAGATGTCGCACACCTCGGCATTGAAAGCCGCGGCAATGGCCACGGCCGACGTATCCGACCCACCACGGCCCAGCGTGGTGATGCGCCCCTCAGGGCTGATGCCCTGGAAGCCCGCGATCACGGCCACGTTGCCCTCGGCCAGCGATTGCAGGATCGCCTTGGTGTCGATGCTGTCGATGCGCGCTTTGGTGTACATGCCGTCGCTACGCAGCGGGATCTGCCAGCCGCACCAGGCGCGCGCGGGCACGCCGAGGCTTTGCAGGTGCAGCGCCAGCAGGCCCGAGGTGATCTGCTCGCCGGCGGCGCTCACATGGTCGCAGTTGGCGCGGGCGGCATCGCTCACCAGATCGTTCATCTGGGCGCAATAATCCAGCAATTGGTTGGTCACACCTGCCATGGCCGAGACCACCACGATGACCTGGTGCCCGGCGGCAAGCTCGCGCTGCACGTGGGTCGCCACGTGCTTGATGCGCTCAATATTCGCGACGGACGTGCCGCCGAATTTCTGTACGATCAGTGCCATAAGTGGCCGGGGTTATAGGGCCGGGCCGCGCTCTTGGCTAGGGGAATTTATGCCAGCGGTTTGCGCATGCAGCTGGCGTCGGCGCGGGTGCCATCGGCATTGCTGTAATAGTCCTTGCGGGTGCTGAATTGCTCGAAGCCCTGCGCCTCGTACAGCTCGCGGGCGGCCTTGTTGTTCACGTTCACTTCCAGCACCATGTGCTTGGCCCCCATATGGCGCGCGTTCTCGAGCGCGTAATCCAGCAGCATCTGGCCCACGCCGTCGCGCCGGTAATCGGCCAGCACGCCCATGGAAAGCAGGTCGCACTGGTCCTCGATCAGCCAGCATAGCACGAAGCCCACGGCCTTGGATTCCTTGTGGTAGGCAATGGCCGCGAACACGCCCGCGCGCTCGAAGAAGCTCTCGAATTCGAGATGCCCCCAGCCTTTGGTGAAGCAGCCTTTATGCAGGTCAGCGAGGATCTTGGAATGGCCGCGGCCAACCGGGTGAATGCGGTAGTCGAGCATGCCGTTACGCTACTTTCTTGGCAAAAACGAATAAATGGGCGGGCTGACCGGCATAGAGCGGCACTTTGCCATCGCGCTTGAGTTCCAGCCCATGCGCCAGCGCCAGCTTGCGCACATAGTCGGGATTGTGGCCGAAGCGCGCCGTGGCACGGTTCACGGCATAGCCCTGCGGCGCCGCGAAGGGCTCCACCGTCAGCAGGAAAAGCCCACCGGGCGCCAGCGTGGCCGAAGCGGTCTTCAGCAGCGGGGTCAACTCGCCCAGATACTGCGCGGTGTCGCAGCAGACCACGATGTCGGTCACGTTCGGCATGAAAGTGCCGGGCGGGATGGTGTGGATGTCGGCCTGCAGCACGCGGTCGAACACGGGATTGTCGCCCGCGCGCGCCACCTGCGCCGCCGCGACCATGGCGGGCGTCACGTCCACCCCCAGCACTTCGCGGCACATGCCGCGCCACGGCCGGGCCACCAGCCCGGTGCCGCAGCCAAGCTCCAGGTAGTGGATGTCGGCCAGTTTGGTCAGGTAAGGTTTGGCCGCTTCCATGATCAGCCGCGGGCCCTGGTATTCATTCGTTTCGGCCAGCCCGTCATATTCCGGGGCGATATGCGCAAAGAACCCCGCCACCATGGCGTGCGGCATGCTGCGCGGCTGGGGCGCACCGGGGTTCAGCCCGGCCAGCATGAAGCGGGCATCCTCGTGCTCGGGCTTCAGGCTAAGCGCCTTGTTAAAGCTGGCCACGGCCTGCGGAAGTTTGTTCAACTGCGCGTAGCAGCAGCCAAGGTTGTAGTGCGCCTGCGTAAAATCCGGTTTCAGGTAAATGGCGAAACGGAAACGGAACGCCGCATCCAGCCATTTGCCCCGCTCGGCAAAGCTGCAACCGAGGTTGAAATTGGTCTCCGGCAGGTTCTCGAATTTCTTGCGCAGCGTGTGGAAATAGGCCCGCGGGCGGTCATACGCATAGTGTCGGATGGTTTTATCAAACCCGACAAAAAGTTCCGAGAACGATCGTGTATTGCGCGGTTGCTGCATAAGGCTTACATGGGGAAGGTATCACGATAAGGGTTTGAAACGCAATGGCTACCACAGCACGCGCCAGCACGATCAATGCCGCCGAGGTCGCGCAATTCTCGGCAATTGCCGAAGAATGGTGGGACGAGCGCGGGAAATTCGCGCCGCTGCACCGGCTGAACCCCGCCCGCATCGGCTATATCCGCCAGGCCATCGAGGCGCATTTTGGCAAGGTTTGCGGCCCGGAAGGTGATTCTGCCACACCTTTGAAGAATTTAACGCTGGCCGACATTGGCTGCGGCGGCGGCCTGCTCTGCGAGCCGATGGCGCGACTGGGCGCGCAGGTGACCGGGGTGGACGCCTCGGAGCGCAACATTGCCGTGGCCGGCGCGCATGCCGAAGGCTCCGGCCTGCACATCGATTACCGCGCCACCACGGCCGAAGCGCTGGCCGAGGCGGGCACGCAGTTCGACGTGGTACTGGCGCTTGAGATCATCGAGCATGTGGACGAGATCGACCTGTTCTACGACGCGCTCACGGCGCTGGTGAAGCCCGGCGGGCTGCTGATCCTCAGCACCATGAACCGCACCGCGAAGGCCTACGCCATGGCTATCATCGGCGCAGAATATGTGCTGCGCTGGCTGCCGCGCGGCACGCATGACTGGAAAAAATTCATCCGCCCCAGCGAAATGGCTTCGGCCTTAAGCCGCCGCGGCTTTGCCGTGCAGCCCGCCATGGGGCTGGTCTTCCACCCGCTGAAAGGCAGCTTCAGCCTTGATCCCACGGATCTTGACGTGAATTACCTGCTCGCCGCCACAAAATAGCCCGTTCGTCATCAAACCGTCACATGCGGCTGGTAAAGTAGCAGCATGGATAAATCCGAACAGCCACCCGTGCGCGATATCGCAACCGAGCCCTACAAGGGGCCCGGCGCGCTGGTAACCGGCGTGGGCGAAGGCGCCATCGCGCATTATGGCACCGCGACCGCAGGATTCTTCGGCGGGGGCGCGCTCTCCTACCTGTTCCACAAACAGGTCGGAAAAGCTGAACAAAAATTCAAAGAACTTGGGGAAACTGCACCCGAAGCCACGAACTTCTTTAGCAAAGCCGTGCGTTACATCGCTGGCCAGATGCATCGCGGCTCCGAAGGGCTCGCCAACCATTTCCCGTTCAGCAAGACCTTGCTGAGCAAAGTGCCCAAAGAACGCCTGACCGCCGTGGTATTCGGTGGCGGGTTGATGGGTGTAATGGGCTTTTTCGTGGCGCCCGTTTATTTCATGTTCACGGGCACCAAACACGCCAGCGACGGCAAACGCCAGTTCCAGGAAGCGCAGGATGAAATTATCACCACGCGCGCCGAGCTTGGCACGCTGCGCGAGAAATACGTGGCCACGCGCATAGAGCTTGAAGACCTGAAAACCACGCAGGCCGTGGCAAAGGGCACGCTCAAGGTTTCCGGCGATGACACGCCGCGCATGGATACCGCGCCCGCCACCGCCCAGTTGGCGACCACGCAGACGGATTCGCCGGTGAGCGTATCCGAGCCGAAGATCGACGCGCCGAAAGTCGAAGGCCCGAAGATCGAAACGAACCTGCCGCAGCCCCCCGCCATGCCATGGGGCGAAAAAATTGCTGCGCAGCAAGCGGCCGCCGAGCTGGCCAGCCACGAACCGGCCCGCGCTTAAGCTGAAACCTCGATCACCCGCACACCGTCAATGCTGCGCTGATGCTGCAGCACCGGAATGCTCGCGCGCGCCGCCGCCACACGGGCCGGGTCAATCGTTGCCAGCACCACCTGCGGCGCATCATCCCTCGCCTCGGCGATGATCTCACCCCATGGGTTGACCACCAGCGTGTGGCCATAGGTTTCGCGGCCGCCGGGGTGCGTGCCTGCCTGCGCCGGGGCGATGACGTAACACCCATTCTCGATGGCGCGGGCGCGCAGCAATACATGCCAGTGGGCCTGCCCGGTGGGCCGGGTGAAGGCGGAAGGCACCGCCAGCAGCTGCGCCCCGGCCAATGCCTGTGCGCGGTATAGCGCCGGGAAGCGCAGGTCATAACAAATGCTCAGGCCAAGGGCGGCCTGTGGCGTGCGCAGCAGCACGGCCTGTGCCCCGGCTTGCGCCTGGCTGGATTCCTTGTAGCTGTCGCCGCTGGGCAGCGTCACATCGAACAGATGCAGCTTGTCGTACGTCGCGGCGATCTCGCCATTCGCATCGATGTAGACACTGCGGTTATAAGGCAAGGCCGCGCCTTCTTCGCGCGCCCGGATGGAGCCCACCAGCAGCGCCACCCCATGCTCGCGGGCCGCAGCGCGCGCCCACGCGATCCCTTCATGCTGCGCCATGGGCACATCCGCCGTCACCACGGTGCCCTCGCGGCGCATGAAGAACGCGTTCTCCGGCAGCGCCACCAGCTTCGCGCCTGCCCGCGCAGCTTCGGCCACCAATGGGGCGATCTGCGCAATGTTGGCGGCGATATCGTCGCCGCTGGTGAGCTGGATGGCGGCGGCAAGAAATGGCTGGGTCATGGTTCTAGTCCTTGGTGGTGCGCGCCAAGGCAACCACAAGCACCTGCGCCGCGCCAGCATCTTTTAGGGCTCGCGCACAGGCATTGACGGTTGCGCCGGTGGTCACCACATCATCCACCAGCAGCACGGTTTTGTTTTGCAATGCAGCATTGCAATGCTGCAACGCAGCAAACGCATGTTTTACATTGAGCAGGCGCTGCGCGCGCGACAGGCGCGCCTGCGGCTTAGTGGCCTGCACCCGCTTTAACAATGCCGGCTGGCAGGGCACGCTTATGCTGCGGGTAAGGCCAAACGCCAGCAACGCCGATTGGTTGTAACGCCGCTGCGCAAGCCGCCGCCAATGCAGCGGCACGGGCACCACCACATCCACCCTGTCGGCCAAGGGCCCGAGCGCGGCACGCATCATCTGCACGCTGCGATCCAGCCCGGTGTAACGGTCATGGAATTTCAGGGCGCGAATCACTGGGCCGCTCGCCTCGTTATACACCAGCGGCGCACGGATATGGTCGTAGCTCGCAGGCTCGGCAATGCAGGTGGGGCACAGTGCACCCTCGCCCATGGGCACCGCGAAGGGAATGCCGCACGCATGGCACAGCGGCTCGCTGATATGCTGCAATTGCTGGAAGCACGGGGCACAGAAATTATGCTGCCGATCGACCAGATCATCGCAACTGGGGCAGCGCGGGGGAAATGCGGCACTCAACGCCCATTGCGCCATGGGAACCACGGGACGAAGCCACAGAGAAGGTTTCAGGCTGGCCAAACGGCACCTCGCGCGTTAGGTTGCAGGCATGCAGCAAACGCCCAGCATTCTGTTCGACCGCGCGGCACGGCGCAAGCATCTTCTGCGTGCGCGATCGACGCTGGCGGAGCACGACTTTCTGTTCGCCGAGGGCGCGGATATCCTTGCCGAATCGCTGCTGCCCATTACCCGGCCGTTCGCGCGCGTGGCTGAGCTCTACCCGCGCACGGCGCATCTGGGCGATGTGTTGCGCGCACGGGCCGGCACGCAACTGCTTATCACGGGCGACCAGCTGGTGATGGATGAGGAATTGCTGCCCTTTGCCGATGATTCGCTGGACGCGATCGTCAGCAACCTTAGCCTGCACACCGTGAATGACCTGCCGGGCCTGCTCATTCAGGCGCGGCGCGCGCTGAAGCCCGATGGATTGTTCCTTGCGACCATGCCGGGGGCTGGCACGCTGCGCGAACTGCGCGACGCACTGGCGCAGGCCGAAGCGGCCGTCACCGGGGGTATTACCCCACGCATCGCCCCGTTCCTCGAGGTGCGCGATGCGGGCAATTTGCTGCAGCGCGCGGGCTTTGCGCTGCCGGTGGTGGATAGTATCAGCCTTCCGGTGCATTATTCCGAACTGGGTGCGCTGCTGAGCGAGCTGCGTGGCAGCGGCGAGCAGAACATGCTGCAGGGGCGGCAGAAGCATTTCACGCGGCGGCAGGTGTTTGTGCAGGCCGCGAACCATTACAACGCGCATTACCGCGATGCACAGGGCCGCCTGCACGCCACCGCGGAGATCATTACTCTGTGCGGCTGGAAGCCGGCGCCGTCGCAGCAACAGCCCGCCAAGCGCGGCAGCGGCATGGTGCACCTGAACGACGTGCTGAAGGATTACCAGCCCTAGGCCGGTGATTTCATGCGGCTGGCCACGTATTCTTCCAGCACGTGGATCAGCGGTACATCGGCGGGGGGCATGGGCATGGCGCGCATCTCGGCCGGGCGTTTCCAGGTCAGGGCCTGCCCCTCGCGGCTTTGTGGAATGCCTTCCCAGCGATGCGCCACGTACAGCAGCATCAACAGCTGGAAATCTTCATAGGCATGGCTGACGAACGACAGCGGCGCGAAGCAGCGCTCGCAGAGTTCCACACCCAGCTCTTCGCGGATCTCGCGGATGAGGGCGCGTTCCGGGCTCTCGCCCGGTTCGACCTTGCCGCCGGGATATTCCCACATGCCCGCCAGATGCTTGCCTTCGGGCCGCTGGTTCAGCAGCACGCGACCATCCGCATCGATCAGGGCAACGGCAGAAACAAGTACAGTTTTCATTGATGGTATCCTGAGGGTTTATAGGAGCCGAACGCTAGGAATCCCGCCACGCAGCGAGGGAGTGTAGAAGGCCTACATAACCGAGCGAGTAGCGCGATGACAACGCGGTCGGCCATAGAAACCTCAGGAGCGGTAATCCGCGTTGATGTCGATGTAACCGTGGGTGAGATCACATGTCCACACGGTGGCGGTGCCCGGCCCGATCTGCAGATCCACCTCGATGAGGATGTCGCGGGTTTTCATGTGCGCATTCACCGGCGCTTCGTCGTAGCCTTCCACGCGTTCGCCATCGCGCGCGATCACCACGCCGCCAATGGCCACGCTCAGCTTGTCGCGGTCGGCCGCTTCGCCGCTTTTGCCCACGGCCATCACGATGCGGCCCCAGTTCGCGTCCTCGCCTGCAATGGCGGTCTTCACCAGCGGCGAATTGCCAATGGCCAGACCGATGCGGTGGGCGGCATGGTCGCTTTCCGCGCCGCGCACACGAATGGTCATGAATTTTTGTGCGCCTTCGCCATCCTTCACGATGAGCTGCGCCAGCTCGATCAGCAGGTCGGTCAGTGCCGCTTCGAACGCCGCATGCGACGCTTCCGTCACGGCCACGCCCGCTTTGCCGGTGGCGAACAGCAGCGCGCAATCGCTGGTGCTTGTGTCGCCATCCACCGTGATGGCGTTGAAGCTTTTCGCATTGGCGCGCTGCAGCATGTGCTGCAGCAATGGTTGGGCGATTTCGGCGTCGGTGAAGATGAAGCCGAGCATGGTCGCCATGTCCGGCGCGATCATGCCGGAGCCTTTGGCAATGCCGTTGATGGTGACGCTCACCCCATCCACCTGCAGGCTGCGGGTGGCGGCTTTGGGGAAGGTGTCGGTCGTCATGATGGCGCGGGCGGCGCCGTTCCAGTCATCGCTCAGGCTGGCATGCAAGGCGGGCAGCGCCGCTTCGATCTTCTCGTGCGGCAACGGCTCGCCGATCACCCCGGTGGAGGCAAGGAACACCTCGTGCGGGGCGCAACCCACCGCCGCGGCAGCCGCAGCAGCCGAAGCCTGCACCGAGGCGACACCGCGTTTGCCGGTGAAGGCATTGGCGTTGCCGGAATTGACCACCAGTGCCCGCGCCGTGCCGTGCGGTAGGGCGGCGCGGCACCAGTCAATGGGTGCCGACGGTGCCTTGGAGCGGGTGAATACGCCCGCCACCGTGGTGCCTGCTACCATTTCAACCAGTAGCAGGTCAGTGCGGCCCTGATAGCGAATGCCCGCCTGTGCGGCGCCAAGCTTCACCCCCGCCAGCGGCGGCAGCGATGGCGTGGCAGAAGGGGCCAGCGGCGAGGTTGCGAGCTTACCCATTAGTCTTTCTTCGCGGCGTCTTTTTCAGCGGGAATGTCTTTGCTGAAGGGCAGTTCTTCGCCTTTGGCGTCATACACTTTCACTTCCGCGTCTTTCACGAGCCCACGAATGTAATCGTTCAGCTTTTTCTCCTGCAGCGACACGCGCAGCTGCTCTTTCACCTGATTGTAGGTGGGAATGGTGACCGGGCGGCTATCCTCGACCTTGATCACATGCCAGCCGAACTGGGATTTCACCGGCTCCGAAACCGCGCCTTTTTTCATGCTGAACGCAGCATCGGCGAAGGGTTTCACCATTTTATCCTTGGTGAAGTAACCGAGGTCACCACCTTGCTTGGCGCTGCCGGGGTCTTTCGAATATTCGCGGGCCACGTCCTCGAACTTCTTGCCGTCATCCAGCTTCTTCTTCACGTCCTTGGCTTCGGCTTCGGTGCTCACGAGGATATGGCGCGCGCGCACTTCTTTCTGGTCGCGCATGCTGGCGACCATGGTCTCGTATTCGCGCTTCAGGTCGGCTTCCGAGATGTCGGAGGTCTTGGCTTCAAGGAAGTGGCGAACCACCAGCTTGCGCTTCACTTCTTCCAGTTCTTTCGCCACCGCATCGGACTTGTCCACGCCCTGCTTCAGGGCCTCGCCCAGCAGCAGGCGCTCGGTCATCACGCCGCGCAGGATCTTATCGCGCATTTGCGGTTGCATGGCTTCCAGCTCAGGCGCCTGCCCGGCGGGGAAAAGGCCTGCCCACATACGGTCCACTTCGGTCTTGGTCACGTCCTGGCTGTTGACCTTCATCAGCACGTAATCGTCGGCCCAGACAGGGCTTGCAAGGGTGGTAAGCGCAGTAGCAGCAACGAGGGCGAGGAGTTGGCGACGCATGGGGAACCTTCTTCGGTTTGGGTTTTGCTGGCCATGGGATTGCCACAAAACCACCCCCCTGACAAGCCATAGAAACTGCGGAAAACACGCGGGGGATAATTGACACTGTGCCGCCCAGCGCCTATATCCGCGCGATTGCACCCATTCTTTAACGAAACGTAGTGACCATGCTTTCCAACATCGCCAAGAAAATCTTCGGTAGCTCCAACGAGCGCATTGTCACCAGCCTGCGCCGCACGGTGGAGGAGATCAACGCGCTGGAAGCGACGATCAGCGCACTGAGCGACGACGAACTTCGCGCCAAGACGGATGCGTTCAAGGCCGCGCTGGCCAATGGCACCCCACTCGACAAACTCACCGTGGAAGCCTTCGCCGTGGTGCGCGAAGCGGGCAAGCGCGTGCTGGGCATGCGCCACTTTGATGAACAGCTCATTGGCGGGCTGGTGCTGCACAAGAGCATGATCTCGGAAATGAAGACCGGCGAAGGTAAAACGCTGGTGGCCACCCTGCCCGCTTACCTGAACGCACTCACCGGCAAGGGCGTGCACATCGTGACCGTGAACGACTACCTCGCCCAGCGCGATAGCGCGTGGATGGGTAAGATCCACGAATTCCTCGGCCTCAGCGTCGGCGTGATCGTGCATGGGCTGGACGATGACCAGCGCCGCGCCGCCTATGCCTGCGACATCACCTACGGCACCAACAACGAATACGGCTTCGACTACCTGCGCGACAACATGAAATACAGCCGCGAAGACATGGTGCAGCGCCCGTTCAACTACGCCATCGTGGATGAGGTGGACTCCATCCTGATCGATGAGGCGCGCACGCCGCTCATTATCTCGGGCCCCACGGAAGACAATTCCGAACTCTACATGAAGGTGGACCGCCTGATCCCCACGCTGCTTGCTGCGCATGTGCCCTCGACGCTGACGGCACAGCAGAAGGCCGCCGCCAACAAGCCCGACGAGCCGAACAATTTCTACGAGCATGACGAGAAGCAGCGCAGCGCGTCGCTCACCGAGGCGGGCGTGGCATTCATGGAGCAATTGCTGGCCGAACACGGCCTGCTGCCGGAAGGCGCCGGGCTCTATGACATCGAGAACGTATCGGTGGTGCACCATGTGCAGCAGGCCCTGCGCGCGCATGTGCTGTTCAAGCGCGATACCGACTACATCGTGAAGAACAACAAGGTGGTCATCATCGATGAGTTCACCGGCCGCATGATGGAAGGCCGCCGCTACAGCGAAGGCCTGCACCAGGCGCTGGAAGCGAAAGAAAAAGTCACCATCCAGAACGAGAACCAGACGCTGGCAAGCATCACGTTCCAGAATTATTTCCGCCTGTTCCCCAAACTGGCGGGCATGACCGGCACCGCCATGACCGAAGCGGGCGAGTTCCACGACATCTACAAGCTGGAAGTGATCGAGATCCCCACCCACCGTGCCGTGGCGCGCCAGGACATGGACGACGAGATCTACCGCACCAGCGCCGAGCGCGACCGCGCGGTGATCAAGCTCATCACCGAAGCGCATGCGCGCAACCAGCCTGTGCTGGTGGGCACCGTGAGCATCGAGAAATCCGAATCCTTCGCCGCTGTGCTGAAGAAAGAGAAGATCCCGCATCAGGTGCTCAACGCCCGCTTCCACGAACAGGAAGCGCAGATCATTGCGCAGGCGGGCCGCCCCGGTGCCATCACCATCGCCACCAACATGGCGGGCCGCGGCACCGATATTATGCTTGGCGGTAACGCCGACATGCTCATCAAGCAGGAGGCCGAGAACAAAGGCGTAGAAGCGCTGGACGCCGTGGCGCAGGAGCGCATCCGTTCGCAGGTCGAAGCTGACAAGGAAGTCGTGCGCAACGCCGGCGGCCTGTTCGTGATTGGTACCGAGCGGCATGAATCGCGCCGCATCGATAACCAGCTGCGCGGCCGTTCGGGCCGTCAGGGTGACCCCGGCGCGTCGAAATTCTTCCTGTCACTGCAGGACGACCTGATGCGCATTTTCGGCTCCGAACGCATCGACGCGGCGCTGACCCGTCTTGGCCTGAAAGAGGACGAAGCCATCTTCCACCCGTGGATGAACAAGGCCATCGAGCGCGCGCAGACCAAGGTCGAGCAACGCAACTACGAGATCCGCAAAACGCTGCTGAAGTTCGATGACGTGATGAACGACCAGCGCAAAGTGATCTATGAACAGCGCCTGGAGCTGATGGATTTCACCGACGTGCACGAGACCGTCGAAGACATGCGCGCCGACGTGAACGCCCAGCTGGTGGCCGCGCACATTCCCGCCGGCAGCTACGCCGATGCGTGGGACGTGGCAGGCCTCGCCAGCGAAGTGAAGCGCATCTACGGGCTGGAACTGCCCGTGGCCGATTGGGCCGCCGAGGAAGGCATTGCCGACGAGGAGATCCTCGCACGGCTGGAGAACGCCACGCGCGAGCACATGCTGGTGCGCGCCGCGAACTTCCCGCCGGATATTTTTGCCATTGCCGAAAAACGCGTGCTGATGGAAACGCTCGACCAGCTGTGGAAGGACCACCTGCTGTCGCTCGACCATTTGCGTCAGGGCATTAACCTGCGGGCGTACGCGCAGCGCGACCCGCTGAACGAGTACAAGCAGGAAGCCTTCTCGCTGTTCGAGCATATGCTGAACCACCTGCGCGAAGTGGTGGTGTCGCGCCTGTCGCGCGTGCAGATCCGCGTCGAGCTTTCCGACGAGCTGATGCGCATGAAGCCGCAGCAGGAAATGCATGAAAGCCGCGTGGACCCCGCCCTCGCCGCGCAGATGGACGAGGCAGCCCCGCAAGCTTCGGCGCAAACGCTGCGCATGCATGTGAAGCCGCAGGACCGCGTGGCCACCGACCCCGCCAGCTGGGGCAAAGTGGCGCGCAACGAGCCCTGCCCGTGCGGTTCCGGCAAGAAGTTCAAGCATTGCCACGGCACGCTGGCCTAGCCAGCCGTCGCCTTGGCTTTCTTCGTGGAATGAATCGTTACGCGCGGAATTTCGCGCGCCAGATGCCGTAGAGGCTCACCGCGCCCCAGCACACTTCCAGCACGCACATGGGCAGGTTCCACTGCGCGCTGAGCGACACCAGCACGGCAAGCGCACCCAGCAGGTTCAGCACATGCGGCTTCAGCATGTTGCCATGCCACGCGCCGATCGACAGCATGATGTAAGCCCACAGGAACAGGATGGGGCCGATGAAGCCAATGGCAATGAACAGGGGTTCCATCTCAGCGCATCCGTTTACGTGCGATGCGCATCATGCCGATGATGCTTACCGCGATCCAGATCAGCTGCGTGACCATGCTCGGCAGGTTCCACTGGTACAGCAGCGAATAAGCGATGCCGAGCGTGCCGACGATGTTCAGCACGGGGTAGCGCATGTCGTCGTTGCTCAGGCGGCCGCTGGCCAGCAGCGCATAGGCCACCAGCACGATGAACACACCGGCAAAGCCGACGATAGTGGGAAGGGGGGGCATGGGTTACCTTTCGATTCCGGCCTGTCTAACCGGCAAGCCCAACCGACGCAAGGTATCTGTGTGCGCGCCCACGCACAATGGCACGTAGGGTTTCCCCTGCCCCATGGCCGCGGCATAATGCCGCCCATCATAGCGCAGCGCTTCGCCGCTCTTCAGTGCGCCTGCTTGCTGGTGCTGCGCAAAATCACTCGGCAGGGTCACCAGTTCGCCCCCTGCCGCCCGCAGGATGGCGTGGGGCGCGGCCACGTCCCAGAACCCAAAGGAGGCGACCTTGCTTCCCCCCGTATAGCCGGCATGCACCGAAGCTTCCGCCGCACGGATCAGCCGCGAACCGCCCACCTCGCTGCTGCCCTGCACCGCAAGGCCACCAAGGGCCTGCAGGCGTTGCCCGCCATAGCCTTCGGCCACGCGCATGGTGCTGGTCAGGCAGGGGCGCGTATGGATGGGCTGCGCCGCCTGATCGCCCAGCTGGCGATAGGCAAGCGCCCCGTCGGCACTGGTGAAATAGGTGATACCCGGCGCGCTGGGCGTGCCATCGTCCAGCGTCATGCGATTATTCGGGTAATGGGCCACACCGAACACGGGCACCCCGTGATGCACCAGCCCGATCAACGTGCCAAACCCATCGTAATGGGTGAAGCCCTTGGAATATTGGACCGCGGTGCGCGTGCCGTCGAGCGGGTCGACGCACCAATAGGTGGGTTGCTGCATGACCCATTGCTGGTGCTCTGGCGGGTCTTCTTCCGACAGCACGGGAATGTCCGGCGTCAGGCGTTTTAACCCCGCCAGCACGATATCGTTGGCGCGCTGATCGGCCCGGGTGAAGGGCGAGTCATCGCTTTTGCGCTCGATGCCGAGGGTTTCGGCGTTCGATAATTCCTGCAGGATGGCATCGCCCGCCGCGCGGGCAAGGGCCACGAGATCATGCGGCGAGAAATCGGCAGGCAACGGGCTACGGCGCATCATGCATCCTCCTGATGCACGCTACCTTAGCAAAGCGATCGCAACGTTATATGACGTTTTGGTGAAGTCAGGCGGCCGCTTCACCCGCTTTTTTGGCGGCTTCCTCTTCCAGTGCGGCCACGGCCTTCGGCGAAAGCTGGATGTGCAGCTCGCGCAGCGCCTTCACGGTCGCCACGTTGGGGGCCTGCATCAGCAGATCCTGCGCCTGCTGGTTCATGGGGAAGGTAATCACCTCGCGGATGTTCGGCTCGTTGGCCAGCAGCATCACCATGCGGTCCACGCCCGGGGCGAGGCCACCATGCGGCGGCGCGCCGTAATGGAACGCATTGAACAGGGCAGCGAATTTGCCTTCCACGTCGGCGCGGGTGTAGCCCGCGATCTCGAAGGCCTTCACCATCACTTCCGGCTTGTGGTTACGGATCGCGCCGGAGGAAAGCTCCACCCCGTTGCACACGATGTCGTACTGGAAGGCTTTGATATCCAGCAGCTCCTCTTTCGTTTTGGCGGCTTCCAGCGCCTCGATCCCGCCTTGCGGCATGGAGAACGGGTTGTGCGAGAAGTCGATCTTGCCTTCGTCCTCGTTCCACTCGAAGTAGGGGAAATCCACGATCCAGCAGAATTTGTATTCGCCTTCCTTGATGAGGCCCAACTGATTGGCCACCTCGGTGCGCACCTTGCCGGCGATGGTCTCGGCTTCCAGCTTCGGGCCGCTGGTGAAGAACACCGCATCGCCATTGTTCAGTTTGGCCTTCGTCTTCAGTTCTTCCAACTTCTCGGGGCTCAGGAATTTCGCGATGGGGCCTTTGGGCGTGCCGTCCGCATCGAAGCCAATGTATGCCAAGCCCTTCGCGCCATGCGATTTGGCGAACTCGATCATGTTGTCGAAGAAGCTGCGCGGTTTGTCGGCGCAACCGGGGGCCGGAATGGCGCGGATCTTACCGCCCGCAGCCAGCACCTGCTTGAAGATGGCGAACTCCGAATCGCGCCAGATGCTGCAGGCACCGGCGATCTCGATGGGGTTGCGCAGGTCCGGCTTGTCGGAGCCGTATTTGCGCATGGCTTCGTCATAGGTGATGCGCGGGAACGGGTAGTCGGTCACTTTCCAGTCGGAGAATTCGGTGAACACGCCGTGCAGCACAGGCTCGATGGCGGCGAACACGTCTTCCTGCGTCACGAAGCTCATCTCGATGTCGAGCTGGTAGAATTCGCCGGGGCTGCGGTCGGCGCGCGCGTCCTCGTCGCGGAAGCAGGGCGCGATCTGGAAATAACGGTCGAAGCCGGAGACCATCAGCAGTTGCTTGAACATTTGCGGTGCCTGCGGCAGCGCGTAGAACTTGCCGGGGTGCACGCGGCTGGGCACGAGGTAATCGCGCGCGCCCTCGGGGCTCGAGGCGGTGAGGATCGGCGTCTGGTATTCAAGGAAGCCCTGGTCCGTCATGCGGCGGCGCAGGCTCGAGATGATCTTGCTGCGCAGCACGATGTTGTTGTGCAGCTTCTCGCGGCGGAGGTCGAGGAAGCGGTAGGTCAGGCGCGTTGCCTCAGGAAATTCCGCATCCGAGTTCACCTGCATGGGCAGGGTTTGCGCCGCGGATTCGATATGCAGACTGGCCACCGCCACTTCCACCTCGCCGGTTGGCAGGTTGGTGTTCACCGCCTCTTTCGCGCGGGCCACCACCGTGCCGGTGATGGTGACGACGGACTCGGGCTTCAGCTTGCCAAACGCTTCGAACAGGCCGCTCTCGGTGCTGGCGACGATCTGCGTGATGCCGTAATGGTCGCGCAGGTCAAGGAAGGCCAGCTGCCCATGGTCGCGCACGCGGTGCACCCAGCCGGAAAGTTTCACCTCCTGCCCCACCTCGGAGGTGCGCAGTTGGTTGCAGGTATGGGTGCGGTATGCGTGCATGGCGGTATTCCTTTGGGATTTCTTGGCCGCAGGGTATAGCCGAGGGTATGGAAAATGCAAAAGATTTGCTGCTTTCGACCGGACAATTGGCCCTCAACGTCACGCCCAAGACGCGCCGCGAGGGCATAGAAGGCGTGAACGCCGCGGGTGCGCTGGTGGTGAAGGTGCGCGCCGCGCCCGAGGATGGGGCGGCCAACGCGGCGGTGATTGCGCTGCTGGCGGCGCAGTTCGGGCTGCCCAAATCCAGCCTGAGCATTACAAAGGGTGTGGCCAGCCGCCACAAAATCATTGCCTACCGGCCGCGCTGAATGGTAAGCCGCGCCCATGGAAACACGCATCATTACCACCACCGAAGACCTCACCGCCTTCTGCGCCACCTTTGGCGACGAACGCTTCATCACGGTCGATACCGAATTCATTCGCGAGCGCACCTACTTCCCGCAGCTGTGCCTCATGCAGGTGGCCACCAGCAAAGTGGCCGCGGCGATCGACCCGCTGGCCGAAGGCATGGACTTAAGCGCGCTCTACGCAGCCTTCGCCGATGAGCGGCTGCTGAAAGTGTTCCATGCCGCCAAGCAGGACATCGAGATTTTCGTGCATGATTCGGGCCGCGTACCGCTGCCCATGTACGACACGCAAATCGCTGCCATGGTGTGCGGGTTCGGCGAATCGGCCAGCTACGAAACGCTGGTCAGCGAACTGGTGGGCGCGAAGCTGGATAAGGCCAGCCGCTTCACCGACTGGGCGCGCCGCCCCCTCACCCAGCGCCAGATCGACTACGCGCTGGACGATGTGATCCACCTGCGCAAAGTGTATGAATTGCTGGAAGAGCGCATCGCCGCCGATGGCCGCGGTCCGTGGATCGAAGAAGAAATGGCGGACCTGACGCTCATCACCCATTACCGGGTGGATGTGGACCATATCTGGAAGCGCCTGAAAGTGAAAAGCCGCGCGCCGGAATATCTGCAGATGCTGCGCGCCACCGCCCGCTGGCGCGAGCAGCAGGCCATGCGCCGCGACCTGCCGCGCCAACGCGTGCTGAAGGATGATTTCGTGGTGCAGATCGCCGGCATGGCCCCGCAAAGCGTGGATGACCTGCTGGAGCTGCGCGGCATTCAGGGCCAACTGAACAAAGACGCGCTGGCCTCGCTGGTGGAGGCGCTGCACACCGCGCGCATGGAGCCGAAAGAAACTTGGCCGCAGGCGGAAGAGCGCGTGAAGCCCATGTCGGCCGTGCAGGAAGCCTGCCTTGACCAGTTGAAGGTGCTGCTGCGCCTGCGCTGCGAGGAAGAGCACCTTGTGCCGCGGCTGGTGGTGGACAAAGAAGAACTGGAAGCCATTGTGCGCGGCAAGCTTGCCTTTGCCGACAGCCATCTCAGCCATGGCTGGCGCTACGAGGCCTATGGGCGCGATGTGGAAGCATTGCTCAGCGGCAAGCTGGTAGCGAAAGTGCAGCCCTACAAAGGCGGCTTCGGGCTTATCTGGTCGGCTGATCTGCCAAAAACTGCGTAGGGCGCAACTCGCGCGCACGCATTTTCTCGGCCATTTCGGCCGCGACGGGATAGTAGCTCTGGTTCATTTCCCCACGCGCGGTCATGGCTTTCATTTCCGACAGGCGCACCCATTGCACGGCGTGCGCATCCGGCGGGGTGGGATTCATGCGGGAAGCCGCTTTTTCCGATAGCTCCATACCATACCACTGAATATCGAACGTGGCGCCGCTGGTTTCGCTGGTGAAAAAGCGCGCGCCGAGTTCGCGCGGCGCATGCTCGGCGAAGCTTTTGCCATCCACCCCGGCTTCTTCGCTGGCCTCGTTCATGAGGCAGCTATGCAGCGGCTCCAACCGGTCGCGGTAGCGCGCAGCGGTGGCGAAATCGCGGGCGTCGCGCCATTGGTGCGTTTCGGGGTCGTCGTAGCGGCGGGTTCCTTTCGGCAGGCCGAATTTCACCTGCGCCTGCTCGGCCGGGTTCTTGGCCTTCACCTGCGTGATGCACACCAGCGGATCGTTGGACTGCACGTCGCGCAGCAGCACGATACCGACTTTATGGATGGGGGCTGCAAGCAGTTCGATCACGCGTTTCATTTCTCCGGTGGTCACCGGGAAAGGTCTAGTGTGATCGGCGAGCGATGCCAAGGGTTGTTACGCGCGCTGCCCACCTTCAGCCAGACGGGTCTGCTGAAGCTGCGGGTTGGTCTGTACGGTCGGCGATGCCGGCGGCTCACCGCCGTTGGCGCTCACCTCGGTGCCGCCACGCACCTGCGTGAGGCCACCGCGCGCGGCCACGGCCTGCTCCAGTGCCTGCAGCATGGCGGGGTCTACGCGACCATCCACGGTCAGGTTGTTCTCGCGTTCGAACTCACGCACCTTGCGGGCCAGCACTTCCGGGTTGCGGGTGATGCCCGCGGTCTCGTCCAGCGCATGGAAGCCCACGGCAGCGGCCGCGTTCATTTCCGCCTGCGACTGCGCACCCTCGTACACGTTGCCAGCGCGGCCAGCGAGGCCACTGCGTTCGGCCACGGCCACCCCAAGGGCGGCCAGCGTTTGCGGGCTGGCTTCACCGCTTTGCAGCATGCCAGCGTCTTTCTGTACTTCGCGGATCTTGCGGGCCAGCGTTTCGGGATCACGTGCCCCGTTCTCGGAGGCGATCTCGTCCAGCGCATGCAGGCCTTTGCGGGCAAGCGCATCGCGCTCGGCCTGGCTCATGGTGGCGCTCACGCGCGGGTCGTAGTGCGTGCCACGGATCGCTTCGGGAATGCGGGCTTCTTCGGCGGCAAGGCGGTCACGTTCCGCCTGAGCTGCCAGCTCTTCCGGGGTCGGGCCTTGCGGCACCACGGGGGCCGGAGCCGCCGCACGGCCGCGCGAGGCAATGCGCGCATCCAGCGTTTGCATGAATTTCACCGTGTCGGGGTCTTGCGCGTTAGTGAAGTCGATGTCTTTTGGGTTCACCCCGGCTTCGCGGGCAATAGCGTTCACCGCGGCTTCGGTTTTCGGGCCGTATTTGCCGTCCTTACCATCGGCCTGGCGGCGGGTGGTAAGGTCAAAGCCAGCATCCACCAGACGGCCCTGCAGGTCAGCCACCTGATTGGCGGCGATCTTCGGCATGTCGTCGGTGTTGGTGCGCAGGCTGTAGGTGCGTGCCGAACCGCCGGTAGCGGCGGTCAGCGCGCCTGTTGCGCCCGTAGCCGGTGCAGGAGCGCCGGTGCTGGGTGCGCCGGTGCTGGGAGCGCCGGTGCTGGGTGCGCCAGTGCTGGGAGCAGCCGTAGCCGGAGCGCCAGTGGCGGGCGCAGCCGTGGTCGGTGCGCCAGTGGCCGGTGCTTGCGGTTGGTTGGCGGGTGCTTCCACCGTTTGGCCGTTCGACGCGGCGATACGGGCGGCGAGTGCATCGCCCAGCTCGCGGTTCTGGCGCAGGTACGGCGTCACCATATCGGTGATGGTGAAGGTGCGGCCGCGCGGCGGCAGCGGAATATCGATCTGCGCACCGTTGGCGCCATTCACTTTCAGTTCGCCACCGATGGACTGGATCGGCGTGTCCTTACCGATGCGGTTGGTCACCGCAATGAAGCGATCAAGCGCGGCGTCGCGCTCGGCCGGGGTCTGGGCGCGGGCAGCATCGCCCAGCTCACCCATGACGGATTCGATCAGGCGCTCGTTCGCCACCAGCGGGCGAACGGGGCCGCGCTGGGCTGCAGCCGGGGCGGCGGCACGGGCCGCCACGGGTGCTTCCGGTGCGCTACCGCGCTGGTATTCTTCGGGGGGCAGCTGGCTGTAGCCGCCGGGCTGTGCCTGGCCATAGCTCGCTTGGCGCGGTGCGGCGGTGCGGCGCACCGGGGTGCCAAAATCACCGTCACGAATGGCTTCGAGGCGATGTTCGCTGATGATGTAACGGCCTTCGGCGTCATTCGCCTGACCCTGCGTGCGGTAATTGCGGGTGCGGTAGCGCGCTTCCTCGGCGCCGTTGATGTGGCCACCAATCAGCGCCTCGCCGGTGCCAACGGTGCGACCCACCTCGTCCATGGTGCGGCGCAAATCGCGCACTTCACGGCCCGCGCCACGAATATCAAATCCTAAAAGACCGTCACGACCACTCATCTTGCCTGCTCCTACCTTGGTTCCATTCTGTGGGAACGCGGTAAATATTGCGTTAAGTTATGGAGTTTCCGCCTAGCGCATAGACTCCTTCACTGCAAATATAGCAAAACAAGGGATGTGTGTTTGTTAAGATATGATGACAGTTAACCGTTGCTCCGGCAGATCGCGCGTACTGCGCGATGCCTACGCGCAGCTTCGCTGGCTCATGGCTGGGTCGCGCTACTGCGCTCCTCTGAAATAAAAACGCCGACGCATGCCATGCGTAGCGCCGAAGTGGCGCGAGCCGTGAGCGTCAGCGAACGACTTGGAGCAAAGCGAAAAGAGGCGACCATCGGGAGCCAAAAGGGTAAGGAGCTGCAGGCGACGAAGGGATAGCATATCCCTTCTATTACAGTATTTTAAAACCCGGCATCCGCCATCACCGGGTCGGCCCCGGCGGTGATGCTGGCCAGCAGCCCCGTGGTCTGCGGCAACAGTTTGGCGAAGAAGAACCGGCAGGTCGCGAGCTTTTGATCATAGAATTCAGGATCTTGATCGCGAAGCGCCAGCGCCAGTTTGGCTTGCCGCGCGAATAGCCACGCGAACAGCACGAGGCTGAACATCTTCTGGTATTCGACCGCGCCGGCCCCCGCATGGTTGGGGTTGGCCAACCCCATCGCACCCACCCACATGGTGGCTTGCTGCAGGTATTTGGTGTGGACCTTCAGCGGCTTGGTGAATTCGGCCATGGCCGGATCGTCACGGTTTTCGGCAATGAACGCATCCACCGGGTGGAAGAAACGCTTCAGGTAACGCCCCGTATCATAGCCCAGCTTGCGGCCCACCAGATCCATCGCCTGCACGCCGTTGGTGCCCTCATAGATCATGGGGATGCGCGCATCGCGCAGGTATTGCGCGGCCCCGTATTCCTCGATGTAGCCATAGCCGCCGAAGCACTGCATGGCGGTGCTGGCGGTCTCGAACCCGCCATCGGTGAGGGTGGATTTGAGGATGGGGGTGACCAGCTGCACAAAATCATCCGCCGCTTCGCGCATGGCGGGGTCCTCGTGGCGGTGCGCAATGTCGATCTGCAACGCGGTCTCCATGACCAGTGCGCGGCTGCCTTCGGTGAAGCATTTCATGGTGTGCAGCATGCGCCGCACGTCCGGGTGCACGGTGATGGGGTCCGCCGCTTTCTCGGGGAATTTCGGCCCGCTAAGCGCGCGGCCCTGCAAGCGCTCCTTACTGTAGGCGAGCGCGTTCTGGTAGGCCGCCTCGCCCACGCCAAGGCCCTGCACGCCCACATACAGGCGCGCGGTGTTCATCATCACGAACATGGCTTTCAGGCCTTCGTTCGGCTTGCCCACGAGGTAGCCGGTGGCGCCGTCATAGTTCATCACACAGGTCGGGCTCGCATGGATGCCCATTTTATGCTCGATGGCCGAGCAGCTGAACGCATTGCGCGCACCCAGCGAGCCATCATCATTCACCAGCACCTTCGGCACGAGGAACAGCGAAATGCCTTTGCTGCCCTTCGGCGCATCCGGCAGGCGGGCCAGCACGAGATGCATGATGTTCTCGGTCTGGTCCTGCTCGCCGGCGGAGATGAATATCTTGTTACCCTCGATGCGGTAGGTGCCATCCGCCTGCGGGGTGGCCCGGGTTTTCAGCAGGCCAAGGTCGGTGCCTGCCGTGGGTTCGGTCAGGCACATCACGCCGGACCATTTGCCGGAGATCATGTTGGGCAGGTATTTCTGCTTCTGCTCGTCGGTGCCATAGACCACCAGCGCGTGGATCGCGCCATGGGTCAGGCCCGGGGTGAGTCCGAACGAAAGGTTGGCCGAGCAGACCATTTCCAGCATGGGCATGTTCAGGAATTCCGGCAGGTCCTGCCCGCCATATTCGGTCGGCCAGGTCAGCGTGCTCCAGCCGCCTTCGGCGTATTGCTGGTAGGCTTCCTTGAAGCCGTCGGGCGTGGTGACCACGCCGTCTTTCAGTTTCAGGCCCTGCACGTCGCCCACGCGGTTGAGCGGGAACAGCACCTCTTCGCACAGTTGCGCGCTGGCTTCCAGCAGCGGGGTCGCCATGTCGCGCGCTTCGGCGAAGCCCTTCACGGCGGCATGCTTATCCAGTTCGAGGAAATGGTCGATGAGGAACTGGTAGTCTTTCAACGGTGCGGAATAGGTGGGCATTCTTTCTTCTCCTTGTCATTCCCGCGAAAGCGGGAATCTCCTTGTACGTGGATCCCTGCGTTCGCAGGGATGACAAAATCAATTCCTCAATGGCTTGCTTGTGTTCAGCATGTGCGCGATGCGTGCTTGCGTCGCGTCGGTCTTGCACAGCGCCATGAAATGGTCGTGCTCGAGGTCCAGCAATTGCTGCTCGGTCACTTCCTGCGTGATGTCGGTATCGCCGCCGGTCAGCACCGTGGCGAGGTGGCTGGAGACCACCACGTCGTGCGGCGTGGCCTTGCCGGATTTGACGAAGCCTTCCACCGCCATATCCAGCGCCAGCTTGCCCGAAGCGCCGGGCAGCCGCACCGTCACCGGCTCGGGCGGGGTGTAATTCTCGGCCAGCGACAGGGCCAGCTGCTTCGCATCCGCCAGCACGCGGCGACGGTTGGCGCTGATGCGCGAGGCGCCGTTGAGAATAAGCATGTCCTGCGCTTCGGCAGCGCTGCCTGCGACCTTCGCCATGCTGATATACTCGAACGCCTTGCTGATGGCACCCATGGGCCCACCGCTGATGAGGTGCGTAGGCTTCTGCCCTTTGGCGATGGATTTTTGTGCAGCATTTGCTGCAGCCATGTGGCGCAGCAAAAGTTCCTTACAGCCACCCCAACCGGGGATGACGCCGATGCCTGCTTCCACCAGCCCGGGGTAGGATTCCATATGCGCCTGCACGGCGTCCACATGCAGTTGCAGTTCGCAGCCGCCACCCAGCGCCATGCCGGAAAGCGACGACACCACGGGGAACGGCGCGTATTTCAGGCCCATGAAGGCTTGCTGGCCTTGTTTGACCATGTCAGAGATCGCCCACCAGCTGGCGGTGTTGCAGGCCAGCAGGAAATAGCCGATATTCGCACCGAAACTGAAATGCTCCGCGTCGGAGCCGATGACCACGGCGCGGAAACCTTTTTGCTGCACCAGTTGCGGCAGCTCCATCACCATTTTCAGGTTCTCGGGGTCCCACGTGTTCTGCTTGCTGGTCAGCTCCAGGCAGGCCACGCCATCGCCCAGATCCCAGACCTGCGCGGACACATTCTTCTTCACCGGCTTGCTGGTGCGCTTGATGTCTTCGAGCATCAGCGAGCCTTCGGGTACCGGCACGGGCGCGTATTGCCCGCCGATGTTGAATTGGGTCACGCGGCCCGCATCCACTGCATACAGCTTCTTGCCGAGCGATTCCTGAATCAGTTTCGGCACGCTCATGCCGGCCTGTTGCAGGGCGCCTGCGAACACTTCGGTGCCACTCTTGCCGTCGATCGCCAGTCGGTCGATCATTTCGAACGGGCCGTATTTCCAGTTATAGCCCAGCTTCATCGCGGCATCGACGGATTGGATATCGTCGGAAATCTCGGGAATGAGCGACGCAGCGTAATGCAGCGTCTGCAGCATCACGGCGCTGGCATATTGCCCGCCAATGTCTTTGTGGGCGAACAGCGCAGCAAGCCCTGCTTTGGCGGCATCCACGCTTTCGAGTTTGGATTTTTTCTGCGGTGCGTATTCGCCGGTGGTCAGGTTCAGTGCCTCGAGGGTCTTCTTCCCGCCCTCGCCTTTGTTCATGCGGTAGAAGCCACCCTTGCCTTTGCGGCCCGTGTAGCCATCGGCGATCATTTTCTCCACCAGCGGCGGCACGTTATACAGCGTGCGGAATGCGTCATGCTCCGGCAAGGTTGCCAGCATCGCCTTGGCGATCAGCGGCATCAGGTCGATGCCGATCAGATCATACAGCCCGAACATGCCGGTCTTCGGGAAGCCCAGCGGCTTGCCCATCACGGCGTCGGCATCTTCCACGGCGATGCCGAGTTTCACCGCTTCGATCAGGCCCGCGGTCATCCAGTACACACCAATGCGGTTGGCGAGGAAGCCCGGCGTGTCTTTCACCGGCACCACGCCTTTGCCCAGCACCGTGTCGGCGAAGTGGCAGAACGCGTCGAACCGCGCGGCATCGAAGCCGGGGCTTTTCAGCACTTCCAGCAGGCGCATGAAGCGCGGCGGGTTGAAGAAGTGGGTGATGAGGAAATCATCCGCGAAGCTTTGCGGCAGACCATTGGTGAGCACGTGCAGCGGCAGCGTCGAAGTGTTCGACGAAACGATGCTGCCTTTTTTGCGCACCGCGTCGATCTTGCGGTACACGTCCTGCTTCACTTCCAGTTTTTCGACCACCACCTCGACGATCCAGTCGCATTCGGCGAGCTTCGCGAGGTCGTCATCGAAATTACCGGGGGTGACGAGTTTGGCGAATTTCTTGTGGGCGAAACCGGGGGTTCCGCCCTTGCTTTGCTTCTCGATGGCGGCTTCGGCCAGCGCGTTGCGCGGGCCTTCCTTGGGCACAATATCCAGCAGCAGCACGGGAATGCCCGCATTGGCGATGACGCCCGCAATACCCGAGCCCATGACACCGGAACCAAGGACCGCGACTTTTTTAATTTCCATGGGGATTATCCTTCGTGGGCCGTGCAGCGCTGCTCAACGCAACGCACCACCGGCTTATTCATGGGTTTGGTGGGCGCACACTTCACCATGGGCGCCGTGCATAGCGCGAACAGCGCATGCTCTTTCTGGAACGCTTTGTTGATGGCAATGGTCTGGCCACACAGGCTTTGCACGGCCACGCAGTCCCGGTCGGTGCGGCAGCCTGGCCATTGCTCGGTCTTCAGCGTGGCCATGGTCTGGTTGGCGTGAAAATCGTCGCAACGGTTATCGACGGCGGCCGCAGCAGGCAGCGCCAGCGCGCACAGCCACACCGCACTCATCACACGCAGCGTACGCATTACGCGCGCTCCAGCACGGTGGCAATGCCCATGCCCCCGCCGATGCAGGCGGCCGACACGGCGTATTTCCCGCCGCCGCGCTTCAGCAACAACGCGGCCTTGCCGGTGATGCGTGCGCCGGACGCACCCAGCGGGTGGCCAATGGCGATCGCCCCGCCTTCGATGTTCAGTTTCTCCGGCGCAATGCCCAGTTGCTGGCCGCAGGGAATGGCCTGCGCCGAGAAGGCTTCGTTGATCTCCGCCACGTCGATATCGGTGATGGTCAAGCCCGCTTTCTCCAGCGCCTTGTTCACGGCATAAACGGGGCCCAGCCCCATCACTTTCGGGTCGAGGCCCACCACGGCCATGGATTTGATCTTCGCCAGCACCGGCAGGTTATGTTTCTTGGCGTAGGCTTCGCTGGTGACCAGCACCGCGGCCGCGCCATCGGTCAGCGGGCTGCTGGTGCCGGCGGTCACGGTGCCGTACACATCGAACGCGGGGTTCAACTTGGCCAGATCCTCCGCCGTGGAATTCGGGCGCACGATGCCGTCCTTCTCCACCACGCCCACCTTCGTAGGAATGGGCACGATCTCGCCGGACATATCGGCCGCGGCGGCTTTTTTGTGCGAGTTGAGCGCGAACTGCTCCTGATCGGCACGGCTGACGTTGCATTGCTTGGCCACGTTCTCGGCCGTCAGGCCCATGCTGATATACGCCTCCGGCAGCGACTGGAACAGCACCGGGTTGGGCAACGGGTTATAGCCGCCCATGGGAATGCGCGTCATCGATTCGACGCCCGCGCAGATGAACACCTCGCCCTTGCCGCTGGCAATGTTGCCCGCCGCGATGTGGATGGCTTCCATGGACGAGCCGCACCAGCGGTTGATGGTGGCACCCGCCACGGTCTGCGGCAGGCCTGCCTGCAACGCCACCATGCGGCCAATGTTGAAACCCTGCTCGCCTTCGGGGAAGGCACAGCCCATGAGCAGATCGTCGATATCCTGTGTGTTCACACCCGTGCGCGCGACCAGCGCCTTGACCACTTCGGTGGCAATATCATCAGGCCGTGTGCCGGCAAGGGCGCCCTTGTTGGAGAGGGTGAACGGAGAACGCACATAACCAACAATCACTGCCTGCGACATAGAACCTCAATTTCTCGTTACGTCTTTATATATAGGGCAAAATTCGGCGTAATGAAAGCAATCGCTTTGCACCCGCAGCATAGATAAAATTGTAGCGGAACCTGTGGCAGTTTTATCGTGGCGACGCGGCTAGATTTGCGTCAACGGAAAGGCGGCGTACACGCCGGCCACGATCAGTTGCATGGCGAGCGCCAGGCGGTATTTGATGAACGAACGGCGGCGGAAAATGCGGTGCCGCAGCAGGCTTTGCATGAGCACGATGCCCCATGCCCCGCCCAGCAGGCTGATCGCAAGGAACGTTCGGTCGGGGATCTCGCCCGCACCGAGCTTGTGCTTCGCATAGCGCCAGTCCAGCCAGAAAATATAGCTGGCGATCAGGTTCACGGCGATGAGGTAAAATAAAAGGACGGTGAGCGGCATAAAGATGACCCTACGCCTGAATCTTTAATTTTCGCTTAATTTTAGTAAAACGCTGCCTGCAGCAGGCGCTGCACCACCGGCGGCGGCATCAGCAGCAGGGCAAGCTGCACAAAGGTGATGGCCCAGAACTTGAACTGGAAGGCCCGCTTGCGGTTCTTGTGGCGCAGCAGGCGCTGGGCGACGAGCGCCGCAGGCGTGCCGCCGAGGAAGCCCTGCAACAGCAGCGTGGCCTCAGGAATGCGGCGTGCACCGGACCGTTTGGCGGCGCGTTTGTCCAGCCAGTAGGTGGCGAAGGTGAGTGCGTTGATCACCGCGAGGTAAAGAAACATGTTCATTGGCACATCCTGATGGTCTTTTTGCACGCCGAACGCTACGCGTCGTTGCATCCTATTACCCGGAGTTTTGCATGCAACGTCATCTTTTTCTTTCCCGCGCGCTGGCGCTGGTGCTGTTTCCCGCCCTGTGTGTGGCGCAAAGCCGCGAGGTCGGCGCGGTCAGCACGGCCTTCAAACTGATCGGCCCGAACCACAAGATCGTGGTCAGCGCGTTCGACGACCCGAAGATCACCGGCATCACCTGCTACGTGGCGCGCCCGCGCACCGGCGGCATCAAGGGCGGGCTGGGGCTGGCGGAAGACCCGTCCATCGCCAGCGTTTCCTGCGTGCAGACCGGCCCGGTGACCTACCGCGCGCCCATCGCGGCCGATGAGAAAGGCGAAGAAGTGTTCGATGAGAGCCGCTCGCTCATTTTCAAATCGCTGGAGATCCGCCGCCTGTTCGACCGCACGAACAGCAGCCTTGTGTATGTGGTGCGCACCACCCGCATCATCGAAGGCTCGCCCACCACGTCCCTGTCGGTCGTGACCCCCATCACGTGGGAAGGCAAAGCACCCGGCACCCCGATGCTGGACGATTAAAGAAGGCGAACAGTAAGCAAGGATGTTGGAGCGGGTACAGGGAATCGAACCCTGGCCTAAAGCTTGGGAAGCTTTCGTTCTACCATTGAACTACACCCGCGCGGGATGCCCTCTTAGCAGGAATCCTCGCGCGGGTGCAACGGTTCTCTTAACGGATGCCGAGTTCGCTACGGCTAATCGCCCCGTTGCCATCGCGGTCGCTGGCTTTGAAGCGCGTATCGTAGGTGTTGTATTGCAGGTTAGCTTTCACGGCGCGGGCGGCTGCGGCATCGCCTTCCGAGGCGCGAATGGCAAGCAGGTGCTCATACTCGTCGCGGCTCAGCGCACCATCCTTGTTGCCATCGGCCTGTTGGAACTGGGCGTTCGTCGCCATCGGGGCGGAAGGCGCACAGGCAACCAGCGGGGTGCCAACAAGCGCAAGAAGAAGCAAGGAACGGCGCATACAAAATCCTTTCGTTGATAGCGAAAGCATTAGCCAACCATGGCTCAGCACGCGATGCGGCGATGCGAGCCCACCCATCAAGCCAACATTAAGCGGCGGATAATCTTGACTTTTCCAAGGCTTTTGGCTTCATGGGGCCACAAATCATAGGAGAGTACGCATGTTCAAGGAATTCAAAACATTTATCGCCCGCGGCAACGTCATCGACATGGCGGTGGGTATCGTGGTGGGCGCAGCCTTCACCGCCATCGTGACCTCCATGGTCAGCGACATCATCAACCCCGTGATCGGCATGCTGCTGGGCGGGCTGGACTTCTCGAACTACTATTTCGACCTGTCCTTCGGCGGCTACGAATCGCTCGAGGCCGCGAAGAAAGCCGGCGCCCCGCTGATCATGTATGGCCTGTTCATCAACGCCGTTATCAAATTCCTGATCGTGGCCTTCGTGGTGTTCATGCTGGTGAAGCAGGTCAACCGCATCAAGGACGCGATGATCAAGAAGGAAGCAGAAACCCCCGCCGCACCGCCGGAGGATATCCTGCTGCTGCGCGAGATCCGCGACGCGCTGAACGCCAAAAAGTAACCGGCGCAGCCAACAAAAAAGCCGCATCATCCGATGCGGCTTTTTTTATGCGCGCATGCCCGTGGCGGCTTACAGGCCGTTCGCGTTTGGCTTGTATTCGAACGGCACGTCTTCCTGCCCCATTTCGCCATCGGCCTGCTCGGGCGTGCGCTCCTGCGCGCGCTGGGCGCGGCGCTGCCGGTCGATCAGCATGATCTCGCGGTCCATCTGCGGATCGGCCACACGGGCGCTGCGCTCGGTGCGGGTTTCCATGCGCCCGTTAATGTAGGTGCCCATCATCTCATCGTCGGCATAGGCACCGCTGACGGCGGTGATCGCCGCTAGGGTAAATACGATCGCGGGGGATTTCATGGGTGCGCTCCTTCGTCACAGGGTCTTTTATGTTGCATAGCAACAAAGGCCGCTTCAGGCGAGCATTATCACGGATTTTTTCGTGGTGCGCCGCGTTTCCCTGCGGGGCGTGGCTGCAAATCCATTGCCAAGGCGGCATGCGTCGCTATGGTCGGGCATTCCCTGCGCACGGAGCATCCCATGGCCACGCCCGCCCCCCAGCACCCCACCACCACCAGCCCCCTCTTCCCGCACGGCGCCTGCCTGCTTGGGCAGGGCAGCAGCCCGCAATACCTCACGCTTAGCCGCGCCAATCGCCATGGGCTGGTCGCGGGGGCCACCGGCACCGGCAAAACCGTAACGCTGCAGGTGCTGGCCGAAGGCTTCCTTGCGCACGGTGTGCCCGTGTTCATGGCCGATGTGAAAGGCGACCTTTCCGGCATTGCGGCCAGCGGCGGCAGCGAAAAGGCACGCGCGCGCGCAGAAAAACTGCAGTTGCAGGATTATGCGCCCGCCAGCATGCCCACCGTATTCTGGGATGTATTCGGCACGCGCGGCCATGCGCTGCGCATGACGATCTCGGAAGTCGGCCCCATCCTGCTGGCGCGCCTGCTGGATCTGTCGGACGCGCAGGAAGGCGTGCTCGCCATTGCCTTCCAGATCGCCGATGACCAGGGCTTGCTGTTGCTCGACCTGGAAGACCTGCACAGCCTGCTGCTGCATGTGGGCGAGCAGGCGAAGCCCTATTCCGCCCAATACGGCAATATCTCCGCCGCCACGGTGAATGCCATCCAGCGCAAATTGCTGCAGCTGAAACAGGAGGGCGCCGAGGCGATGTTCGGCGAACCGGCGCTCGACATCCACGACCTGCTGCGCACCGCGCCGGACGGGCGCGGTATCGCCCATGTGCTGGCCGCCGAGCAGCTGATCCAGCGCCCGCGCATGTACAGCATCTTCCTGCTATGGCTGCTGTCGGAACTGTTCGAGAACCTGCCCGAGATCGGCGATGCGGATAAACCGAAACTGGTCTTCTTCTTCGACGAGGCGCACCTGCTGTTCGCCGACGCGCCCAAAGCCCTGCTGGAGAAAGTGGAGCAGATGGTGCGGCTGATCCGCAGCAAAGGCGTGGGCGTGTATTTCGTGACGCAGCAGCCGCAGGATATTCCTGCCGATGTGCTGGCCCAGCTGGGCAACCGCGTGCAGCATGCGCTGCGCGCCTTCACCCCGCAGGAGCAGAAGGCCGTGAAGGTGGCCGCCAGCAGTTTCCGCCCCAACCCGGCGGTGGATGTGCAGGCCGCCATCACCACCCTTGCAGTGGGTGAAGCGCTGGTGTCCACCCTGCAGGAAGACGGCACCCCGACCATGGTGGAGCGCACGGCGATTCGCCCGCCCATTTCGCGCATGGGCCCGCTGAGCGATGCCGAGCGGCAGGACGTGCTGCGGCGCGACCCCATTGGCGACACGTACGACACGCCGCTCAACCGCGATTCCGCGCATGAAATGCTGCAGGCCCGCAAAGCAGCGCAGGCACCGCAGCCGGTGCAGCAGACGGCGCAGCAAACCACCCCGCGCCGCAGCAGCGGTGGGCGTGCCGCGCAGAGCGTGACCGATCAGGTGGTCAACGCCGCCGTGCGGCAGGTGACCGGGCAGATCGGGCGCAGCATCGGCCGGCAATTGCTGCGCGGCTTGCTGGGCGGGCTGACGAAATAATGGCCCACGCCAAACCGCATTTGCCTGAGAAGGCCTGCGTGCAATGCGGGCTGCTATTTGCGTGGCGTAAAAAATGGGCGCGCTGCTGGGACGAAGTAAAATATTGCAGCGACCGCTGCCGCCGCGCCGCGAAAGCCAAGGGCGCTTAGCGCCAGTCGATGGCGGGGCAACGGTCCATCACCACCGTCAACCCGGCGGCTTGCGCGCGCGACGCGGCCTCGTGCGGCGTAACTCCTAGCTGGCACCAGATGGTCTGGATGTGGAGTTTGTCCTTACATGCGATGGCTTCGTCGATGACCGTTGCGGCATCCGCCGTGTTGCGGAAAATATCCACCATGTCGATGGGGGCCGGGCAGTCGGCCAGCGTGGCATATACTTGTTGCCCTTGAATTTCCCCGCCCGCCAAACCCGGATTCACCGGATGCACGATATATCCTTTGGCGAGCAAAAACCCCATCACCCCATAGCTCGGCCGCTCGGGCTTATTGCTTGCACCAATCAATGCGATGGTGCGGGTGGTGGATTGGATGGCGGTCATCAAAACAAATACGCAAAAGTAAAAGCAGTTATGAAGAAAAATGCCGTTGCCGAAAACGCCGTGTAATAAGCAATTTTCTCATAATCATCTTCATCTTTAGACAATGAACTAATTACATTTAATCTTACTAAATGTTGGTCAGACCCAACTTCAAATTTTTCAATTTCTTTTTCATAGTATCCTAGGCTCCAACCAGCGCGCTCACAAAGGTGCGCTGCTAAAACAGCCATTAGAGAATGAAAGCTGGATACCAAAAAGAACGGAATAACGCATTTGATGTTAGTGACCAAGCCGGGATATGCTTTGAGCATTTCTGGACTTATTAGAGCAAGTAAAGCGATGATACTACCTGATGACAATACAACAATCGTCTTCAGGTAGAATGTAGAAAAGTTCAAAGAAGCTTCTTGGCGCTTTAATACGAAATGCGGAATGTCCACAGTTAGCTCACCTTCTTGTAAATCTCGCTGCCTTCGGCTTTGAATTTTTCGCCCATTTTGGCCATTTCGGCTTCGGCGTTGGTTGCAGCATCGGGTGCAGCAATGTTGCCCAGCGCCCGCTCGGTCTTGGCGAATTCACGCACCTCCTGGCTGATTTTCATGCTGCAGAATTTGGGCCCGCACATGCTGCAGAAATGCGCCACTTTGGCGCCATCGGCCGGGAGCGTTTCATCATGGTACTCGCGCGCGGTGTCGGGGTCGAGCGACAGGTTGAACTGGTCTTCCCAACGGAACTCGAACCGTGCGCGGCTGAGCGCATCGTCGCGCAGCTGGGCGGCGGGGTGACCCTTCGCAAGGTCGGCGGCGTGCGCGGCGATTTTGTAGGCGATGACACCTTCTTTCACGTCGTCGCGGTCGGGCAGGCCAAGGTGCTCTTTCGGCGTCACGTAGCACAGCATGGCGGTGCCGAACCAGCCGATCATCGCCGCGCCGATGGCGCTGGTGATATGGTCGTAGCCCGGGGCGATGTCGGTCGTCAGCGGCCCGAGCGTGTAGAACGGCGCTTCGTGGCAGGCTTCCAGCTGCTTATCCATGTTCTCTTTAATTTTGTGCATGGGCACGTGGCCGGGGCCTTCGATCATTACCTGCACGTCATGCTCCCACGCCACTTTGGTGAGCTCGCCCAGCGTTTTCAGCTCAGCGAATTGTGCGGCGTCGTTCGCATCGGCAATGGAGCCGGGGCGCAAACCATCGCCCAGCGAGAAGCTCACGTCATACGTTTTCATGATCTCGCAAATCTCTTCGAAATGCGTGTAGGTGAAGTTTTCCTTGTGATGCGCGATGCACCATTTGGCGTGGATGCTGCCGCCGCGCGACACGATGCCGGTGACGCGGTTCTCGGTGAGCGGCACGAACGGCAGGCGCACGCCCGCGTGGATGGTCATGTAATCCACCCCCTGCTCGGCCTGTTCGATGAGCGTGTCGCGGAAGATCTCCCATGTCAGGTCTTCGGCGATGCCGCCGACCTTCTCCAGCGCCTGATAGATGGGCACGGTGCCGATCGGCACGGCGGAGTTGCGGATGATCCATTCGCGCGTGGCGTGGATGTTCTTGCCCGTGCTGAGGTCCATGATGGTGTCGGCACCCCAGCGGGTGGCCCAGACCATTTTCTCGACTTCCTCGGCGATGTTCGACGCAATCGCCGAATTGCCGATATTGCCGTTAATTTTGACCTTGAAGCCGCGGCCGATGATCATCGGCTCGATCTCCGGGTGGTTGATGTTGGCGGGGATGATGGCCCGGCCGCGCGCCACTTCGTCGCGCACGAATTCGGGGGTGATGGTGGTGCCGTCCATGCGGCCTTCGTTCTCGCGGATGGCGATGTATTCCATCTCTGGCGTGATGATGCCGCGACGCGCGTAATGCATCTGCGTCACGTTCATGCCCGCCTTGGCGCGCAGCGGTGATTTGATGGCGTTGGGGAACATTGCCACTTCGATCTTCTGGTATTCCTTGTAGCCGTTATCCTCGGGGCGCATGGGGCGGCCGATGTAATGTTCTACATCGCCGCGCGAAGCGATCCACTCGCCGCGCAGTTTCGGCAGGCCTTCGTTGATGTTGACCACGTGGTTGCGGTCCGTGTAGGGGCCGGAGGTGTCATAGACCGCCAGCGGGGCCTCGCCGGATTTTTCCGAGAGCACGATCTCGCGCTGCGCCACTTTCACGCCCATCATCCGGTCGCTGCCGGCCACGTGCATTTTGCGGCTGCCGGTGAGGGCGCCGGTCGAAACATCGATCGGGGTTTCGGTGGTCTTGGCGGCGGCGTTGCTGGCGGGAGGGGTCATGGCGAATATCCTTTCAATGATCGTCATTGCGAGGAGCGCAGCGACGTGGCAATCCAGTAGGGATGGTCAGTGAAACTTCTGGATTGCTTCGCTTTGCTCGCAATGACGCGTAAAATCAGACAAACTCCTAGCACCACCCCCACGGTGCCGCAAATAAAACCGCGTGATTTACACAGGTTTCATGCGGCCATGGCAGCGTGGTACACGGCACAGGGGCGGCACCATTTGCCGTGGCGGCAGACGGATGATCCCTACCGCATCTGGCTGTCGGAGGTGATGCTGCAGCAAACGCAGGTGGCCACCGTGCTGGCGCGGTTCTACCCCCCGTTCCTAGAGAAATTCCCGACCGTGCAGGCGCTGGCCGAAGCACCGCGCGAGCAGGTCATGAAAGCGTGGGAGGGCCTTGGCTATTATCGCCGTGCCGGGTTCCTGCATGAGGGCGCGAAGAAGGCCGTGGCACTGGGGTTGATGCAGCCGGTGCGTAGCGCCGAAGTGGCGCGAGCCGCGAAGCGGCAGGGGTCAGCGCGTGAAACGCGCGAAGGGGGGGCAAGCCCCCCTTCGCTTGAACAGCTCCAATCCCTCCCCGGCATCGGCAAAAACACGGCCCATGCCATCGCGGCATTCGCGTATCGCCAGCCGGTGGCCATCTTAGAGGCGAACGTGAAGCGCATCGTGGCGCGGGTGTTCGCGTGGGAGAAGCCCAGCGATACGGAGTTATGGGACGGCGCGCAGGCGCTGCTGAACACGGCCGAACCGTTCGACCATAATCAGGCGATGATGGATCTGGGCAGCATGGTCTGTACACCCAAGAAACCCGACTGCCCGAGCTGCCCGGCCAATAGCATTTGCAAGGGCAAAAAATCGCCGGAGCGTTACCCCGCCCCGAAGCCGAAGAAGGCCACCCCGACGCGCGCCATGTACCTGCTGGTGCTGGAAGACGCGGCGGGCCACCTGCATCTGGAAGCGCGGGAGGCCGCGCTGCTGGGTGGGCTGTATGGCTTTCCGCAAGTGCCGGTAACGACCGACCTGCGCTACCCCATGCGCGAAATGCACGCCGAACATTGGGAAGAGATCGGGCACGTGACGCATATCTACAGCCATTTCCGGCTGGAAGGGCGCGTCGTGCATGCGCGGCTGCACAAGCGCATGAACAGCCCCGGCTGGTTCAGCCGTGAGGAAATTTCGGCGCTACCGCTCTCCGGCGTGGACCACAAAGTGCTGGCCCTGCTGCAAGGGCTGGTGATGCAGCGCAACAGTGCGGCAAAACCTGCAACGAAAGCCCCGCGCAAACCCCGCGCGGATTGACGCGCACGGCCCATGCGGCCAAGCTCTGCTCCATTCTCACCAATGGAGTGTTCCATGGCCAAAGCCGCAAAGAAAACCATCAAAGCCAAACCTGCCAAAGCAAAGGCGAAACCCGTAAAAGCGAAGACCGCGCCGCGCAAAGGTGGCCGCACTGGCGGTTGCCCGCAGCGCCCGGCGGCGCTTTCGGCGCCCCGCAAAGAGAACGCTTCGCGCTTTAAGACGGTGGGTTCGGCCAGCCTGTCGGTGGCCGGCAAAACGGTGGAATTCCCCATCTACAAAGCGGTGGAAGGCCAGAACGTCATCGACATCCAGAAGCTGTATGCCGCAACCGGGCATTTCACGTTTGACCCCGGTTTCCTCAGCACCGCCAGCACCGATTCGGAGATCACCTTCATCGACGGTGACAAGGGCATCCTGCGCTATCGCGGCTACGACATCGCTGATCTGGCCGACAAGTCGGACTTCCTGGAATGCGCCTACCTGCTGCTGTACGGCGACCTGCCGAACAAAGAGCAGAGCGAATGGTTCCGCTACCGCGTGACGCACCACACCATGGTGCACGAGCAGCTGCATTTCCTGTATCGCGGCTTCCCGCGCCGCGCGCACCCCATGGCCATTATGGTGGGTGCGGTGGCATCGCTCTCGGCGTTCTACCACGATTCGCTGGACATCCATAACCCCGAGGAGCGCGAGCTCGCCGCGCTGCGCATCATCGCGAAAATGCCGACGCTGGCGGCCATGGCCTACAAATATTCGATCGGCCAGCCCTTCGTGTACCCCGACAACAAGCTCGGCTTCGCGGAGAACTTCCTGCATATGATGTTCGCCACCCCGGCCGAGCCGTATGTGGTCAACCCCATCATCGCCGATGCGATGGAGAAGATCTTCATCCTGCATGCCGACCACGAGCAGAATGCCTCCACCAGCACCGTGCGCCTCTCGGGCAGCTCGGGCGCGAACCCGTTCGCCTGCATCGGCGCGGGCATTGCCACGCTGTGGGGCCCGGCCCATGGCGGCGCGAACGAGGCGGTCATCAACCAGCTGCAGGAGATCGGCGATGTGAAGAACATCCCGCATTTCATCAAGCGCGTGAAAGACAAGAACGACAATTTCCGCCTGATGGGCTTCGGTCACCGCGTGTACAAGAACTACGATCCGCGCGCGGCCGTGCTGCGCAAGGCATGCCACGACGTGCTCAAGGAGCTGGGGCAGGAAGACGAACCGCTGCTGCAGATCGCCATGGAACTGGAGAAGATCGCGCTCAACGATCCCTACTTCATCGAGCGCAAGCTTTACCCGAACGTGGATTTCTACTCGGGCATCATCTACCGCGCGCTGGGCATTCCCAGCACCATGTTCACGGTGCTGTTCGCCGTGGCCCGCGCGGCCGGGTGGATCGCCCAGTGGAAAGAAATGATCGAGGACCCGAGCATGAAGATCGGCCGTCCGCGCCAGCTGTTCATCGGTTCTGGCCCGCGCAAGTTCCAGCCGGTGGCCAAGCGCAAGTAAGCGCCGCACCACGCAACAAAAAAGGCCGGGGAATTTCCCCGGCCTTTTCTTTTTCGTGCGCCTGAACGGTTACAATGCCGTGCGGAATAAAAGCGAACAATTTACCCCGTTAAAATCGAGCCGATATTGCGCAGAAGCCGCCATGGTGTTGTCGCCATCATTGCAATTGGGCATAACGCCCGGGCCACCGACGGGAAGCGACGTGCGCGTTACCAGCTTGCCCATGCCGGGCTTTCCATCATCCATTTTGGTGTCAATGTTCCAGGCTTCTTCGGGTTTCATGATCGGGCCGGCGGTTTCACAGGACGTGGTGGAAGCACCGAGAATCAGTGTGTTCGAATAATTGCCCTCGAACTGGAACGAAACGGCACCCGGAGCCACGTATCCCCCACTGTAGGTGAGCAACCCAAACCCGGCGGGCTTCAGGCGCGCTGCGGGCACATTCACGCCGATCTCATGGTCGATATTCGTGCAGGTGCCACTATTGTTTGGGCCGGGAACACCGGTGTAACTTCCCTCGATCAGCCCTGCATTGGCTAATTGCTGCCATGCACGGAACATTTCGCCACTGGTGACCTGACCGTTCCCATTGCCGTTGCAGGTGGCCGACTTTTTCACGCTCCAGTTCGTGTGGATCGGGCAGCCATCCGGGTCGGTGCCCCAGAATTGCTCGGCATTGGTGATATCACCCGGCAGACCGAGGTATTTATCACGGAACGTATACATGGCGGATTGGTAGCGCTGCATGTCGGCTGCCGCCGAGCGCAATTCTGCCGCACGGATAAGCGATTGGCCGCCAAGGATACCGCCGGTCAGCAGGCCAAGGATGACCAGCACGATGGAAAGTTCGACCAGTGAGAACGCGTGACGCATGCAAGCCCTTCAGTGATGCCCACTAAATATAGCATTCCGCCATGCGAAGCCAAAGTTTAATATATAAGGGGTTATTCCTGAAGCAGCTGGATCAGGTTGGGCGGCAGCTTGTTGGTCTGCGCCAGCGTGCTGGCTTTCGCGTCGGCCTGCACACGTGCCTGCGCGCTCTCGGTGGCGTCGGCCACGTCGAAATCCGCATCGCTCAGGGTGCTTTGCGCGGCTACGAAGTTCTGCGCGCTGGACTCAGCAATCGCCTCGTTCAGGTTCAGCAGCGCGGGCTTGAAGGCCACATCGGCGCTCAGCTGCACCGTGTCGGTCGGCAGCGTCGCCGCGCTGGCGTCGCGCCCGGTGGGGGTGACCGGTTTGTTCTGGTTCTCAAGGGCACGGCGGATTTCCGGCGCCACATTGGTAATGGTCGAGACCGTCATGGTACTAAGCTCCTGCCCGCTATCTGTGGGCATTTGTGTGTTACGCGCACCTCTTCTTGGGTGGCGGCGATGGAAATGGGCAACTGCAAACGCAGGGTGCTTGCCTTCCTATTCACGCCCTTAGTATACTCAATTTCAGGAAATCTTACAAGCGGGAAGCCAAACGCCATGAACGCGATACTCAACCTATTGAATAACATCGTCTTCCTTATCAACCTGGCGTTGTTCATCTATGTGGTGCTGGATGTGCTGATCCATTTCGACATCCTCAACCGCAGCAACGCGCTGGTGCTGCGCGTGCACCAGACGCTCAGTAAATTGCTGGAGCCGATGCTGAACCCCATCCGCAAGCTGCTGCGCAAATACCTGCCGCAAGTGCCCATCGACCTGTCGCCGGTGGTACTCATCCTGCTGCTCAATTTCCTGATGGACCTGCTCTACGACCTGCTCTTCACCACGCCGACGGTGTAGCCGCCGCCTAGCGGAAGACCACGGTCTTCGTGTCGTTCAGAAGCACGCGGTGTTCCGTGTGGTATTTCAGCGCGCGCGCCAGCACCAGCGCCTCGATGTCCTGCCCCAACGCGGTCAATGATTCCGGCGAATGGGTGTGGTCCACGCGGGTCACTTCCTGCTCGATGATCGGGCCCTCGTCGAGGTCGTTGGTCACGTAATGCGCGGTCGCGCCGATGATCTTCACGCCACGCGCATAAGCCTGATGGTAGGGCTTGGCCCCCTTGAAGCTGGGCAGGAACGAATGGTGGATGTTGATGGCGCGGCCATGCAGCGCGCGCGACAGCTCGGGGCTGAGGATCTGCATGTAGCGCGCCAGCACCACCACATCGATCTTCTCGGCTTCAACGATGGAAAGGATCTGCGCTTCCTGCGCGGCCTTGGTGTCGGCCGTCACCGGCAGGTGGTGGTAGGCAATGCCATGCCATTCCACCATGGCGCGGGCATCGTCGTGGTTGCTGATCACGCCCACGATCTCCACCGGCAGCTGGCCGGTGCGGTGGCGGTACATCAAATCGTTCAGGCAATGCATGTGCTTGCTCACCAGCACCAGCACGCGCGCTTTGCGGTGCGCGTCATGCAGCTGCCACTCCATGCCGAACGGGCCGCCCACTTCGCTACGGAAGGCCTGCTCCAGCGCGGCACTGTCCGGCGTGCCGGCGCCCGCGGCGAAATGCACGCGCATGAAGAAGCGGTCGGTCGAAGGGTCGCCGAACTGGGTGGATTCGATGATGAATCCGTCCTGCTGGGTGAGGAAACCGGTCACCGCCGCCACGATGCCGCGCGTGTCGCGGCAGGAAAGGGTGAGCACGTAATGGGTCTGTGAGGTCTGGTTCATGTCGCGCCATTACAGATTTTTCCGCGGTGGGGCAATAATTTCCGGCATGCGGGCGTGGATTTACCCGTTCGGGCCCTTATTCTGGCAGGGTTGCCCGCCCCTGCCCGGCGGCACGTTCCTTGCATTATTTCCAGCATTCACACGTTAAAGGGCACCCCTATGGCCATTGATCCAACCCGCACACTCAGCGCCCCTGCCTATGGCCCCACGGCCACGGAAAATACCCTGCAACCCGATTCCGGGGCGTTTGCCGCGCTGCTGAAGGAAGACAGCCCCGAGGAAACGCTGGGCAAGATCACCCATCGCGGCGTGCAAAGCCTGATGGAATGGAAGATCGAGCAGTTGAAAAAGAAGATCACCGAAGAGGTGATGGCGGCCAAAGGCATCAGCGAGGCAGACCTGAACGCCATGCCGCCGGAGGAGCGCGCCGCCGCGCTGGAGATGATCATGCGCGAGGTGCAGGAGCAGCTGAAACAGGCCATGAACGAACAGATGAAACGCGAAAAGAAGATCGATATGGGGTTTGCACCCGGCGCGAAACCCTTCACCGATACCGTGCTGGACCAGTTACTGGCCGCGCAGGAAACCGCGGATTCAGCCAGCAGCGCGTAGCCGCGGATGCGGGAACGTGCAGCGGATGGCGGTGCCCATGCCCGTGTCGGACTGCACCGTGACCTCGCCGCCATGCAATTCCACGTAGCGCTTCACGAGGCTGAGGCCAAGCGCCGCATCCGCCCCTTGCTTCAGGGTGCCGCGGAAGAACGGATCGAACAGGTGCGCCTGCCGCTCGGGGTCGATGCCCGGGCCATCGTCGCGCACCGTTACGGCGATGGGGCCGCGCGCACCGTCGGGCAGCGTGGTGTAGCTCACCTCGATGATGATGTTGCCTTTAGCCTTGGTGGTTTTCACCGCGTTGCTCACCAGGTTGCCGATGATCTGTTTCACGCGCACTTCATCCGCGTCCATCTGCTGGATGTCGGCATCCACCGCCACGGTGATGGTCACGTCCTGCAGCTTCATGCGCTCGTTCAGCAGGGCAATGACGTTATCGATCGCGTGGCGAATATCGAACTCACTGACCTCGAGGCTCACATAGCCCGCTTCCACCGTCGCCAAATCGATAATATCGGAGATCAGCGAGGCAAGCTGCTGCGCCGACTGGTAGATGCCGCCCACGTAATCTTTCTGGATCTCGGTGAGCGGCCCCACATATTGCTTCTGCAGCATTTCCGCAAAGCCCGAGATGGAGGTCAGCGGCGAGCGTAGCTCGTAGCTCATGTTGGCGAGGAACTCGGTCTTCAGTTTGTCGGCGGTCTCCAGCGCTTCGGTGCGCTCACGCAGCGACCGCTCCACCAGCGTGCTTGCGGTCACATCGATGAAGCTTAGCAGCGTCGCGCCATCGGGCAGCGGCACGCAGGTGCAGTCGATCACGGTGCCGTCGCTGCGTTCGAACCGCAGCGCGAAGAACTGGCGCTGCTGGAAGCGTGCCACGAGGTTCTCGAGGAAGCGCTCCCAATCGTCGGTAATGAACAGTTCGCGGCATTTCTCGAGCACCACGCGGATATGCGGCTCGCTGCCGGTGAATTCCGCATTCAGCGCCCATAGTTTGTGGAAGGTGGGGTTGCACAGGTTCAGGCGGCCATTCTCACCGAACACCACGATGCCCTCGTGCAGGTTGTCGAGCGTTTCGCGCTGCACGGCGATCAGCGTGTTGTAGCTGCGCTCGAGCGCGAGGCGGTCGGTTACGTCCTCGTACGCGAAGAGGATACCACCGAGCGCGTGCGGAATGGCGATGACGCGCAGCGTCTTGCCATCCGGCAGGTAGAAGAATTCCTCGTCCGGTTCGATGAGCGTGGTGAACAGGCGCGTCTGCTGTTCCTTGAAGGCCTTGAAGTTGGCCTGCTCGGGCAGCTTGCGCCGCTCGCGCAGATGTTCCAGCACCTCGCCATAGGTCGGCTCGGTATCCAGCCAGACCTCGTCGAATTTCCATAATGCGACAAACGCAAAGTTGTAGAATTTCAGCCGCTGGTCCTTGCCGTAGATCGCCATGGCCGAGGTGGAGGATTCCAGCAGGTCGCGCAGCGCGCTGACATGGCGCTGGGTTTCTTCCTGCGCCTGCTCCAGCTCGCTGATATGGCTGCCATAGCCCACCATCATGCCTTCGCGCTTCAGCGGGATCTCGCGGATGTTGTACAGCCGGCGTTCGCCGCCCACCACGATGTGGCGGTTCTCGCTGTGTTCGACCCCCTGCTCCCAGATGCGCTGGGCCAGCTGGCGGTGGCCTTTGAACAGCTCCACATCGCCCAGCGCCACGATCTCGTCGGTGGTCTCCTCGGCCACTTCGGAGAAGGCGAGGTTGCAGAAATTGATGTTCAGCTCCGCATCGCGCAGCCACACAAGGTTGGGGCTGGAATTGATGATGTTGGAATAGCGGCGCAGTTCCTGCTTGAGACGCTCATTTTCCTGTTCGAGGCGGGCAGTATCGGGTGCGACCATGGCCACCACCGACTTCACGTCTGGCAGTTTGATCTCCGGCGATTTTTCATTCGCGCGTTTCAGCCATTTCAGCATGCATTTTCCCCAACAAACGGGAGCCTAGCGCGGGGCGGCGGCAAATTCCAGTGGAATCAAAGGGTATAGGGCGAGTGCAGCGGCGTCGTTTGGTTTCGCTCAGCATGGATGCGATGCTAGGAGCAAGCGCCCGCAGCAAGGGAGTGTACGTGCATGTACATGACCGAGCGAGGACGCGCCGCGACAACGCAGCGCGCCATGCTCAGCGAAACTAGTAACGATACCAGTCCTTCTTGAACGGCCCTTCCACCGGCACGCCGAGGTAATCGGCCTGTTCTTTGCTGAGTTTGGTCAGCTTCGCGCCGATCTTTTTCAGGTGCAGGGCGGCCACTTTCTCGTCCAGCGCTTTGGGCAGCACATAGACCTTCTTGTCGTATTTGCCCGCATTCGCCCACAGTTCGATCTGCGCCAGCACCTGGTTGGTGAAGCTCGAGCTCATCACGAAGCTGGGGTGGCCGTTGGCGCAGCCAAGGTTCACCAGGCGGCCCTGCGCCAGCAGGATGATGCGCTTACCATCGGGGAACTCGATCTCGTCCACCTGCGGCTTCACGTTGTGCCACTTCATGTTGCGCAAGCTCGCCACCTGAATTTCGGTGTCGAAATGGCCGATATTGCAGACGATGGCGCGGTCGCGCATCTGGCGCATATGGTCGAGGGTGATGATGTCCTTGTTGCCCGTGGTGGTCACGAAAATATCGGCTTTGCTGGCGTATTCTTCCAGCGTGTCCACGGTGTAGCCTTCCATGGCGGCCTGCAGCGCACAGATGGGGTCGATCTCGGTGACGACCACTTTCGCGCCCATGCCACGCAGCGCGGCGGCGCAGCCCTTGCCCACGTCGCCATAGCCGCAGACCACGGCGGTCTTGCCGGCGATCATCACGTTGGTGGCGGCCTTGATGCCATCCAGCAGCGATTCGCGGCAGCCATAGAGGTTGTCGAACTTCGATTTGGTCACCGAATCGTTCACGTTGAAGGCGGGGATCAACAGTTTACCGTCGCGCTCCATCTCGAGCAGGCGCTGCACGCCGGTGGTGGTCTCTTCCGACACACCGCGCACATCCTTCAGCATGTCGGGGTATTTATTGTGCATCAGCAGCGTCACGTCGCCGCCATCGTCGAGGATCATGTTGGGCACCCAGCCATCCGGCCCGCGCAGCGTCTGCTCGATGCACCATTCGTATTCTTCTTCCGTTTCACCCTTCCAGGCGAACACGGGAATGCCCGCGGCGGCAATGGCGGCGGCGGCCTGATCCTGCGTCGAGAAAATATTGCAGCTGGACCAGCGCACGGAAGCGCCCAGTTCCACCAGCGTTTCGATCAGCACCGCGGTCTGGATGGTCATGTGCAGGCAGCCCACGATACGCGCGCCTTTCAGCGGGTGCTTGCCCGCATATTCCTCGCGCAGCGCCATCAGGCCCGGCATTTCGGTCTCGGCGATGGCGATCTCGCGGCGGCCCCACTCGGCAAGGCCAATATCGGCCACTTTGTAATCGGTGAAGCTATGCTGTGCGGCGGGCTGTGCCATGGTCTTCCATCCTGCGAAAAATGACTAATGCCGGGCTTGTAAGCCATTGCCCCCGGCCTGACAAGGCCGAACGGCCCGGCAAATGTAACATTTCTTTCATCTTTGCGGGCGCTGCAATGCAGTATAGTGCGAGGATGGAACACCGCTTTAAACCGCGTATCCTGATCCTCTCCGAATCGCCGGAGGGCTTTGGCCATTTCAACATCACCGACCAGTTGGGCACCACCCTTTCGCAGCGCGGCGCGACCGTGGCGCTGGCTTCGGGCAGTTTCGACCATGCCAAAGTCAGCTTTGATTTCAAGCACATGCACAAATACAGCCTGCCGGGCGTGTACAGTGCCTGCGCCGAGCCTTACGACATTGCCAGCGGCGCGCCCTACAAAGGCGCGTTGGTGGAAGCGCGGCAGGAGCGCATGCGCGAAATTTGTGAACAGTTCAAACCCGACATCATCGTGGCAGAACTTTTCCCCTTCAAAGACAGCTACCGCGCCCCCGACCTGGATGCCTGCCGCGACTGGATGCATGCGCGTGGCAAAGCCGTGCCGGTGGTCAGCCTTTGCCGCGACCTGATCCGCTCGAACGAGCCGGAGACCGTGCTGCAGCTGCTCGACAAACATATCGACCGCATTCTGGTGCGCGGCGACGGGCTGTTCAGCAAACTGGAAGATTCCATGCCCGAATGGCAGCGCATCACCACCCCCATTCACTATACCGGCAACATCGTCAGCCCCATGCCGGCGCGCAGCACCACGCCCAGCGCGCACGACCCCGTGGTGGTGTTCGGCGGGGGTGGATATAAACACAGCGAGGATTTCCCGTTCTTTGCCAACGCCATTGAAGCGCGGGCGCATGCAGGCCCACTCGGCCATGCGCCGTGGCAGCTGTATGTTTCCGCCCATTGCCCGCCGGAAGACATGCAGGCGCTGCAGGCGCTGGCGCAAACGGTTGCGCCCGATGGCAGCATCAGCGTGCAACACCCCATTGCGCATGCCGATTTCCAGCAGCGGTTGAGCGACTGTGGCGGTGCCATTATGCGCGGTGGTTACAATAGCTGTTTCGAGCTGGCGGCGGTGCAGAAGCCGTTCATCAGTGTGCCGCGGAAGTACACCTTCTCGGACCAGCTGCCGCGCGCGCAGCGCATGGAATCGCTGGGCTATTGCGCCTTCGTGCACCCCGAACAGGCCAGCGCGGAAGCGATGGGCACGGCGCTGGCGCAGCAGCATGCAAAAGGGCCTGCGGCCGAACCGCTGAATTGCACGGGGCTGGAAGGGGCGAGCGAAGCGATCTTCAGCACCCTGCGTGATGCACGGCGCATGCCACTGAAGGCAGCTGCCGCCATGCCGCGCATCCATCCGGCCAGCATTCGCGCGGCGCAAGAACAGCAACAGCAGCAGGGCAACCTTACGCGGGGTGCTTAGCTTTCTCTTCGGCGACGAGCTCCTTTTTCAGGATCTTGCCGATCATGGATTTGGGCAGCGCTTCGCGGAATTCCACGGCATGCGGCACGGCGTAGGCACTCATTTTGCCCTTCATGTAGCTTTTCAGCTCGGCCTCGTCGGTCTTCTGGCCCTCTTTCAGCACCACATAGGCCTTGATCATCTGCCCGCGGGTGGGGTGCTCAAGCCCTACCACGGCCGCTTCGGCCACCGCCGGGTGGGTGTAGAGCACCTCTTCCACATTGCGGGGGTACACATTGTAGCCACCGACGATGATCATCTCTTTCAAGCGATCAACGATGTAGAAATATCCCTCAGCATCCACGTAGCCGAGGTCACCCGTGTGCAGGCGGCCATTGCGCAGCACGTTGTCGGTCTCCTCGGGCTTGTCGAGGTAGCCCTGCATCACCTGCGGGCCGCTGAGGCAGATCTCGCCCACCTCGCCCAGCTTCATGGGCGTCATGCGGTCGTCCTTGTCGATGACCTCGCACAACGTGCCGGGCAGCGGCAGGCCGATGGAGCCGGTCTTGTTCGCGTTTTTATCCAGCGGGTTGCAATGCGTGACCGGCGAGGATTCGGTGAGGCCATAACCTTCCACCAGCACACAGCGGGTGAGCTCTTCGAAGCGGCGCTTCACATCCACCGGTAACGGGCCACCGCCCGAGATGCAGAATTTGATGCTACGCAGGTCGTATTTCTCGAGCCCGCGCGCGTTGCAGATGGTGGCATACAGCATGCTCACCCCCGGCATCAGCGTGGGTTTCTTGCTGTCGATGTCGGCCAGCACCTGCTTGATGTCGAATTTCGGGTGGATGACGATCATCATGCCATTGGCGATGGCGAGGTTCATGCACACCGTCATGGCGAACACATGGAAGAACGGAATGACCGCGAGCATCGTCTCTTTGCCCGGCTCCAGCCCCACCATCCAGCGGCTGCATTGCTGCACGTTCACATACAGGTTGCTGTGCGTCAGCGCCGCGCCCTTGGGCACGCCGGTGGTGCCGCCGGTATATTGCAGCACGGCGATGTCGTGGTCGGGGCGAACATTCGGTGACACGACAAGGTCCGGCGAGGCGAGCAAATCGTTCAGCGCCACGTGGTAGCTGTCCTTCGGCGCGTTGAGGATGTCCTTCTGCTTGGCCGCGGTGAAAAGGGCGCGCTTGGTCAGCCCCATGGCTTCTTGGAACTGGCACATCACGATCTTGCGCAGCGAGCTGTTGCCAATGAAGGGGATCAGCTTCGCATAGGTCAGGCGCAGGTTCATGGTGAACATCACCTCCACCTTCGCGTCCTTCAGCTGGTGGGCGATCTCTTTCTCGGAATAGAGCGGGTTGAAATTAACCACCGTGCCGCCGCATTTCAAAATGGCGTAATAGGCCATCACGAATTGCGGGCAGTTGGGCATGAACAGCCCCACCCGTGTGCCCTTGCCCACGCCGATGCCCTGCAGCCCGCGGGCGATGCGGTCGACCATTTCTTTCAGCTTGGCGTAGGTATAGGTTTTCCCGAAGAACTCGAGGGCGGTGTTTTCTGGCCAGGTGGCGGCGGCATGTTCCAGCAGGAAATAGAGGGGCTTACCGTGGAAGGTCTCGTTCCAGGAAACGCCATTGGGGTAGTTTTTCAACCAAGGATGATCGGCCACGCATACTCCTTCGTCATTGCGGGAAGCGAAGCGACGTGGCAATCCAGAGGCCTCTGGGCTTCATGGCTGGATTGCTGCGCACTTTGCTCGCAATGACAGTTTTCATTGCCTAATCACTATCACTCTTTTAAAGCGTTTCGTCAAATGACCATACCGCACAGCACAACACACGAAACCGACGTGGCCATCATTGGCGCGGGCCCGGTGGGGCTTTTTGCCATCTTTGAACTGGGCATGCTGAAGATCCGCGCCCATGTGATCGACACGCTGCCCGCCGTGGGCGGCCAGTGCAGCGCGCTGTATCCGGAAAAACCCATCTACGATATTCCGGGCTTTCTCAGCATTGAAGGCCAGGGGCTGATCGATAACCTTGCAGCCCAAGCCGCGCCGTTCGACCCCGTCTACCACCTCGACCAGCAGGTGACCCTCGTGGAAAAGCGCGACGGCGGCTGGCGCGTGGGCACCAACAAAGGCACCGTGATCGACTGCAAGGCCGTGATCATTGCGGCTGGCTGCGGGGCGTTCGGCCCGAACCGCCCGCCGCTGGCCAATATCGAGCAGTTCGAGGGCACCAGCGTGCATTACATGGTGGCCAAACGCGAAGATTTCCGCGACCAGACGCTGGTCATTGCCGGGGGTGGCGACAGCGCGGTGGACTGGGCCAATTCGCTCGCGGAAGTGGCCAAGAAGATCTACATGGTGCACCGCCGCGACAAGTTCCGCGCCATGCCCGAATCGGTCAGCAAAATGCAGGCGCTGGCCGAAGCCGGTAAAATTGAATTCGTGGTGCCTTACCAGCTGGAATCACTGGCGGGTGTTGAAGTTAGCGATAGCGTAGCGCCGCAGCTGCGCGAGCCGCTTGCGGCAGGGGTCAGCGAAGCGAAGGGGGGGCAAGCCCCCCTTCTTAAGAAAAAGCTAACGGCCGTTGGCCTGAAATCCATGGATGGGTCCATCCGCGAAGTGGAGGCCGACCATCTGCTCGCCTTCTTCGGGCTGAGCATGGAGCTGGGCCCCATCGCCAACTGGGGGCTGAACCTGCATGGCAACCACATTGCCACGCAGGTGGGCACCAGCGCCACCAGTGCGCCCGGCATTTTTGCCATTGGCGACATTGCGACCTACCCGCACAAGCTGAAGCTGATCCTGTGTGGCTTTGCCGAAGCGGCGCAGGCCGCGCATGCGATCCGCGAGATCGTGTATCCCGGCGTGGCGCACCATTTCGAATATTCGACCAGCAAGGGCGTGCCCGCCGCCGCTTAAAGATTCCGCCCCGGCACCTTGTGCAGCCGGTCGTGGTCCTGCCGCAACTGCCCGCCAATTTTCTTGATGAGCTGCGCATCGCGCATGCTGGTCACGCCCGCACTTTTGGCCGCGGCGGCGAACGCGTCGTGGTGCATGGCGGGGTGCAGGTCGTAGCGGCGGATATTCTGGTCGATGGGGGCTAATTCGCCGGGTTGCAGCATGCTCATCTGCACCGGTTGTTTCGCAGTTTCCGTATATTGGCCAGCCCAGCGAAGCCGGTCACGTATCTCAGCGGTGAGTTTTTGCTGCAGCTGGTTGATCTCGTTCTCGCGCGAGGAATCGTTGCTCACATGCAGGTAGAACGACGCCACGCGGCCCTGTGCGTCGTAATCCAGCCGGATCAGGCCGAGGGGGGCGTCCTTCTCCAGCTTCTCGGGCAAGGCGTCAGGATCGTACAAATAGAGTTTCTCGGCGATCGCGCTTTTCGGCGCGAGCAGCGACGCGACCGGCCCGGTGAACAGTTCGTAGAAATCGAAATGGTGGCGCACACGCATGCGTTCGCGGAAGATATATTGCGGGGTGGATTTGGGGTGCGGAAAGAGCTGGTTCGCCTGCCGCAGCACGCGCGAGAAGAACGCGTCATACGGTGCCATGGCTTCACGTTCGGCGGGGTGCTGCTGCACCGAGGCGATCATGGAATAGCAGAGCGTTTCGGCTTTTTCTTTGAAGCCGCGCTCCTTCTCGTAGGAAATCACCTCCGCATCATTGGGCAACAGCAGGTTGCACACCAGCGACGCGGCCTGATCGGCGATCTTCAGTTTCTTGGCCGCAAAACTCATCTGCGTGCCGTGGTCGATCTGATAGAGTTCCTTGTTCTTGGGCAGCACCGCCGGGTTGGTGACTTCGTAGACCAGCGTGTAGATCTGCTGCGCCAGCGGCTTCGCGCGCGATGCGTCGACGCCCTCTTTTTCCAGCGCCACCTCCAGCTCGCGCAGCAACCGCTCCGGGTCGCCACGGTAGGCGGGCTGCTCCAGCACGTCGTGCAGGAAGCCGGCGGCCAGCAGCGCGGGGTCATCTTCGCCCAGCTCATGCAGGATGTCGTACACCATGATCGGGTGGCTGATGTAATCGATCGTGGGGTTGATCTTGTCGCGGCTTTGCCCGGCATGCGCCAGCGTCGCCAGATCGAACGCGGCACGGATGACGCGCGCGCGCTCGCTGCCCGCGGGACGCAGGTTCGGATCGTCGGCATGCAGGCGATGGCGATGCGTGTATTTTGCCACGGGCTACCTTGTGGTGGGCGGTAATGCCTGCTACATACGCCCAACCTTGTATTTTTAATATTAAGATAATGTGAAATTGACCATGGCCCACGCCCCTGCCCAGTTGATCGATGGAAAAGCCTTTGCCGCGAACCTGCGCGCCACGCTGGCCACGCAGGTGGCAAAACTGAAGCAGGATCATGGGCTTACGCCCGGCCTTGCGGTCATTCTGGTGGGCGACGACCCGGCCAGCCATGTCTACGTGGCCAACAAGCAAAAAGCCTGCGCCGAGGCGGGCATTGCCTCGTTCGAAACGCGTTTTGCGGCAGATATCACCCAAAAACAGCTGCTCGACGAGATCACCCGGCTGAACGCAGACCCTGCCGTGCATGGCATTCTGGTGCAGCTTCCCCTGCCCCGCCATATCGACGAGCAGGCGGTCATCCATGCCATCGACCCCGCGAAGGACGTGGACGGGTTCCATGTGGTCAACGCCGGTAAACTGGCGGTGGGCCTGCCGGGGCTGGTGGCCTGCACGCCGCTGGGTTCGCTGCTGCTGCTGCGCGACACGCTGGGCGATCTTTCCGGCAAGCATGCCGTGGTCATCGGCCGCAGCAACATCGTGGGCAAGCCCATGGCGCAATTGCTGCTGCGCGAAAGCTGCACGGTCACCATCTGCCATTCGCGCACGGCCGACCTTGCCGCCGAAGTGCGCCGCGCCGACATTGTGGTCGCCGCCATCGGCAAGCCGGAATTTGTGCCCGGCGACTGGATCAAGCGCGGTGCCTGCGTGATCGATGTGGGCATCAACCGCATCGAGCGCGACGGCAAAACGAAACTGGTGGGTGACGTGGATTTTGCGGGCGCTTCTGCCGTGGCCGGAGCCATTACGCCGGTGCCCGGCGGTGTCGGCCCCATGACCATTGCCTGCCTGCTGCGCAACACGCTGCAGGCCGCCTGCGCGGCCAACGGGATCGCCTTCGCGCTTTAAGCGATGCCGCGCTCGCTGACCTCGGCGCGCTTGCTGCCCTCGTAACGCCGCGCGTGCTGGCCCTGCGTCAGCTCGGTGGTGAACATGAGGCGGTGGCCATCGCCAATGCCGGGCTCACGCTGCACGGCATTGTTCGCCACATTGATGAGCACTTCGCCCAGCTTATGGTGGCCATGCAGGTAGGTGCGGTAGTCATGCACCACGGCGGTCTGGTCGCGCTCAGCGGTGTGGGCGTTCAGCATGCGGCAAATATCCGTCCCATCGGGGCGTTTTTCCATCCAGCGGATTTCCTTGTCCGGCAACATCGCGCTCAGCACATAACCGCTGGGCTGCTTTTGCAGCGTGGCGCGCGGCGTGCGGCCGGGCTTGCGCGTGGCATTCACTTCTTCTTCCGCCTCGGCCAGCAGGTCAGCGCGGCTGATTTTTCCATCGTGGCGCTGCAGAATGTTACTGATGCGCTCGTATCCGCAGGACTTGAGCAGCGGAATATGCACCGCCGTGTCCGGATTTTCACGGCGAATGCTATCCACCGCCGTCATGTCGTTGATGGAGGTGAAGAAATACTGCGTGAAATTGGGGGCCGGAAAATCGGTGCGGGCAATCGGCGCCACCGCTATGCCTACGCATTCTTTGAGCGTGTCGGCAATGGTGGGCTCTTCCCACCCGTTCATACGCAGTTTGGCGGCCAGGCTGTTGGCCAAATCCTGCATCACGATCGAGCCATAGCTATGGCCAATGAGGGTGACCTGCGAAAGCCGTTCTTTCAGCACCTCGGGCGTCAGATGTGAAACCCGCTCACCCTCGCCCAGCAGCAGGGGCAGCAACGCATGGTCGCAGGCCATGCGCCCGTAATGCGACTGCTGGGTGGCGTTGCGCTGGTAATGCGGGCGCTTGGCGTAATAATCCTCGTAGGGCAGCTCGTAGGTCATGAGCAGGATGTCGATGTCGGCGTCGCCGCGCGCAGTGGTGCCCGTTAATGTCTGCTCCACGTATTTGATGCTGCCGGCAAGGGTGCGTGGCTCGCTGCGGTCCCACACGCCCGCGCCGGGAAACAGGATGACGCGTCGCTTGCCCGCCTCATGGTGCAGGCTTTGCGGGTCAACCGGGGTGAGTTGCGGGGGCTGCCCCGCCTTGCGCTGTAATCGCCATAACATGGCATGAGATTAGCGCGGTTTGATGACGGGATGATGACAGCCGGAACGGTTTTTAGAGTTCCCAGTACGGCGCGCCGCCGAAGCGCTCGGAAATGAAATCGATGAACAGCCGCACCTTGGCCGACATGTGGCGGTTATGCGGGAACAGCGCGTAGATGTTGCGCTCCGGCTCGACGGTGAACTCATGCAGCACCTGCACCACCTCGCCTGCCTTGATGGCGTCGCTGATGATAAAGGTGGGGAACGCCCCCATGGCCACGCCGCTGCGCAGCGCTTCCATCAGCATGAAGGCATTATTGGCGCGCAGCGCGGAGTTGATGGTGATGACCCCGGGCGTGCCATCGAGATTGCGCCAGCGCACTTCCTTCGGGCGGTCGATGTAGCTGTATTCAAGGAAGCGGTGGTTGATGAGCTCATCCGGGTGCTTGGGCGTGCCGAAACGTTTCAAATATTCGGGCGCGGCCACGAACACCACCTGGCAACGGGCGATCTTGCGCGCGATCAGCGACGAATCGGTCAGCGAGGCGATGCGCAACGTCACATCCACGCCTTCTTCGAGGATGTTGATGAACTTGTCGGTGAAATCCACTTCCAGCTGGATCTCGGGGTACAGCTTGGCGAATTCGGCCAGCGCCGGGGCAAGGTGCAGGATGCCGAAACTCTGCGGCGCGTTGATCTTCAGCGAGCCGCTGGGTTGTTCATTCAGGTTCTTCACCTGCCGCTGCGCTTCGTTGGCGGCATCCACGATCTGGCGGGCCTGCTGGTAGAGCAGCTCACCCTCGTCGGTCAGGCGCACGGTGCGGGTGGTGCGGTTCAGCAGCCGTACTTTCAGCGAATCTTCCAGTGCCTGCACCTGCTTGCTGACGGCAGACTTGGTCATGCCCAGCGCCTGCGCGGCTTTCGAGAAACTGGCGAGCTCCACCACTTTGACGAAGCTGGGAAGATAAACAAGGATCGACGAGTTCATAGCGCTATTAGTGTGGTTTTGGAAACGGTGGCACCATTCCACCGTTTTTCGCCCGCGTCAATGGTTGAGATAATCACTTGGTTATTTTGCAGGGGGCCCAAACGAAAAAGGGGCCCCGGTCCGGGGCCCCTGATCCATTCCTGCACGAAGCAGTGAAGCGTGAACTAGTTCACTACTTCCACTTCTACGCGGCGGTCACGCCACAGGCAGGCCTTCAGCTCGTTGCCACGAACGCCTTCGCACTTGCTTTGCGAAGCGGTCTCACCGAGACCACGTACTTCGTAGTTGCCATCAACGGTCAGGCCTTTGGCAGCGAGGTAACGGCTAACGGCGTTTGCACGGCGCTGCGACAGGTTCGCGTTGTAGCTGTTGGTGCCGATCTGGTCAGCGAAACCAACGATGCGTACTTTTTGCGCGTTCTGCGATGCGAGGCTGTTGGCCAGCACATCCAGTTTCGCTTTTGCGGCCGGGGTCAGCACGGCGCTGTCGAAGTCGAAGTATACGCTGCGCAGTTCGAGGTTGCCGCCAACGCCAGCATCGCACTCGTTCACGTTAGCATCCCATTTGGTCACAACGCAGTTGTTGAAGCTGTTGACCCAAACGCGGCCAGCCGAGCTTTTTACTACGTCTTTCGGAGCATCCACTGCGTTTGCCGATGCAGCGAGAAGCAGCGCGCCAGAGGCGGCCAGAATCGTCGAAGTGTTGATCAGTTTCATGATAACTTCCCTTAATTTAGTATTATGTTTGCCTACATCACGGCATTGAATCCACGATGCATCGGCACTATCTCTGGCGAAATTGAAGGAGTTACGCAACCATTGCGTCGCCCACGGCAAAAAGTGCCGAAGGAGAATGCCCCACTGTTGCATCTTTGCATCAGCCTGTGTCCCAAACGTCATTTTAGAGGCTAATACAATGAATAATAATGATAATTATGAAGGACTAGCCCCAGATCTCTACCGCATTGCCCGCCAGAAAGGCACGGAGGCCCCGTTCAGCGGTGCCTTGCTGAACGAAAAAGCGCCCGGCATCTACCATTGCGCCGTGTGTGGCGAGGCGCTGTTCGCCAGCGACAGCAAATTCGATTCCGGCTCCGGCTGGCCGAGCTTTACCCAACCGGCCGCGCAGCAGGCCGTAGCCGAACACCGCGACGCCAGCCACGGCATGGTGCGCACCGAAGTGACCTGCGGCAAGTGCGACGCCCATCTGGGCCATGTGTTCCCCGATGGCCCGCGCGAGGCCACTGGCTTGCGTTATTGCATCAACAGCATCTCGCTGGATTTCAAACCCGAAAAATAATCCGTCTACGGAACGGCCTTCTGGGCGCGTAGCGCCGCGCGGTATTTCGCCACGTTGGCGTTATGCTCCTGCACGGTGCGCGCGAACCAATGGCCGCCATTGCCGGTGGCCACGAAGAACAGCTCGTCGCTTGCCAGCGGGTTCAATGCCGCCTCGATGGAGTCCTTACCGGGATTGCAGATGGGCCCCGGCGGCAGCCCGGCGCGGGTGTACGTGTTATACGGCGTGTCACGCTTCAGGTCGGCGCGGGTGAGCATGCGCTTCATGCCTTCGGGCGCAATGCCATAGGCCACGGTGGGATCGGCCTGCAGCGGCATGCCCATGCGCAACCGGTTGCTATAGACCGCGGCGACGCGGCGGCGTTCCGCGTCCACCCCGGTTTCTTCCTCGACGATCGAGGCGAGGATCAACGCTTCCTGCGCCGAGGCGACGGGCAGCCCCTTGGCGCGGTTCTCCCACGCCTGTTGCAACACTTCGCGCTGCTTCGCCTGCATGCGTGAAATGATCGATGCGCGCGTATCGCCACGTTGGAAATGCATGGTGTCGGGGAAGAGCGAGCCTTCGGCAATGTTGCTGGGCACGTCACCGGTGAGCAACGGCTCGGCCAGCAGCGCTTCACGCACCTGCGCCACCGTCCAGCCCTCGGGCACGGTCACGGCATGCACCACCACTTCGCCCCGCGCGATGCTGCTGACCACCTGATGCGGCGACACGCCCTCGGCAAATTCATATTCACCCGCCTTGAACGCACGGTATTCACCGCCAAGCGCCACGGGCAGCAGGATCTTCCACGGCGCGGGCAGCAGGCCTTCGCGGTGCAGCTGTTCCAGCATGGCGCGTGCGCCCGTGCCCCGCTCGATCATGACGGTGCGGGTTTGTTGCACGCTCGGCGCGCGATACACGGTGAAGCTGTACAGGGCGAAGCTTCCAGCCACCAGCGCGCACAGCGCCACGAATCCGATCACATATTTCATGCCGCCACCATGCCGCATCGCGCATCAATGCCAAATAGTAATTGCATCGCACTGCCAGTCGCCGGCCAAATTGATGCAGCATTGATACCTGCCTGCCATGCCGCGCGCAGGTATTTTAGCGCAACAGGCGTATTGGTTGGGCGAAACCAACCATGGAGGAACCCATGAAACGCGAATATAAATTTATGCTCGGTGGCGCTGCTGCCGTGTTGCTACTGGCTGGTGCCGCTGTTGGTGGCGCGTACCTGATGCAACAACAGGAAGCACCCAAACAAACGGCAAGCCGCACGGTGCGCTACCAACCCACCAACATGGCCGCCAGCGAGCCGGTGCGTCAGGCCGCCCCGCCCTGCGACGATAACAACATCGTCGGCACGGTCGGCGGTGGTGTTGCCGGGGGTCTGGTCGGCAGCCGCTTCGGTAGCGGCAACGGTAAGACCGTAGCGACCACCGCGGGCATCCTCGGCGGTGCCGCGCTGGGCAATAAGTTCATCCCCACCCGCGGCGCGACCTGTAACTAACAGGGCCGCCTGAACGAAAAAACCCCGCGTCATTTTCATGGCGCGGGGTTTATCGTGTCTACGCAACGCGCGGTGCGTTACTCGGCTTTCTTGAAGATCACGGAAGCGTTCGTGCCACCAAAGCCGAAGCTGTTGGACAGGGCCGCGGCCACGTTCTTCTTCTTCGATTTCAGGGGCACAAGGTCCATCCCCTTCACCGACTCGCTCGGGTTCTCAAGGTTAAGCGTCGGCGGCAGGTCGCCGGTCTTCACCGCCATGATCGCAAAAATGGCTTCCACCGAACCGGCACCGCCCAGCAGGTGGCCAATGGCCGACTTGGTGCTGGACATGCTCATATCCACGCCATCGAACAGGCGGCGCACGGCCCCGGCCTCGATCTCGTCGCCCTTGGGCGTGCTGGTGCCGTGGGCGTTGATGTAGCCAATGTCAGCAGGTTTCATGCCCGCATCGTCCAGCGCCATTTGCATGGAGCGGTAGCCGCCGTCGCCGTCATCGGCCGGGCTGGTGATGTGGTAGGCATCGCCGCTGAGGCCGTAGCCGCCGAACTCGGCGTAAATTTTTGCGCCACGGGCTTTGGCGTGCTCGTATTCTTCCAGCACAAGAATGCCCGCGCCCTCGCCCATCACGAAGCCATCACGGCCTTCGTCCCACGGGCGGGAAGCTTTGGTCGGCGTTTCGTTGTAGCCGGTGGAAAGCGCACGTGCCGCCGCGAACCCGGCAATGCCGATGCGGCAGATGGTCGCCTCGGCGGAGCCGGCCACCATTACGTCGGCCTTGCCGTTGATGATCAGCTGGGCCGCGTCGCCAATGGCATGCGCGCCGGAGGAGCAGGCCGTGACCACCGAGTGGTTCGGGCCTTTCAGGCCGTGTTTGATGCTGACCTGGCCGGAGGCGAGGTTGATGAGCGACGACGGAATGAAGAACGGCGACACGCGACGCGGGCCCTTTTCCTTCATCAGCAATACGGTTTCTTCGATGGCCGGAAGCCCGCCGATGCCCGAGCCGATCAGCACGCCGGCGCGGCAACGCTTCTCTTCGGTGGACAGGTCGATGTTGGCATCCTTAATGGCTTCATCCGCCGCACCGATGGCGAAGTGGATGAACTCATCCATCTTCTTCTGCTCTTTCGGTTCGATATGCGCATCGGCATTGAACTGGCCCGGCTCGGTGCCGCGCGGCACCACGCCCGCGACTTTGGCCGGAAGGTCCGACGTGTCGAAACTGGTGATGGTGGTGAGGCCGGATTCACCGGCGATCAGGCGCTTCCACACATGATCGATGCCCACGCCCAGCGGGGAAACGATGCCCATGCCGGTCACTACTACGCGACGTTTAGCCATGAAAAATACTCCTTTAAAAGCAAAAGCGCGGCAAGACCGAAGCCGTGCGCGCGCTTTGCATTAGCGAATCCGCAAGCTTACGCTGCGTTCTTTTCGATGAAATCGATGGCGTTCGCAACGGTCTGGATCTTCTCAGCCGCTTCGTCGGGGATCTCCACGCCGAATTCTTCTTCGAAAGCCATCACCAGCTCAACGGTATCCAGCGAGTCAGCGCCGAGATCGTCGATGAAGTTTGCTTCCGGGGTTACTTTCGCTTCTTCAACGCCCAGATGTTCAACTACGATTTTCTTCACGCGGGGTGCTACGTCAGACATGGTATCCTCATTGTTTTGTTGGTCGTTCTAGCAGAAGGTTCCTGCCGAATGGGCGGGAAGTAGCACAAGGCCCTAGCCATGGAAAGCAAAATATGCGGCCGTGGATAAGCCCTTCTTTTACGGCATCAATAAGCCACCGTTGATGTGCAGCGTTTGCCCGGTGATGTAGCTGGCGCTGTCGGAAGCGAGGAACACCACGCCCGCGGCGATGTCTTCCGGCAGGCCAAAACGCGCCGCCGGAATGTTATCGGTAATGCGCTTTTGCTGTTCTTCGTTCAGTTTGTCGGTCATCGCGGTCTTGATGAAACCGGGTGCCACGCAATTCACGGTAATGCCACGGCTGGCTACTTCCTGCGCCAGCGACTTGCTCATGCCGATCATGCCGGCCTTGGAGGCGCAGTAATTCGCCTGACCGGGGTTGCCCATCACGGCGACGACCGAGCTGATATTGATGATGCGGCCCGCACGCGCCTTCATGAACGGGCGCAGCACGGCGCGGTTCAGCTGGAAGGTGGCCTTCAGGTTAATGGCGATGACGGCATCGAAATCCTCATCCTTCATGCGCATGGCGAGGCCGTCTTTCGTGACGCCCGCGTTGCACACGAGGATATCCAGCCCGCCCATGGCGGCTTCGGCCTGGCCGGGCAGCGCTTCCACGGCGGCCGCGTCGGTCA
>QFOX01000064.1 GCA_003241645.1 Azospirillum brasilense | reverse complement strand
CATCTGTTGCCGGAACTGACCGCGCTGGAGAACGTGGTGCTGCCGCAATGGCTGGCCGGAACCAGCCGCGCTGACGCGCAGGCCCGCGCCACGAGCCTGTTGGAACGGCTGGGGCTAGGGCCGCGCATGACGCATCTGCCCAGCCAGCTCTCCGGCGGTGAACAGCAGCGCGTGGCGATTGCCCGCGCACTGGCCAACCGCCCCAAACTTATTCTGGGCGACGAGCCCACGGGCAACCTTGACCCCGCCACGTCCGACAGCGTGACCGCGCTGCTGCTGCAAGTGGTGAAAGAAGAGGGGGCCGCGGCCCTCATCGCCACGCACAACATGCCGCTGGCCGCCAAGCTCACCCGCGCGGTGACCATTGCTGCGGGCAAGGTGTCGGCCGTTGAGGTGCGTGCATGACGCGTTTCGTGCACCTGCGCGTGCACAGCGCCTATTCGCTGCTGAAAGGCGCGATTCAGGTGCCTAAGCTCATCGCCCTCGCCAAAGCACACCAGATGCCGGCGCTGGCCATCACCGACCATGACAACCTGTTCGGTTCGCTGGAATTCTCAGAATACGCGGCGAAAGAAGGCGTGCAGCCCATCATCGGTGCTACCGTATCCATCGTGCCGTGGGGGCTGGACACGCATGGCGCGTCGCTGCGACAGGCACCCGACCAGCTGCTGCTCTACGCCAAGAACGAGCAGGGCATGCAGAATTTGCGCGCGCTGGTGAGCGCGGGCTATGTGAGCCCGGCGCTTGGCACCATGCCGCTGGTGGATTACGGCATGGTCCGCCAATTCTCCGAAGGGCTGATCTGCCTTAGCGGCTCCATCCATGGTGGGTTCGGCAAAATGCTGCTGGCAGGCCGCCGGGCGGATGCCGAAGCGCTGCTGAGCGAACTGCAATCCATGTTCGGCGACCGGCTCTACATTGAGCTCACCCGCCATCAACTGGCGGAAGAACGCCAGATCGAGCGCGCGCAGATCGACCTCGCGCTGGAGCGCAATATTCCGCTGGTGGCCACCAACAACATCTACTTCGCCGATGCGGGCATGTTCGAAGCGCATGACGCGCTGATGTGCGTGGAAGCCGGCCGCTACGTGATGGAAGCCGAGCGCCCGCGCCTGAACGCCGAGCACCGCTTCAAATCGCCCGAGGAAATGCAATTGCTGTTCCGCGACCTGCCGGAAGCGCTGGCGAATACGGAAGTCATCGCCAAGCGTTGCAGCACGTGGGCGCCGTCGCGCTCGCCCATTCTGCCGGGCTTCCACATCGAAGAAAATGGCGTGGTGCTCAGCGAGTCGGACGCGCTGCGCAAGGTCGCGAAAGACGGGCTGCAGGCGCGGCTGGAGCGCCATGTATTCACCGAAACCATGGACGAAGCCGCCCGCGCCGAGATCGCCAAGCCCTATTGGGAACGGCTGGAATTCGAGCTCGATGTCATCATCACCATGAAGTTCCCCGGCTACTTCCTCATCGTATCCGACTTTATCGGCTGGGCGAAGGACCACAACATTCCCGTAGGGCCGGGCCGCGGGTCGGGCGCGGGCTCGCTCATCGCGTGGAGCCTGCGCATCACCGATCTGGACCCGCTGCGCTACGGCCTGCTGTTCGAACGTTTCCTGAACCCCGAACGCGTGTCGATGCCCGACTTCGATATCGATTTCTGCCAGGACCGCCGCGACGAGGTCATTCAATACGTGGCGCAGAAATACGGCGCCGACCGCGTGGCGCAGATCATCACGTTCGGTAAATTGCAGGCCCGCGCCGTGCTGCGCGACGTGGGGCGCGTGCTGCAAATGCCCTACAGTCAGGTGGATCGCATCTGCAAACTGGTGCCGAACAACCCCGCCGCACCCGTGACGCTGGCGGAAGCCATCAAGCTGGAGCCATTGCTGAAACAAGCCATCGACGAGGACGAAACCGTCGAAAAACTCGTATCGCTCTCGCTTAAGCTGGAAGGGCTCTACCGCCACGCTTCCACCCACGCGGCGGGCGTGGTCATCGGCGATCGCCCGCTGGTGGATCTGGTGCCGCTCTATTGCGACCCCAAATCCGACATGCTGGTGGTGCAATATTCCATGAAATGGGCGGAGGCCGCCGGGCTGGTGAAGTTCGACTTCCTCGGCCTGCGCACGCTCACCATCCTGCAACGCACGGTGGACCTGCTGGCGAAGGACGGCATCACCATCGACCTCGCGCTGCTGCCCGAGGGCGACAAGCGCACCTACGCCATGCTCACCCGCGGCGATACACTCGGCGTGTTCCAGTTCGAATCCGCTGGCATGATCGCGGCGCTGAAGAACCTGCGCCCGGACTGCATCGAGGATCTCATCGCGCTGGGCGCGCTCTACCGCCCCGGCCCGATGGATAACATCCCCACCTACATCGACGTGAAGCACGGTCGCCAGAAGCCCGACTACCTGCACCCGCTGCTGGAGCCGGTGCTGAAGGAGACCTACGGCGTCATCATCTATCAGGAGCAGGTGCAGAAAATCGCGCAGGTACTGGCGGGCTACACGCTGGGCGGGGCCGACCTGCTGCGCCGCGCGATGGGTAAGAAGATCAAGGCCGAGATGGACGCGCAGCGCGCCCTGTTCGTGGATGGCGCGAAGAAGAACAACGTGCCCGAACAGCAGGCCAGCAGCATCTTCGACCTCGTGGCGAAGTTCGCGGGCTACGGCTTCAACAAATCGCACGCGGCGGCCTATGCGGTGGTGGCCTACCAGACCGCGTACCTGAAGGCGAATTACCCCGTGCAGTTCATGGCCGCCTCCATGACCTACGAGATGGCCTCGACCGATAAGCTTGCCCAGTTCGTGCAGGATGCGAAGAAATTCAACATCGAGGTGCTGCCGCCGGACATCAACAAGTCCGACGTGCTATTCAGTGTGGAACGCGATGCCGAGGGCAAGGCGCATGTGCGTTATGCGCTGGCGGGCATCAAGAACGTGGGCGCGGGCGCCATGGCCGCCATCGTGGCCGAGCGCGCCGCCAAAGGCCCCTTCAAGGACGTGCAGGATTTTGCCGCCCGCATCGATGCGTCGGTCATCAACCGTCGCCAGCTGGAATTCATGGTCATGGCGGGCTGCTTCGATTCGCTGCACCCGAACCGGCGCAGCGTGTTCGAATCCATTGACCTGCTGCTGGCCACCGCGCAGAACGCCACGGAAGAACGCACCAGTTCGCAGGTGAGCCTGTTCGGCGACGCCACCGCCCAGCAGCAAATGAACCGGCGCGAGCTGAAAAAGTTCGAGGAATGGCCCACCATTGAAAAACTGAACCACGAACGCGGGGCGATCGGCTTCTACCTGTCGGCCCACCCGCTGGAGCGTTACGCGCCGCTGTTCAAAAAGCTCGGCGTGGTCAGTTCCGAAAAACTGCTGATGCCCATGAACGACAAACAGCAGCTCAAGCTCGCGGGTATTCTCATTGGTAGCAAGATCCGCTCCGGCCCACGCGGGCGCTCGGCGTTCCTCACCTTATCCGATGCGGAAGGCCAGTTCGAGGTCGCTGTGTTCGATGAATCCATCCTCAACAATCACCATGCGCTTTTGCAGGCGGGCACGGCGCTGTATCTCGGTATTGATGTGCGTATCAGCGAGCGTGGCACACGCCTACTCGTGCAGAAAGTGGAATCGCTGGATGTGATGGTGGACGGTGTGCGCGCGAATGCCCTCACCGTTGTGGTGGATGATGTGTCCGCCCTCGATCCGCTGGTGCGTTTGCTGGGCGAGCGCCGCGACCGGGGCGCCAAGGTGGAATTGCATGTCAGCATTCCCGACGGGGTGGTAAAACTCAGCCTGCCGGGGGCGTATAACGTGAGCGCGCAACAGCTCATGCAATTGCAAAGCACCGAAGGCCTCACCGCACAGGCGGCTTAGATCAAATCCAATCGTCATGGCGAGCTTTGCGAAGCCATCCAGAAATTTCTGCGCGTTATGACTTTCTGGATTGCCGCGTCGGCCTTTGGCCTCCTCGCAATGACTATAATTTTTCTAACTCGGACTCAGTAATGCCCAATGCCGTGGCGATGCCGCGTGCTTTCACTAGCGTTTCGCGCCATTCATCCTCGGGCGTGGATTCGGCGACGATGCCGCCACCCACTTGGAATTCGAACGCCGCGCCCTGCATCACCAGCGTGCGGATGACCACGGACAAGTCGCACTGTCCATGTGCGCCGAACCAGCCAATGGCACCGCTATAGACACCGCGCGCCATGCCTTCCTGCGCGTCGCACCACTGCACGGCGGCTTTCTTCGGTGCGCCGGTCATCGAACCCGGGGGGAAGCACGCGCGCACCACGTCGTAGCTGCTCGCGCCCGCCTGCTTTTGCGCCTGCACGGTCGAGATCAGGTGGTGGATGGTCGCGTAGCTATACAGGCCCGACTGCTCGGCCACCTTCACGCTGCCCACCTCGCTCACCTGCGCGAGGTCGTTGCGCATCAAATCCACGATCATCAGGTTCTCGGCGAGGTTTTTTGCGCTGGCCGCGAGTGCCTTCTTCAGCGCCGCGTCCTCGGCCTCGTTCATGCCGCGGCGAATGGACCCCTTAATGGGCCGCGTGGTGATGGTGCCGAGCGCATCCACCGTCAAAAAACATTCCGGGCTGGACGAAAGAATCGCCTGCTCGCCATGGCGCAGCAGCGCGCTGTACGGCGCAGGGCTTGCCGCACACAGGGCGGTGAACAGCCCCAGGGCATCCGGCGCGGCGGCGAATTGCCCATGGAATTTGCGCGTGATGTTCGCCTGGTAGAAATCGCCGCGCTCAATGGCGTGCACCGTGGCGCGCACGGCGTCTTCGTACTGTGCACGGGTCATGTTGCTGGCGAGGCGTTCGACCGCCGGGCAGGGGGCGGCGACGTTCGCTTCCAGCGCCAGCGGTGCGGTGGCATGGAAGCGGCCATATTCATCCAGCGTCTGGCTTTCATGGTCGAACACGAACAGGCGCTGGTGGCGCGTTAGCCAGAAATCCGGCATGGGCACGGGCGCTGGTGCTTCCGCGTGACCTGCACGGCTGAGCGTGTGCATGCCGTAGCCAACATAGCCGATCCAGTCGGGCAGGGCGCCCACCGCGTCGCTCGTGGGCGGAAGGTCGCTCCACTGGCTGCCCATGCTGTGCTGCGCGGCTTCCACCGCCAGATAGCTGGTGCGCCCGGTGTGCATTTCCGTCCGACCCGAATAGAGCAGTGCCATGTCGGCTTCCACCGGCATGCGCGCGGCCATCTCCAGCGGGGGCAGCCACGCATGGCGCTTGAGTTGCTGCCATTTCATACGTGGCTCCATTGGCTGCGGTGCGCCAGCACGTCCTTCAGGCGGTCGGTCGCCAGCAGGGAAAGCATCTGCCGGTGCACGAAATGCGTGGGGTTGAATGCCCAGCCCGCCGGTTGCAGCGATTTGACCGGCTGCACGCCCACACGCGCGTTGGTCAGGAACACGGCCTCCGCCCCCTCAAGGCTGCTCAGCCCGTCGCGCACCAGCCGCGTGGGGTAGGGCGAAAGCCGCAGGATCGCATCGCGCGTGGTGCCGCCAAGGCAGCCGGTTTCCAGCGCCGGGGTGAACAATGCGCCCTCGCGCAGCCAGAAAATATTGGCGCTCGCGGCTTCGGCGATCTCGCCAGTGGGCGTGAGTTGCAGGGCTTCATCCGCGCCGTGGTCGCGCGCCTGCATCATGGCAAGGCTGCTGCCCATGCCCTGCGCTAGCTTGAACGCCGTGGGCAGGCATTGCGGCGGGATCTTCGCGTAGCTGGAAAGCCAGAGCGTGGCGGCGGGCGCATCCGCATGTGGGCGGGCGAGCCATTCCATGACCCAGTGGGGCGGCATGCCCGGCGGGTGCGGCAGGTAGCCCCGGCTGCCCACCCCACGGCTGACGGCAAGCCGCAGGAAGCCTTCCTGCGCGTCGTTCTTCAGCAGCAATTTACGGGCGAAGGGTTGCAACGGGCCCAGCGGCAGGTCCATGCCCACCGCGCGCAGGCCAAGCGCCAGCCGCTGCATGTGCGCCTCCCAATACACCGGGGTGCCGCGCTCGATGCGGATAGTCTCGAACAGCCCGTCGCCGAAGCGGAAGCCCCGGTCATCGACCGACACCGCGGCGCGGTGGGCCAGCACGAAGCGCCCATTCAGGCAAGTAAACTGTTTCGTCTCCATGGGTTTGGTGTATATCGGGCTTCAGGTAAGAAGCAAAGGACCGAACACGTGCCCCATTATCCGGCAAGTTTCAGCATTAACCGACTGGCGTTTCCCGCCCATCTCGGCGTGTACGACGCGGAGCGCGCGGCATTGCAGCCGGTGGCGGTGCAGCTGCGCCTGTATTTCCCGCAATCGCCCGCCTGCACGCAGAGCGACACCGCGCGCTTTATTGATTACGCCGCGCTGAGCGATGCCATCACCCACGCGGGCACTACGCGTGAATTCCGCCTGATCGAGTTCATGGCGCAGGAGCTGTTCAGCATTGCCCGCGCGTATCTGGATGCGCATGATGGCGCCGCCGTGAAGCTTTGGCTATGCCTGACCAAGCTGGCCCCCAAGGTGGAATATCTTGAGCAGGGCGCCAGCTTCACCCTTTGCGACCTCCCGGCGGATGCAACCCTCACCCCGGTGATGTAGCCATGATCCTGCTCGCACTCGGCAGCAATCTGGGAGACCGCGAGGCGTATCTGGCGCGTGCGCTGGCGCTGTTGGAACAGGCAGGGCTGCGCATCACCGCGCGCTCGGCGCTGTTGGAAACCCCCGCCTTGCTGCTGGAAGGCGCACCCGCGGAATGGAATATTCCGTTCCTGAATCAGGTGGTGCTGGCCGAAAGCGATGCGCACACGCCGCACAGCCTGCTGGCCCTGCTGAAGCAGACCGAGCAGGCGCTGGGCCGCACCGACCGTGGCCGCTGGAGCCCGCGCGAGATCGATATCGACCTCATCGCCTACCACGACGTGGTGCTGGATGAAGCGCTGCTCACCCTGCCGCATGCGCAAATGCATGCACGCCATTTCGTGCTGGCCCCACTGGTGCAGATCGCGCCCGATTGGCTGCACCCGCGCCTTGGCAAAACGGCCACGCAGTTGCTGGCGGAGCTGCCTGCATGAAACCCGCCCGCCCGCAATTGATGGGGATTTTGAACCTCACGCCCGATTCCTTCTCGGCGGATGGGGTGACGGAGCATGCCGTCGCCCTCGCGCGGTTCGAAGCGCTGGTGAACGATGGCGCGACCATCATTGATATCGGTGCGGAATCCACGCGCCCGGGCGCGACCGCGCTGAGTGATGCCGAAGAATGGGCACGGCTGGAGCCGTTGCTGCAAGCCTTGCAGGCGCACCCGCTGCGCGCGGCCGTGCGCCTGAGCCTTGACAGCTACCACCCCGCCACCATGCGCCGTGCACTGGCGCTGGGCGTGGACATCATCAACGACGTAACGGGCCTGCGCGATGACGCCATGCTGGACGTCGCGCGCGCCAGCACAGCCGATATTGTCGTGATGCATGCTTTGTCCGTTCCGGTGGTGGCGGGCGAAGTGCTGCCTGCCGATACGGACATGCGCGCGTTCCTAAGCGCGTGGAGGGCGGAGATGCTCAGCCGTGCGGTGCAGGCGGGCATTGCGCCCGAACGCCTGATCTTTGATCCCGGCCTTGGGTTTGGCAAAACGGCCAACCAGAATTACGCGATTTTAGCAGCCATGCCGCAGCTTGTAGTTGCCGGCGAGCGTTGGCTGGTCGGCCATTCACGCAAATCATTTTTAAAAGCAGCGCTGGGGGTGGATGCTTCCATCACCGCGCGTGACGACGCCACGCTGGCGCTTTCCGCCATGCTCACGCAGATGGGTGTACACATGCTGCGCGTGCATGATGTGGCGCGCCACCGCGCCCTGCTGGATGCGCTATGCATGTGAACCCCGCCATCGCGGCGCTGTTGGCGCAGCTGAACAACCCGTCGCTGCCGGGCATTGAACTGTCGCTGGGGCGCATGCAGGCGCTGATGGCCGCGCTCGGCAACCCGCAGCTTCACCTGCCGCCCACCGTGCATGTGGCGGGCACCAACGGCAAGGGCTCGACCATCGCGTTCCTGCGCGCCATGCTTGAGGCTTCCGGCAAGCGCGTGCATGTTTATACTTCGCCGCATCTGGTGCATTTTAACGAGCGCATTCGTTTGGCGGGCAACGAAATCAGCGATGCGCAATTGCTGCCCCACCTGCAGCGTGTGGCCAGCATGGCCGCGACCCACCCGGTGACTTTTTTTGAGGCCACCACGGCCGCTGCCTTCCTTGCCTTCGCGGAAAACCCCGCGGATGTGTTGCTGCTGGAAGTGGGCATGGGCGGGCGGCTGGATGCAACCAATCTCGTGCCCCAACCCGTGGCCAGCGTCATCACGCCCGTGGCGATGGACCATCAGGAATTCCTCGGCAGCACGCTGGCCGCCATCGCGGCGGAGAAGGCGGGCATCATCAAGCAAGCCGTGCCGGTGTTCAGTGCCGTGCAGCAGCCGGCGGCCGCGGAAGTCATCGCGCAGGCGGCAAATGCACTGGACGCACCCCTGCAGGTGGTGCCGGCGGAGCCCTGCATCCAGCCCGGGTTGGCGGGTGAACACCAGAAACAGAATGCCGCACTGGCCATAGCGGTGGCGCAGCAGGTCTTTGCGTTGGACGACGACGCCATCCGCCAAGGTTTGGCGCAGGCCCACTGGCCCGCGCGCCTGCAGAAGCTTCGCCACGGGCCGTTGGTTGCGGCGTGGCAGGGGCATGGCGATGTCTGGCTGGACGGCGGGCACAATGCCCACGCCGCCACCATGCTGGCCGACTGGGCAACGCGCCAGCCCGCACCCGTGCTGATGGTACTTGGCCTGATGGCACGCAAGGATGCGGCGGCGTTCCTGAAGCCGTTGCGCGGCGCCGTGCAGGAAATTGCCTGCATCGCCATTCCCGGCGACGAGGCGTGCCACGCCCCGCAGGCATTGGCCGAAACCGCCACGGCGCTTGGCTTCACGGCGGTGGCCCATGGCAGCGCCAGCGATGCCGTGCAGGCATGGAAGCGATACAAAGCCGCCACAGTCCTCATCGCCGGATCGCTGTACCTTGCCGGTGAGATACTGAAAACCCATGATTAACGCCTGCGCCTGTGCTAAATGTTAACCATGGTAAAAACGCAGGGGAATAAGGGGATCGAGGCGATCGCGGTGAAACGCGCCGCCATTGCCGATAGCGACAAGGTGCGCTACCGCGTCTATACCAGCCCGGACGATTACATCGCCGTGATCGCGGAAAGCGCGCTCATGGCTGTGAAAGTGGCCGGCATTGCCGAGCCGTACCGCATCATCCGCGACCTGCCTTCGGAAGGCATCAGCCTGAAAGCGGAAAAGCTCGCCAAGGTGGCCGATGCTGAGCCGGTGCAGCTGGCCATTACCCCAAAGGAAAAGAAAAAGGACGAGCCGGTGGAAGTCGGTGCCGTGCAGGCCACCTCGCCGGATTTTGTGCCCATGCAGCTACGCGATCTGGAAATTCGCAAATCCCGCACGCTGACGATCCTCTCGCCGCAGGACCTTTTCGGGGCTGATTTCGTGCCGCGCCCGAAAGAGGCCGCGGTGAAAGCGCCACCGTCACCACCGGCGCCTGTGCCCGCACCGGAGCCGAAGGCCGAGCTTCAGGACGAGATCGACAGCGACACACTCAGCCCCGAAGACGTGGCCAAGCTGCTGGGGAGTTAGCGCGATTGGGGCTAGCGACGTTTACACGTCGAGCAGGGCTTCTTTCACCTTGTCGCCATACAGCTCGGTCTGTTCACGAATGAACTTGAAGCGCAGCTCGGGCTTTTTGCCCATCAGCTGGTTCACGCGCTCGGCCGTTGCGTCCACATCCACCGAATCGATCTCCACGCGCAGCAGGATGCGCTTTTTCGGGTCCATGGTGGTTTCTTTCAGCTGCGGCGCGGTCATCTCGCCGAGGCCTTTGAAGCGACCGATCTCGATGCGGCTTTTATGCTTCACGGCCAGCTGCGCCACCAGCTTATCCTTCGCGGCGTCGTCCTGCGCGTAATAGGTGGTGCCGCCCGCGGTGATGCGGAACAGCGGCGGCT
>QFOX01000063.1 GCA_003241645.1 Azospirillum brasilense | reverse complement strand
ATCCGCCTGATGAACCGACTGCTCCAGCGCCTCGATCAATTCCTGCGCGTTCAACTGGTCTTTCGCCAGCACGCCTGCCACTTTGCCACCGGCCATGGCGCCTGCGGTCACTTTGGCCATCTGCACGCCGCCTTTGACGATCTTCGAGCCTGAGACCACATCGCCCACGACCTTGGCCGCCGCACCCGCGCCGGGAATCGGCACGAAGCTGGCCGCGGTCACACCGCCGTTGATGAGCAGCGATTGCTTGTCTTCGTTGGCTTTCTTGGTCCACACCTCGTCATACACGCGACGAAGCTCGGGGTTGATGCTGGCGGCTTTGGCAAAATCACTGGCACTCACGCGATCGGGCGACATGCCCAGCGTTTTGGCGATCTGCGGGCGATAGAAATCCGCACGCACCTTCAGTTCATGTTTGGCATCCGACGTGTTCTTGGCGCGGTCGAAGAAATGCGAGATGCCGCCACCCACCACCGGCACGAACGACGCGGCGATGCCGCCAACCATCAGCACTTTCGGCCACATGCGGAACGTGCCGCGCGCCTGCGCCGTCCGCGCGATCGATGCGGCATTCTGCTGGGTGGTCTGTGGGTTCATGACTGGCATAGGTTTTTCCTAGCCTTACTATAGCAAGGATCACCGTCAGCGGTGATGAAGCTTTTGTGACAATTAGGCGATGGCGCGTTCCGCCTGCGCGATGCGCCCTTCATGGGCCACGCTGGCCGCGGCGATCTTCTGCGGGCCATCGATCTTCGGGGCCGCACTCGGTGCGGTGGTAGTCGGCGCAACTTCCGGTGCTTTCGCTGCCGCCTCGGCCTGTTTTTTTGCAATGCTGTCGGCCATGCCAACAAAGGCCGGGCGGTCATTGATCAGCGCCAGCACTTCTTTCACGCTCTTATTCTCTTTCACCAGCTCCTGCGCCATGGCCTGCGCCAGCTTGTTGCGGTCGCCGCCATTCTTAGCCACTTCCGGCACGGTCGCGATCAGCTGCTTCACCCAGAAGGCGCGCTGCTCGGCCGGGGCCTGCAGTTTTTTATCATCCACCGCCTTCAGCGATGCATAGGCGTTCAGCACCGCATTTTCCGGCACCAGCATGTCACCCACCATCGGCAGGCCCATTTCCGCCACGAAATACGCAGGCGAGAGCATATTGTTCAGCGTGCCGATCGAAATGCCCTGCCCCACCGTGGTCATGCCGGTCGAAAGCCAGCGACGGCCCGTCTGCGTTTTGGTCAGGGTCGAGGCCTGTTTGTAAAGCGGGTGCTCGGCACCACCAAGGTCTGCCTTCAGGCTATCCAGCGCTTCATGCGCCATGCGGTTTTCCTTGCGCGTCATCAGAACGGTCGCGCCAATACCCGCGACGATACCTCCTGCGATCACCGCGTTGAATACCGGAATGCGCTTGGCCGATTTGGCCACTGCACCCAGCGCACCTTTCAGGCCATTGCCCGAGGCGGCGCTGAAATTCACGGCTGATGCTTCGGCTTTGCCTGCTTTTGCGATAAAATCGAGTGCACGCACGCCCTGTGCCTTGGCGGCGTTCGAAATACCTTCGGTCTTCAATGCTTCGGCCACGGCTTTGCCTGCGCCTTCAATATCACCTTTGGCCAGCACGTCCATCGCGCCCTTCATTTCCGGGGCGGCCGTGATGGTGGCGGGCTTGGCGCGCGTGACGAAATTCTTGATACGGCCGAAGAAGCCAGGAATCTCGGTCGTGAACGCTGCATTGGCGTTGCTCAGCGCTTTGTCCTGCTGGCCTTTCAGGTAGCCGGAATATTTGCCGGCCAGCCCTTCGACCACGCCATCGGCATGCTTGCCAACGCCGGTCTGGGCGAAACGATCCAGCCCTTTGCCGACCGAGCTGCTCACCGCATCGCTGACACCATGGGTCTTGGCACCAAAGGCCGCACCTTTTTCTGCCAGTGATTCGGCTGTTTTGGCGGCAGAATCCGCCCAGCCTGCGGCAGAGCCACCGGTCTCGCGGGCAATGTCACTGGCCGCTTCCATAAATTTCGACGGGAACTGGTGCAGCGCACCGATCTCGGTCTTGCGCAGCGCGGTGGTGGGCGCCTGGAATGCCGTTTTCAGCACCACGCTGGTGCGCTTCAGCCCAACCTTGCTAGCGGCGCCGCCCAGCAGCCCCCCGCCCAGCATGCCGCCGAACATTTCAAAGCCGAACAGCTTGAAGGCATTGCTTTGCGCGCCCTGCAGGGTGGCAATGGTCTTGTCTTCGCCGGTCAGTTGCTGTTTGGCCGCGGCGCGGGCATGGCTGGCATCAAGGGCGGTTCCTGCGGCGCTTTGCACCGGGCGCACGCCCACGCCATGGGCCATGCCATTGCGGGCAGCCTGCGGCGAAATCGGGGGTGCGAAACCTTCAACCATGTTTATCTCCAGCCCTTATCTTAGCAAAACGGCCCCGCACCCTGTATGAAGGTTTCGTGACATTGCTGGGCTAAATGGGTGGGTTAGCGATCGAAATCGCGGCTGGATTCGCCATGGTAGGCGCGGCGCGCATGCTCGCGCTTGGCGTGGCTTACAGCATCATCGTTATCCGCGGCGCGGTGATCATCATTGGCATGGTGGCGCCGACCATATTTTTCGGCATGGCCATGGCGCGGCTTGGCCGGGGCAGCCTCGTCGTCGTTCGCGGCGCGCTCGTCCTGCAGCACTTCGCGCCCCTTGGCCACCAGCGTGCCAAGGTAGGTCTTATCTTCAATGATCTGCGGAATGGCAAAATCCAGCACCAGCCCTTCGGCATCCAGCGCATGGGCGCTGCCATTGCGCGGGGCTTTCACCGCATCCACACCCTCTTCACGGATGTTGGTTTCGATCTTGCGCAGCAGCTTGATCTGGCTTTGCGGCATGCCTTCATGCTTCAGCGCGGCGTCACTCTGCGCGGCAAGGCCCATTACCGCTTCGGTCAGCATGCTGTGGTACGTCTTGCGCATGCCGTCGCGCACCTCGCGCACGTCACGCTCACTGTAGCCCGCATCCTTCAACACATCATCGGGCATCATGGCGGCAAGGCGCTGTTTCTCCTCGCCACTCAACTGGCCCAGCGCCTCTTTGAACTGGTCGCGGGTAAAGCCGCGGTTGCTGTAGAATTCCTTCGGCTTCACGTTCGGTTGCGGCTTGTCCACACCCGAGAGTTTCTCCACATGCGCCAGCACTTCATCTTCATCGGCAATGGCACGGCCGTTATTCTTGATGAGCATGCGCTCACCCACCAAATGGATCAGCGCGAACGCGTCAAGGTCACCCTTGCGAATGGCTTCGGCAATGGGCTTCACGGCGGTCTGCAGGTCTTCGCGCAGCGCTTCGCGGATCTCGCTGTGCTGCGGGCTCAGGTCGGCCATATCTTTCTGATGTTGGACGGCGACATGCGCAATGTATTCTTCAAGACTCAGCGATTTGCTGCCACTTTCACGTGGTAACTGGAAGCTGCGCGATTGCGGGTTATATTCCACCTGCTCCTGCAGCGCCATGATGAGCTCCAGCGCCGAATTGGGCTGCTGGTTGTTGGCAAGGCGGCGTTCATTCTTGTCGATGATGCGCTGCGCGATCGGGCCTGCACCGCCGCGAATGGCCATCACCCCGGTGCTTTTCAGCGCATCGGTCACGCCTTCATCGCCGCGCGGTGCCACCGGCTCCACCGGCTGCTCGGCGGGGGCCGAAGCATCCTGCCCATGCCACATGCGCTTGGCCGAGGGCAGCTCGGTCATCACCGAAGGCGCCACGTTCACCAGCATGCGTAGGTAATTGTTGCTGTTCTCCATATCCGCCACGCGGTTCATGCGCTTGCGATGCGCATAGATCACCTCGTTGCCGCCTTTGGCCGGGTTGTCATTCACCCCAAGCAACGCGAATACGGAATGGTTGTTCTTAATGCGATCGAGCGCCGGCGCGAGCGTACGCGCCAGCGCTGCGCGCTCGTCGAAATGTTTCTTGTGGCCCTGCGCAATGCTGGCGATGTATTTTGAACCCGTTGCCGCGGCATTCACGCCCACCACGGCCACGGTGGCGGCTTTGTCCAGCGCACTGCCCTGCATGCCCACGCGGGTGCCCACGTTGCGAGCGATCTGCTCGGTCTTGGGCTTCAGCATGGTCATCATGCGGGTGGATGCATCGTTCCACACACCATCGATCAGCGCGGCGGTGCCGGCATCCATCTCGATCAGGCCCAGGACTTTCACCGTTTTATCGCCCTGCCCCGAACGGTCCACCCGGCGCGCATCCTCGAATCCGCGCGCCATCGAGCGGCTGAGCGTGTCGCTCAGCTCGTCGCCGGAGAGAATGCCTGCATGGTGGTTATGATCGTTCATTCGGTATAATCCTTCACCTTGCACTATACGGATTTTGCCGGGCCTTATGTGTGACAGTTTCATGAAAGCATGGGGGCCGCCATAGTTCGGCATGTCACAGAATCTTCACACATCCCCAAGGGTCGATTTGATACTATCGGGGTGAAGGAATCTGATCACATGGAAGAACTCTCAGGCGAAGGCATTGTAAGCAGCGGGCTGAATTGGCTCAAAGGGCTGATCCCGTTCGGCCTTGGCGCGGCCGTGCTCACAGGCGTGCTGAAGTTCTTCAACACCAGCGAAGATTCGCTCTACAACATGATCCCTGCGCCCGTCCGCAGCGTATTGGACAGCATTGGCGACTTCTTTAAAGGCCTGTGGGAAAAAGCGACCGGCTGGTTCCGCGAACGCACAAGCCCCGAGGAAGTCACCGCCCAGAACGATTTCAAAGGCCGCCTTGACCGCTTTGATGCCATTACCCGCATCGACCAGACGCTTGGCCTCACCGGTGCCAGCACCCATATCCGCGAGCTCTGCAAAGATGCGGCCGATGGTTTCTTCGGCGTCAGCATGCAGACCGATCCGGGCGCGGTGCTTGCTACCACCCAGCAACTGCAAACGCAGATCAGTGAATACCTCGTCAACCAGCTGAAAGCCAAGAACCCGCAATACACCGCGCAGGATCTGGAGCGTTATCAGGCTGCCGCCACCAACGCCGCTTCCTACATTACGGGCCTTGGTAACGACGTGGGCGACAACCCTAATCGTCTTACCCAAGGGTTTGGTGGCGCGCTCATGCGCATGCAGACCGAGGTCAAGAAAGACGGCGAATACCGCATGGGCCAGGCGGGCAATGGCACCGTGAACGACTCCCTGCTCGCGCAAATTCGTGGCATTCTCTCCGGCGAGATCCAACTGGCGGATGCACCTTCCGCTCCGGCACCCGCTGGCGGCCCCGCCCCTGCTTCCAACCGCGGTGTAGGCTGATATGGTCGCACGCGTGAACATGGATCAGGTCGAAGCCGGGCTACGCAGCCGCGGCATCACCCTGCGCGACGATGAACGCCAGTTCCTGCGCGATCAGGTGACCGAGCGCCTTGGCCAGTTCGATCCCGACAGCACCATCACCACCGATTTTGGCGGCACCGCCGTAAAATACGCTTACAGCTTCGTATCGGTCCTCAAGGCCATGTGGCGCAACGCGGGCAGTTTCAGCCTGTCAAACATCGGTGAATGGTTCAACAACGTGCTGGCCGAGAACGACCGCGCCACCAGCTTTGCCATGCTGCAGGAATCCATGACCAGCCTGAACTGGGCGTTGCGCCAATCCAACAGCCCCGGGCTCATGGCCGCGGCCGACATCGTCACCGGCGTCAGCCCCGAAGGCAGCGCCCCGGCCGATGTATCCTGGAGCGTTTATCGTCAGGTGCGTAGCGGCATTCCCGTGACGCCGGAAGAGGTCACGCGCGGCACCAGCCTCGATTTTGCTCGCGCGAATCAGCGGTTTGATGTTACAAATACCACAGATGTGGCACCTCCGGGCGCAACGCCACCCGGCAGCAGCGCCCCTGCATTGACGAGCGCCCCGGCGAAAGCCTAGGTTGCGCGTCATAAAAGGATAAATCTATGCGCAAGAATATGAAGTTCCACGCCATTGCGATTGGCTCGATCTCCCTCATCATCACCGTGCTATTTCTGCTCATGGGCCCCAAAGAAGCCGCGGCACCGGTAGATCCGAACACGCCAACTGGCGATCGCTATATTCGCATCTACAGCGCCACGTATGGGCAGAACTGCAACCCTGACATCACGCGCATGCGCAGCGAACCCGTGAAGCTGAACGAAGACGGCACCATGCCCGAACTCCCCCAGCTGGTGCAACGCGACAACGCCCTGCTTGCCCTCAGCAGCCTGTGCGATGGCCGCCTTACCTGCAGTACCAGCCTCAGTGATGAAGCCCTGAAAGTCGATCCGGTAGCGCGTTGCTACAAACAACTCAAGATCAGCTACCGCTGCTACACCATCGATCGCCTGTGGGCGAAAGAGTTCAATCAGGGCGATACCCTCACCCTCGATTGCCACGAGGGCGCTGAAGGCGGCGAGCAAGCGCAACCCGCCGCTCAGTAGCGGTGCTGGCGCGCTTTAACATCCTGATCGGTGCACTGCTCGTTCTGCTGGTCCTCGCGCTTGCATGGCGCGCCTTTTTGTATGAGCGCCCGGCCGCGCCGGTCCCGGTGGTTCCACAAGCCACCACGGCACCCACCCCACAACAGGCGGCGCAAGCTACTACACAGGCCGATCTCATCCTTGAGCTGTTCAATCCCAGCGACGATCATCTGGCCCAGCAGATCTCTGCAAGCACGCTTAAACGACAGCTGGAGGAAGCCATCATCCTCAGTTTCGTACTGCGCCGCTGCGATTACCTGAGCGCGAAAGAATACCGCGAAACCTACCAGGCCATTTACCGCTATGCCGAATCCGGCGCACTGGCCGAATCACCCAGCGCCCTGCAGCAGCAGATGCAATCCATCATCGCTTCCGCCAGCGACAGTTACCGCCTGATCTACGCGCGCCAATCCTGCCACGAGCCGCATCTGGCGACCAGTGCGCGCCAGCTTGCCCAGTGGCGTGCGTCGCTGCTCGCGCCTTAAGCCTGCTGCACCAATAGCAACAGCTCCATGGTGCCCACCACGCGCGTCTGGCGTTCCGCCACATCACAGCGTGCACCCATCACGCGCATTTCCTGCACCACGTAGCCACTCACACTCAGGCTCGCCTGATGCAGGATCGCCTGCAGCCGTTCCAGTGCGCCCATGGCCTGTTTGCGCCCTTGCGCATCGGTCCATACTTCCAGTTCCACCCGCACGTCCCACGCTGCCTGCCCCACGGCGTCGCGCGTTTCCTGCTCAATGCCCGCAATCGCAATGTAGGGCAGCGCACTGCGCTGCGGCACCACATCATACACCGCATCCACGCGGTCCATCAGCACCGCATCGCCCAGCATCTTGAAGACCAGTGCCTGCTGCACCGCTTGCATCACCAGGCTCATAATTGCTCCTCATAGACCAGCATGCTCAGCAGGCCTTCCTGCTCGTGCAGCGAGTGGATCCATAAAATCCGGTTGCGCCAGCGTAGCCGCATGGTGGCCAGCACATCCTCGCGGCGGCGGATCTGCACGCGGTAGCCCGCCACGGCCTCTGCCTGCCCGGCGCGCGCGGTTTCACGCCCGCTGCCATAGACCGGCGTCACCGCGGCCCAGCATTCGCCCAGCGTTCCCCAACTCACCACTTGGCCGCCCTGCCCATCGTCAGTGTGCGTTGGCTGTTCGATCGTGAGCCGCTCATTCAGGCGCGCGGCCGTCCCTTCCAGCGTACGCATATTACAACCTCACCCGGCGGAAGGGCTGGTAGCTTGCGAGCGCGGCCTTCGGCAGCGGCGTATACTCGCCCCGCCCCTCCACCATCACGGCCACATGCTGCAACAGGCCCTGCTTCATCAGGCTGGGAACGTTGGCCGCGCTGCTGGCGGAATACGCCTCGTATTGCACCGTCACTTTCACCCCGGCCGGGCTGTGGCTGAAGACCACGCCATAGCCGTCAATGGTCAGCCGGTAGTAGCTGGGCGACACCGTACTGCTGCTGCCGTCGCTGCCGTAAAGCTGAATGCTGGTGATCGCCTGCGCCGGGCCTATCGGCAGCGTCACAATGGTGCCCGCCAGCGGCGCGGTGTAGCTGAAGCTCTGCGGCAGCATGGCCACGCGCATATATTCCTCGGCCGCTTCACGCGCCGCGCTGATAGCGCGGGTAATCACCGCATCATCCGCCGTATGTTCAATGCGCAAATATTGTTTTGCTTCTGCCAACGTCACCGGTTCGCTGGTGGGTCCACTGACCCGCACCAGGCGCGATGTTTCGTCCATGTACATGGTTGGTATGTTCCTTTCCTGTGATGGCCTTCTCGTGGCCCAGCCAAGCTGGATCGCATGCGCCGCCAGCGTGGGGCAGCGCGTTGTGGCGTCAAATGGCGGGCATGCGCCAACACCCCGCACCCAGATCCAGGGGGCGTGGGCATAGCAATGCATCAGATCAGTGGGTGTTAGTCGTCGAGCTGGTCTTTGTGGCGCGCAAGGCGGCTTAGTTCCGCCGCCACCTTGTTGGCATTCTCCGCATCGGGAATGTCCAGCATGCCTTCATGGTTGAAGCCGTAATCCTTTTCCATGCGGGCGCGCACTTCGTCGTTCGGCAGGCCTTCGCCCGCTTCAATGATCACGCCATGCTCTTCGGGGTAGAACGTGCCACTTTTCTGGGCTGCCATGAAGTCCTGCAGCTTGTCAGCGCGCACGCCGACATACGCATAGATCGGCTTGCCATCGAGATCCTCGCCGCGCACAAGCAGCACGCAGACGGTCTTTTCGGCTAGGATTTTATCCGATCGGCTGAGTTCGCTCACCATGGCCCCCAATGCAGGGAATCTACCCGTCAACACCCCACGGCGTCAACCCAAACCCCTGTATCTTAAGGCATTGCGCCATGTTTTTATAGCAGGCGTGGCGAAAACGCTGGCGGGCGAAGGCATATCCTGCCCTCGCCCACCGTGCCGAATGGCTAGCTTACGGCCAGTTTCAGCAGCTTCAGCGCTTCGGTGTTCACCACTTTGCCGCCCACACGCTTGGTGGTGTAGAACTTCACGAACGGCTTGCTGGTGAACGGGTCGCGCAGCGTGCGAATGCCCACGCGGTCCACGATCAGGTAGGCGCGCTTGAAGTCACCCACCGCAATAGAAAGCGACGACGCCGCGGGAATGGGCATATCCGCCGCGATCGCCACCGGTGCGCCCAGCAGCGTGTCGGGCGTGCCGGCAGCAAGGCCCGGCTGCCAGAGATACTGGTTGGTGGTCGCTTCCTTCAGCAGGCGCACGGCCTGCAGCGTCGTGCGGTGCATCAGGAAGGTGGCGCGTTTGGAATATTCATCCTTCAGCGCGTAGAACAGCTGGATGATGCTATCCGCCGTGATCACGGCCGACGTGCCGGTCGGCACCTGCTGTACCTGCCCGAACGCCGTACCTGCCGTGTAGGTCAGAATGCCTTTGGGTGCCGTCGTGCCATTGCCGGAAATGAACGCGGTCGCCTCCAGTCGGGCGAATTTATCCGCCACCTTCTCGGCGATCCATTGCTCAATGTCGATGGCCCCATCGTCGATGAGTTTCTGCGTGGCCTTCGGCTGCGCATACATCTCGAACGTGTCGATGGTGTTGCGGCCAATGGTCGCCGTGTTGGTATCATTGTCGCGCGCGGTGGTCTCGTCAGCCCACACCGCGTCCATGTCGGTGGTGTCCTCGATCAAATCCAGCGAGTCCGACGAGATGGTCTCCACGCTTGCCAGCGCACGCATGGGCGAGGATTCGTTCACGATGCGCACGATGGTTTCGCCCATCTGGTTCGGCACCAGGTAGCCACCATTGGTGTCGGTGCCCACCGACAATGCTTTCAGCTGCAGTGCCTCAAGCCCAGCATCGCTGCCTTTGCGCAGGTAATTGCGGAAGGCCGCCTTGTATTCGCTGCCCTGCTCCATCGCGAACGGCGCACCGGCCATGTCGGCACCGGGGCGTGCATGCACGGTCTCGATCTGGTCGATGCGGCGCTTGTGCTGGTCCAGCGCATCGCTGATATTCTTGAGGTGCTCGTTGTAAAGCGGGTCGGCGTGGCCTTTGCGCTCGATCTCGCCCAGGCGCGCATCGTTCACCTGCTTGAATTGCTCCCACGCATTGCCCAGATGGTGCACGCGGTCGGTGATTTCCTGAATCGTCATTCCTC